>JAHJLI010000159.1 GCA_018821785.1 Pseudomonadota bacterium
CCATCAATAACCTGTTCATTAGCAAGGACCGTCTTGCATGATTCACACCAGTTGACGGTTGTTGTCTTTTGATAGACAAGTCCTTTACGAAACATTTCGATGAACAGGAGCTGTTCCCATCGATAGTACTTAGGATTACATGTGGCGATTTCCCGACTCCAATCATACGAAAGGCCGAGTTGTCGCAACTGGTTTCTCATGTAGTCGATATTGGCATACGTCCAGGTTGCGGGATGGCTATTATTTTTTTGAGCCGCATTTTCAGCCGGTAGTCCGAACGCGTCCCAACCCATTGGGTGGAGAACATTAAAACCACGCAACCTCTTGTAGCGGGCGACCACGTCGCCGATTGAGTAATTCCGGACATGTCCCATATGGATGCGACCAGAAGGGTAGGGGAACATTTCAAGAACATAGTATTTTTCTTTAAAGCTATCTTCAGCGACTTGATAAGTCTGACTGCCATCCCACAGTTTCTGCCATTTAGCTTCAATGGTTTTGAAATCGTATTTATTTGAAAAAATGCTGTCGCTGGTCATTCTTATACCTCAAGTTAGTTGAAACCTTCCTGCTCATCAAAGCTACTCATGTTTTCAAACATCGTGAATTCTTTAATGAAAGTCAATCTTGAAAGCCCGGTTGGGCCATTTCGCTGTTTACCAATTATCACTTCAGCGGTGCCCCTTTCAGGATTATCCTCCGCCTTATTGTAAACCTCGTCTCGGTAAATAAAACAGATTACGTCCGCATCCTGCTCTATCGCCCCGGATTCACGAAGGTCAGCCATCATAGGCCGCTTGTCTGTTCGGCTCTCAAGGCCTCGGTTTAATTGGGAAAGTGCAATGACAGGGAGGTTGTGCTCCTTGGCAAGAGCTTTAAGCGATCTGGAGATTTCGCTGATTTCCTGGGTTCGATTTTCACTATCGTTTCTGCCACGCATGAGTTGCAGGTAATCAACAATAACGAGTCCGATTTGGTGTTGCGAAGCGAGGCGCCTGATTTTAGCGCGCATTTCCAAGACGGAGATAGCAGGGGTGTCATCGATAAACATTGGTGCTTCGGAGAGCATACCCACTGCTCGAGTAAGCTTAGGCCAATCTTCACTGCGCAATTTTCCGGTACGAATTCTTTGGGAATCGATTCTGCCGACTGAACTCAATAAACGCATCACCAGTTGTTCTTTTGACATCTCAAGGCTGAAAATGGCAACCCCAATTTTTTCAACGAGAGCTGCATGCTGGGCGATATTCATAGCGAAGGAGGTCTTGCCCATGGATGGCCTTGCGGCGACAATAATGAGATCAGACGGTTGTAACCCGGCGGTCATTCTGTCAATTTCGCCATAGCCTGTGGGAACGCCGGTGATTAGCTCTTTTCTTTTATAAAGCTGTTCGACCATGGCAAAGGCCTTAGGAACAATGACCTTAACAGGTGTGAAATTCTGGTCTCCCTTTGTGCCTGCAATATCGAAAATTGCTTGTTCCGCTCTATCAACAAGAAGATCGATATCGCCCTGCTCATCAAAACAGCGGGTGGCAATATCGGTATTCACTGATATCAATTTTCTAAGAATAGATTTTTCGCGAATGATTTTTGCGTAGCTTGCAATATTAGCTGTGACTGGAACAATCGAGGTGAGGGCGGAAAGATAGGTTGGTCCACCCGCCTGATCTATTTTGTTTATATCTCGAAGTTGGTTGGAGACAGTCAAGAGATCAAGAGGTTCATTTTTTTCAAAGAGATCGATCATTGCTTCATATATAAGTTTATGACCGTCTTTGTAAAAATCTCCTGTCTTGAGAATCTCCAAAACTGCGCTAAAGACATCAGCTTTTAGCAGGATCGAGCCAAGAACTGCCTGCTCAGCCTCGATATTTTGGGGTGGCATCCTTGCAGGAAAAACAGTTTTGTTTGATTCAATCATTGGCGAATAATCATTTGTCTTTAAACAAAAAAACACCGTTAAGGTCAAGCCTCAAGGTGTGTTGGTGGGATCCTGAGTGTGTGAATGGACCGATTGGCGAAAGACCATAATGAATTCCTCGGCCAACATGCGTGACCGAGGAATATTCACATTACTGAACTTTCATCGGCACCACATTAATACTGATTTCTGTTGTCACATTGTAGCCAACCTTGATTTGAACCTTCGCAACCCCAAGGGTTTTTATTGGTTCAGCCAGAACGATTTGTTTCTTGTCAATCTGGACATCCAAGGTTGCAAGTTTTGCACAGATATCGGCACTAGTAACAGAACCGAAAAGGCGTTCGTCGTTTCCAGCCAGTTGCTCAATTATTATGGCAAGCCCGGAAATCTTTTTGGCAATATCCTCAGCGATCTTTTGCTCTTTAGCAAGGCGAGCTGCAATTACAGCTCTGTTTTTTTCAAGAG
>JAHJLI010000160.1 GCA_018821785.1 Pseudomonadota bacterium
CTCATTGAAGGCCCAGAGGTCTTCGATGGAACCACCTCCTCGACAGAGGACAATAACATCTGCATCGGCAATTTTCTGGGCTATGCCTATGGCCTTTGCTATCTCGGCAGCGGCAGTTTTCCCTTGCACTTTTACAGGCAAAATCTGAATATGCACGGGAGACATTCTGTTTTTAACTATCTTGAGAAAGTCCTGGATCGCCGCTCCGGTTGGAGAAGAAATGATGATTATTTTCCCGGGGTAAGGGGGCAAGGGCTTTTTAAACTCGACGGCAAAATAGCCCTTGTCGGCGAGTTTTCGTTTAAGTTGCTCAAATTCTTTTAATAATTTACCAATACCGTAGAGTTCAATTGAATCTGCGACAATCTGATATTCCCCACGCGGTTCATACAATGAAATTCTTCCAAACACCACCACTTGCTGACCGTCCTGAACATTGAGCTCGACAAACCTTTTCTGCTGCTTAAAAAGTACTGCCCGGATCTGTGCTCCTGAATCCTTCAGAGTGAAGTAGCTATGCCCAGAAAAAGGGGTTTTCAGATTGGAAATTTCACCACAGATTTTCACAAAACGGTACTCGGTTTCGAGGATATCTTTGATTGCTGCGGTAAGCTGACTAACAGTAAGGATGGACTCTTTATTTATGGTGTTCATCATCGCCAGAGGAGGATTTTCAAGTTGGCTTGAACCAACTGATTACGCATAGACAGACATACGGGTTTATATTATATTGTGCGGTCTATGTCCTGTCATTTATTAATTTAATACGTCTTGAGTTCAAGGAGGAATATCGCATGGCCAGTGAAAGTGCGTTCAATAAACGTCTTACTGCCGAAACCACGTTTGATAAGGTTGAGGGATTGTTGGAACATTTCAATCTTCCCCCAAAGGCCATAAGTTTTATTCGGGGCAACCTGAGAATCATCCAAATTGGTATCGCAGTGATCGTTACTGCAATTGTTTTTACATCGCTGTATAGCTCATACCAGGGGAAGCGCAAAGAGGAGGCATCTTCGGCACTGGCAAAAGCCATGCAGCAAAGCAAGGAAGGGCAGGCTGAAGCGCTGCGCAAGGTGTCTGAGGAGTACGGCAGTACATCATCGGCACTCTGGGCCAAAATCGAGATTGCCCATCTTGATATGCAGAACGGCGCTTATAGCGAAGCAGGAGAAAAATACCGCAAAATCCTCGAGAAAACCGATGTTGCCAAACCTCTCTATCCGCTGGTGCTGTTTAGTTTAGCCCAAGCCTTAGAGGTTGATAAAAAATTCCTCGAAGCCACAAAAGAGTATGACCGCCTGAAAGGTTTCAAGGGCTATGAGCATATTGCCTATTCCGGTATGGGAAGACTCGAGGAAGTTCAGGGTAATATCGAAAAGGCTATCGCAATTTACAATAATTTCCTCCTGAGCATTGGTGATGATCCTTCGTTTGCGCAGTCAAAAGAGCAGATTGATGGGAGAATTGCTCGACTGAAAGCTCGCCTCTAACGTGCTCTGTTGAAGATGGAAATGAAAATTATACAATCTCCAGCGGAAATGCAGCTTCAGGCCCATACCTGGAAAAAAGAAGGTATGCAAATTGCCCTCGTTCCGACTATGGGCTGTCTGCATGCCGGGCACCTTTCCCTTATGCGTAAAGCAGCTGAGAACGCTGACAGAATCATTGCTAGTATCTTTGTCAATCCCATACAATTTGGACCACATGAGGATTTCGATGCCTATCCCAGACAATTCCAGGCCGATTGCGATCTCGCCGAGAAAGAGGGTGTTCATGTAATCTTTTGTCCAGACACAAAAGGGATGTACCCTCATGGTTTTCAAACGACGGTCAGCGTCGGCACTCTGTCGCAAGGAATGTGCGGCGCCAACAGGCCGGGCCACTTTGATGGTGTCGCCACAGTGGTAAGTAAACTCCTGCATCTGACAAGTCCGGACGTCGCCATTTTTGGTGAAAAGGATTTTCAGCAACTGGCGATTATCAGGCAAATGGTGCGGGATCTCAATTTTCCTGCGACGATTGTAGGTGCCCCCATTGTTCGCGAAGAAGATGGTTTAGCCATGAGTTCCCGGAATAAATATCTCCAGGGCGAAATGCGTACGCAGGCTCTTTGTCTGTACAGATCGATTCAGTCTGCACAGAAAAAAGTGGCACATGAACAACAGGTTGTCGCAGCAGATACAATTATCGAAGCGACCAAAAAAACTGTTGCTGAAGCTGGAGGGAAGCTTGAATATGCGGTGGTAATCAATGAACACTCACTTCAGGCAGAAACCTTGGTCGGAAGCAGCAGTGTCTTAGCAATCGCTGTTAAAATTGGCGGGGTCGTTCGTCTTATTGATAACTCTAAGCTTTTTACCACCATGAAATGATTATTTGCCACACTGCCTTCTCAAGGATAAACCGAACGAACAATAATTGCCCATCAAGAGTTTTGTCGGGCAGAATAAAAGGAGTCTGCATATGCCGGGATTTGAAATATTCGGGGATGAAGAAAAAAAACAGATCATGGATGTCCTGGACACAGGTGTTCTCTTCCGCTATGAGTTCCTTGATCAACGTAAAGGCGTTTTTAA
>JAHJLI010000161.1 GCA_018821785.1 Pseudomonadota bacterium
ATTATCGGCGAGGCCCCGAATCTACAACATTTTGAAATTGAGGTGTGATGATGAAATCGATTTTTTGGTTGATGCTGTTGGCTGTTTGTCTGCTCGCTGGATGCGGTGTCCTGGATGACGGCAGGATGGCCGCACATAAGGATATCAGGGTGGCTGAAGAAAAGACCAAGCAGGGAGTTTTGCAGACCAGGCGAGAGGAGATCTCTGCCAAGAAGACTCCGGCAAAGGCAAATCCAACCTTTAAAAGCACCACCTATGATCAGACCGGCAAGATCGTTGCCGTAACCGAGATGGATCTGCAGCCGCTCTTCGCCGAACTGGGCCAGGGAAAGGATGAAGCAGGAACGTATGGAGTGGAGCTGAAAACAACCGAGACACCAAAGGGCCAGACGGCCGAGGCCATAACTGCCGCCACGGGTTTTGTCGCTGAGGCAGGCAGTGCTCCGGCAACTATCGTCTACACCACGGGCAAGGGTATAGGAATGGCCTTAAAAGAAACGAACGGCGGGACGAAAATCACCGGCGAAAGCATCAATATCGATGGGGCCTTCAACCGGGCGGATAATACTGCTATCGGCTCCGGCAATAGTGTGACCAGCGGTTTTAATCTTGATCGGTCGACCAAATCGGAGATTGCTCAGAAAGAATAAGCTGTACAGAAAGGACGGGACGGGGATGCTGAAACATCCCCCAACCACACAAGATGGTGAAGCGATTTTGGATGCCATTTGCCCTTTTTAAGTCGATTTCGTATAAGGTCTCTGTATTTGTTGGGAACAAGTGGTTTTTTCCGGTGATGACGTCCACTATTACAAAAAAGGCAGGCTGCAACTATATTGCTTTGGCTGTTGTCACCTCCATCACACCTGGCTTCAAGATGCTCTGCTGTGCATTTGAATCTCGCTGCTTCTGCTATCGAGATGTTTTGCTTTGCAGCAAAATCTTCTCTATTGTCTAGCCACATCATGCTTCCGCAATAATAACAACGGTCTGCTTGGTTCTGAAATGCTTTGTGACGGTTTTTAATAACGATTTGACTGGTCATGCGTAAGCTCCTTAAGAAAATGTACTTTAAGAAGCTTAACTATAAGAAATGGTGTGAGTAAGCTTCTTAAAACCGTTGAAGAAGCCCGCTCACCTTGATGGGTAGTTACGGGAACCAGCCGGGATTCCGTGCTGGCACTAATGCAGTCTAAATAAGAACAGCATCTCTTTTTGTTTATTCGATTTCGTTAGGGAAGTCAAGGATCGTTGCTATTTTGCAATCTGAAAAATTTCTATATTTCAACGCAGTGTTTACAACGAGGTTAGCCTCTAAGAAAGAGGAAAATTGTTGACAATAGTTCTGTGTCCTGCCCCAATAACTTCTTCGTAAAGTGGAGGGTCGAGGAAAATCCGCAAGGTTCGGCATGGCAGCCTGTTTCAACTGAATCAGGCTGAACAATTGTCCAAGCTGTAAGAAAAATTATCTTTGGTAAACATGAAATACATTCGTAATTGAACAAAACAATCTATTGCCGTGGTGGCCGCTAAACAAGGCGGAGTCAAGCAAGTCCAACTTTTTTCCAATAGCCTTCTATTTCAAGCTTTTCTTTCAAGAATTCGTAAAAAGGGTATTGGTAATCGCCTTTGTTAGGGCATTGATGATATTCTATTACCATCATGTGGATCTGTGACGGGCTATAAAAACTCAGTTCTATAATTAAATCGTCGTGCTGTTCTACGGTCATGATTCACTCCTCGTTTGAGTTTATTGGTTCAATTTGAAGGAAATATATTGTCGATAACTCAGAAATATCTTACAACATGCCAATCTTTGGGAAAAATGGAGAATATATCTCTATAATCTGCCACAAAGGGGTGGAGAGGGAGGACATAGCGGCGGTTTTTTACGGACGATACTTGTTACGATCTTTTGGAAATATGTTGACCAAGATACCATAGCTGGAGCAAAAGCCCTCGACAGACGCACTCTTTTTTCCGCTGAGTTCAAACGTTAATCTCAAAAAACAACTATTAAATCTATTAGGAGAACTTTATGCGGAATAGTTTTTATGCTTTGTCATTGCTTTTGATTACTTTGTGTTACACCAATGTTCGGGCGACATCGATTGCTTTCGATAATATGCCGACGGATATATTCCTCACTAATTCAGGTGGAGCGAATTACGGCCCGGATATGTATTTCATCGGTTCTCCTCTCACTCGCCAGGGAATGCAGTTCACATCTTTGGTGTCTGGTGCGCTAACTAGCGTTTTTGCACCCATTTATTCTTTTCCCTTCTTCAATTCAGTGCCAGTCAATGTAGAGTTTTCGCTCTGGAGTGATGGTGGGAACATACCTCTAACCCAGATTGAAACCTCTTCTCAGCTCGTTGAAATAGCGACATCAGCGACAATTTTGGAGTGGACTTGGCAGGGAACCAATTTTCTTGACAAAGGTGAAAAGTATTGGATTGTCGCTCAGACCGATACGCCACACGCTGGCATTTCATGGCAATACGTACCCTGGTATCTTACAACAAACGCAGTGAGATCAAATCAAACTGAAGGGGAAGATTGGCAAATATACTTTGGGAATGGTGGTGAATCGGCCATGCGAGTTTTAGTGGAGCCTGTACCCGAACCCACGACGATATTTCTCTTTTTTGCAGGCCTACCAATTTTGCTTTCAAGATGCAAGGCGACAAAAAGGCTGCAACGGAGAATTCAGGCTTGACGTATTGACATCCTAAGATGAGGGAAACATTTAAGTAAAATGTGCAGAGAAATTCTTGGAGCATGATACTTAATTTTAACAACTCAATTCACCGCGTAACCCAATGCGTTACGTGTTGAAGTTGTAAATCAGTGGTGAATTAAGATCAAATGAGTCTCAGCATGATGAGAAATCTACCCACAAAAAATAAGAACACCAACAAGACCGGAGTGACTGGAGTATCTGCCTTAGAAAGTTTTTGCTACAGTTATATTGCAATTGGTTCAGGCAAAAGAAAAACTAAGAAATTTTCCGTAAATAAGTATGGGAAAGCTGAGGCACTACGATTGGCTATCAAGTGGCGAAGAGATAATGAATTAAGAATACACGGATATTCTATTATTCCAGTAGAGCTTGTGCGAAGGAGTTTCAAACACAAACAGAGTGTTCTTAAAGCTAACCTTGCGGTATAGATTCTCTATCCCGACGCCCTGAGAATCGGCCGAAATTCTCAACTTGCGTTACATTTCATGAGAAAGAGACAGCCAAGGAGAATGAGAAAACCTCTGCTATTGCCTGAGTGAGTGGGTAGAAAGCAGGAACCGCC
>JAHJLI010000162.1 GCA_018821785.1 Pseudomonadota bacterium
GGCGGTTCCTGCTTTCTACCCACTCACTCAGGCAATAGCAGAGGTTTTCTCATTCTCCTTGGCTGTCTCTTTCTCATGAAATGTAACGCAAGTTGAGAATTTCGGCCGATTCTCAGGGCGTCGGGATAGAGAATCTATACCACCACCGCCGATATGAAACTTTTTTTCATCAGTAACTCCTCTCTTGAGTTTATTGGACATAGAGTATTTACGACAAACAAGTCGTATTAAAGATTGTCATTACTACAATAAGGACTTTGCAATACAATACACAAAAGGACAAGATCACCAGAGTAATACCTTGGTTGCCCTGATTGAGATTTCTATCCTTGGCCAGCTGGGAATACCGTTGTAAAAGGGATCTTACTCGTCCTGATTTTTTATGGAAGTCCTCTCCAGCGATATAATCGCTGATTATTCTTTTACTTTTCATATAATCAAGAGTCTTTCTACACTCGGATTTTATTGCTCCGCCTTTGCCGCTTGAACCGTAGCCGTGAATCAGTGTGATCACACTGATTTTGTTAAGTATTGCATCGTCAATAACCTCACGACACCGACTCAAGGCCACCTCCACCACCGGCCGCCCTGCCTCAAGATTGACGGTTTTATGCACAAATATCTTCGGTTTCCGGTCAACCAGCACCTCAGTGACATCACCACAATAGGGACAACTGAAGCTCGTCGCAGGTCTCTCGTTGCCGCAGATTTGGCACTTCATGATTCTCCCCGGGCCCCTTGGCTATAATCTCCTGACGGCAATAACGGCCGGCAACTGCCGCAAGTGCTGCATCAGTGTGTGGAGATGCTCGAGGTGTCCCACTTCCAGTGAAATGGTCATTTCTGCCCTGTCAGTCGCTGTGGTATGAGCAGAGATATCAACAATATTGGCATTATCGGAACTGATGGCACCGCTTATTTCCGCAAAAATGCCCCTCTGGTTTTCTGCACTGATGTGAATTCCGACTTTGTAGTTCTTTTCAATGATGCCACTCCAGGAGACATCGATCCAGCGTTTGGGGTCGGAACTGAGCAGGTTGATGCAATCGGCCTTATGGATGGAAACGCCTCGTCCCATGGTGATGAAACCAACAATCGGATCACCCGGCAAGGGTTGACAGCATTGACTGATTTTCACCAGCATCCCATCGATTCCGTCAATCTTGATGCCCGATTTCCCCTGTTCAGACTCACTTGCCTGCTGGCTCACCATGAGGTGTGCCAATTCTTCCGGCGGCAGATCGCTTGTTTGCGATTCCTGTTCCCTTCGCAACTCTGCCGGTTGCAGCCCCTTGATTAGGTTTTGGACCGTGATTGCTCCGCTGCCAACCTTGGCGAGCAAATCGTCGAGGGAGTTGCACCGTAGTTGCTTGAGAATCAACCGGATATGTCCGCTCTTAATGATCTTCTTCAGCGAGGTGTCGTATTTTCGGATCTCTCTTTCACAGATTTCCCTGCCAAGCTTGAGAGCCTTTTCCTTTTCTTCACGCCGCAGCCATGCTCGTATCCTGGTTCTCGCTCGACTGGTTTTTACCAGGTCCAGCCAACCCCTACGAGGGATCTGGGTGGGAGAGGTGATGATTTCAACAATATCGCCTGTCTGCAACTGATATTTAAGAGGCACTTGGCGGCCGTTAATTTTCGCGCCCACACAGCGGTCGCCAACCTCTGTGTGAATGGAATATGCAAAATCAATCGGGCAACTGCCGAGGGGAAACTCCTTGACCTCTCCTGTCGGAGTAAGGGCATAGACTTCCGGGTCATACAGCTCGCCGATGACACTATCGAGAAACTCGCGAGGATCTTCAACCTCCTGCAGAGAAGCGACGAGTTTTTTCAATTCACGGAACAGTTTGGCGTCATTTTTATTGATCTTCTGCCCTTCTTTATACGCCCAGTGCGCGGCTACCCCTTCTTGGGCGACACGGTCCATCTCTTCGGTACGGATCTGGATCTCGATGAAATGATCCCGAGGACCGACAACCGTTGTGTGCATCGACTGGTAGTTGTTGGCCTTTGGAACAGAAATAAAATCCTTTATCCTGCCTGGAACCGGTGACCAATCCGCATGAATAGTTCCGAGCGACTCGTAGCACTCATTGACGGTACCCACAACTATCCGGAAAGCAACCTTGTCATAGACCCGTTCCAGGGGAATATTTTGTGCAATCAGCTTCTTATAAATGGAATAGAGATGCTTTGGACGACCAATGATGCGCAGAGGCTTAATCCCACTCTGGGCCAGTTTTTCGTAGAGAATATTGATGACTTCATCGACATACTTCTGCCTCTCATCAAGGGAACTTTCAAGCTTATGGGACAGCTCATAATGTTCTTCCGGATAGAGGAATTTGAAGGAATGGTCTTCAAGCTCTCTTTTTAGCCAGTCTATGCCAAGACGACTCGCCAAGGGGGCATAAACATCCATTGTTTCCCTGGCAATGTCCAACTGCTGTTCCCTGTCAACCATATCAAGCAGGAACATATCCAGTAACCGATCAATAAGTTTAACCAGTAACACCCGAATATCGGAGGCCATGGCCAAAAGCATTTTCCGGAGATTCTCCGCTTGGCTGGCCAGCTTGCTGTTGTACTGGACCCGGGTGATACGAGTTGAACCCTCGACTATTGACGCGACATCTTTGCCGAATTTTTCTACAAGGTAGTCGACACTTACCCCATCTTCTTTGCCGCTGGCTCCTTCCTTCAAAACCCCGTGAAGCATACCTGCGAGAATAGTGTCGAGGTCAAGGTGCATGGAGGCGAGCGTTGAGGCCACCTCCAGCAAATGAATAACGTACAGCTCCCCGGAAAAATGGCGGCTTCCCTTATGCACCCGGGTGACAATTTCCCATGCCTCGTCAATCCGGGACAGGTCAACGCCCTGCAAGTATGAGGCCGCGATGATTTTCAGTCCGTGCGGATTTATTGTCGTTTCGTTTACCATTAATAACCTATTGACTATTTGCGGAGTTCAGCCGTAATTCTGTCAGAGAGGTTCGTTACCGCCTCGTCCGGGGTCATTTCTTCTATTACTGCGTCCCTACGCCGTCTCACTTCCACCTTACCACTTTTTGCGTAACTGTTTCCAATCGTCAACCGATAAGGAATACCCAAGAGATCTGCATCCTTGAACTTCAAGCCAGGCCGCTCATCACGATCATCAAGGAGGACTTCAATGCCTGCTTCCTGGAGATCCTTATAGAGTTTTTCTGCAACAGCGGTAAGCTTTTCGTCCTTACCCCCGAGGTTGAGGATAATAACCGTACACGGGGCTAGAGGCACAGGGAAGATTATCCCATTTTCATCATGATTCTGTTCAATGGCGGCAGCGACAACCCGGCTGACGCCGATGCCGTAACAGCCCATGACGAAATGTTTTTCTTGACCGTCGCTGTCCTGGAAAGTGGCATTCATAGACTGTGAATAACCGGTGCCCAGCTTGAAGACATGGCCAACCTCGATGCCTTCCGTTAAACTGAGCGCCCCACCGCATTCCGGACAAGGATCTGTGGTAGTAATCTGTCTAAGATCGGCGATTGCCTCTACCTGGAAATCCCGACCGAGATTAGCGTTCTGCAGATGGTAGTTCTTTTCATTGCCGCCGACATAGAAGTTTTGCATCGCAGCTACTTCCTGGTCGGCGACGACCCGTATTGCAATCCCCACCGGCCCCAGGTAGCCGGTCGGCACGCCGGTGGCATTAAAGACCTCCAGGTCATCGGCCATCTCCACATCGGCCACTCCGAGAAGATTCTTCAGTTTCACCTCTTCCACTTCCCGGTCGCCGCGCACCAGTACCGCCACCGGTTTTCCATCTGCCATAAAGACCAGAGTCTTCACTAACTTTTCCGGTCCAATTCCCAGAAAATCGCAGACCGCATCGACCTTACGTTTTCCTGGGGTTTCGACCTTTTTTAACTCGGCGAGTGTTTCTGTGGAAGCACCAATACGCAGCTTCACTACCGCTTTTTCCATATTGGCGGCGTATTCACACGTGTTGCAAACAACGATTGTATCTTCACCGGTTTTGGCCAGCACCATAAACTCATGAGAAAAACTCCCGCCAATCGCCCCGGAATCTGCCTGTACTGCACGAAAATCAAGGCCGCAACGGGAGAAGATACGCTTATAGGCATCATACATTTTCCTGTAAGAAACCTCAGCCGCCGCATCGCTCACATCAAAGGAATAGGCATCCTTCATGATGAACTCTCGGCCGCGCATAAGACCAAACCGGGGACGGATTTCATCACGGAATTTTGTCTGAATTTGGTAGAGATTGACAGGAAGGTCCCGATATGAATGGAGTTCTTTTCTGGCAATATCGGTGATGACCTCCTCGTGGGTCGGCCCGAGGCAGGATTCCCGATCATGTCGGTCACGAAACCGCAACAGCTCCGGTCCATACTTTTTATAGCGTCCGGTTTCTACCCAGAGGTCGGCCGGCTGGACCATGGGCATCAACAGTTCCTGAGCACCGGCGCGGTTCATTTCCTCTCTGACAATATTTTCAACCTTGCGAATTACCGCAAGGCCCATAGGCAGATAGGAATAAATACCGGCAGTAAGCTTGCGAATAAACCCGGCACGCAATAACAGTATATGACTTACTATTTCGGCATCGGCCGGAACCTCTTTAAGAGTCGGCAACAGCAACTGAGAATATCTCATATATTATCCTGTATGGTATAAATATTGTTCAATTTTCCTTCACAGAGACTGTCATTCCTGGAAGGTCATGAAAAAATCCGTGTCCGAAATACGGGTCTATTTTCAGGCCCCTATACTAGGCCATAATAAGCAAAGAGTTTTTCATCTTGCCGGATTTTCAGCAGATTTTCTCGCGTTCCGCCCCTCTTCTTCCATCTTTTTCAATTCCCCCATGAAAACCTCGAGCAGCTCTTCTTCTGTAACTTTTTTCCAGATCACACCTTTTTTAAAAATAATCCCCACACCGTTGCCGCCTGCAACACCGATATCGGCTTGCTTGGCCTCTCCCGGGCCATTGACGACACACCCCATAACCGCTACTTTCAAAGGGCTTTCCATGGTCTGAATATATCTCTCAACTGCCTCGGCAAGACTAAACAAATCGATGCGGGTTCGACCACACGTCGGACAGGAAATGAGTTCCGGTCCACGCTCGCGAATCTTCAGGGAGCGTAACAGTTCAAAACCTACCCGTACTTCATCGACCGGGTCTCTAGTGAGGGAAATCCGTAAGGTGTCGCCTATCCCCTGGCTCAGTAGAATTCCCAGGGCCACACTTGACTTGACCGTTCCGGCAATGAGGCCGCCGGCTTCAGTAACCCCAAGGTGCAAAGGATAATCTGTGTTTTCTGCAAGTCGCTGATAGCCGCTGATGGTGGTCAGAACATCTGACGACTTGATGGATATTTTGATTTCCTCAAAACCTTGTTTCTCCAGAAGCCGAACATTGCGCAGAGCACTTTCAATTAAAGCCTGGGTGTTTTCAGGAGTTGGATAGCCATACTTTTTCAGCAAATCCTTTTCAATCGAACCACTGTTAACACCAACGCGAATTGGCACTTTGTGCAACTTGGCGGCGGCCACCACCCTGGCTATTTTGTCCTCACCGCCAAGATTCCCGGGATTGATGCGAATGCCGTCAGCGCCGTTTTCCATTGCCGCGATTGCCAGCCGATAATCAAAATGAATATCGCCGATCAAAGGGATGGAGATTCTCTCTTGAATCTTGCGGATAGCCTCAGCTGCATCACCATCGAGAACCGCGACACGAACGATATCACACCCGGCCGCCTCCAGCCTCTTTATCTGAGCGACGGTTTGTTCTACATCCCGGGTATCGGTATTGGTCATTGATTGGACGGAGATTGGTCTTTCTCCACCAATAGCAACGGCCCCTACCTGGATAACTCGTGTTTTTTTCCTGACAATCATCTCTTGACTGCCCATCCATTACCAAAGGTTTTTCCGGCTCTTACAGAGTCTTGACCTACGCCACTCAACCGCAAATGGTTGCCGATTCTGAAACCATCCACCCTTCAACCACCGCCAGGAATCTTTTTTTGGGGGGGAGCTAGGGCTTTCAGCAGATTCAATTCGGCATCAGAACTTCTGACATAGATCGGCACCCCCTCAGCCAAATCAAGCACTAGCCCCTTTTCAAGCAATTCACCGGCAAGCATCCCGAGCGAAGCGGCTGAAGGTTCATGCAATCCGGCTGGAGCGATCATCGCTTTTTCCTGCAGCATCGCCTGCAACACGTCCCCATACACTCGAGCGCCATCACCGATCAGCAAAACCGGTTCATTTATGGCAGCTGCCAGTTTCACTGGAGTCAGAACTACCGGCGTGCTGACACATTCTGCCAAGCCCTCATTATTACAGCGATAGAAGGCAGCATATACCTCCTTCTTCCTGGCGTCGAGAATGCTACATATAAGACGGTCTGTTACACATTTTGCAGCTAAGGAATCTAGAGTGGAGACTCCGAGCAGCACCTTGCCTGCCCCGGCAGCAAGACCTTTGGCTGTTGCCATGCCGATACGTAGGCCAGTAAAACTACCGGGCCCAAGGCTGACTGCTATGCCACCAATATCCTCCCAATGCACCCCAGATTCATGCATGAGCCAGTCAATGGCCGAGAGCAATCGCCTGGAATGACTAACCTTCCCGGTAAGACTCAGTGTCGCAACCACCTCACCGTTTCGCCTGGTCCCGGTAGTTAAGGCCACAGAGCTGCAAGGTGTAGCCGTTTCCAATGACAAAATCAGCGTCTTTTTCTGGTCCATCACTGAAACAGCCGGGCAATATCATTGTAGAAAACGAATATCATAAGCGTGCCAAGAAGCCCGATACCAATTTGCTGGGCAATAATCTGTGCCCTCATGTCCAGAGGTTTACGCCGCAGGCCTTCTATAGTTAAAAAAGCCAGATGCCCCCCATCAAGAACCGGGATTGGTAAAAGATTGAGCAGTCCCAGATTGACACTCAGCAACCCCATGAAATAAATAAGGTTAACCCATCCTGCCTTCATTTGTTCGCCGGCAATTTGCGCAATAAGGATTGGTCCCCCTATTTCCGAAGCCGGAACAACTTGTTGAATGATTTTCACAAAGCCGACTGCGGTGAGAGAAATATACATCCAGGTCTGGAGGCAGGCATTTTCAAGAGATGCATATAAAGAGCTCTCTTTCCATATCATTTCGTCGGCCTTTTTAATGCCGATCATGAAGCGTTGCTCAACCACTTCGCCAAACACATTTTTAACCGCATCTCTTGCGGGAGTAACCGTAAGATGAACCTTCTCGTTATTACGCTGCACAACGATAACAAGCGGCTTTCCCTCACTTCCCTTTACTCCTTCGAGGACATCATCCCAAATAAGAGTCTCCCGATCATTGATTCGCAAAATCGTGTCATTTGCCAACAAACCTGCCAGTGCCGCCGGAGAATTGTCATTGACCTTGCCAATGCGGGTGGTATCGACCGAGGTCGGGATACCAAGAAAGGCGAAGACCATGAAAAACAGTACAACCGAGAAGAACAAGTTGAAAACCGGCCCGGCAAAAACGATGAAAAATCTCTGCCATACCGGCTTATGAGCAAAAGAAACCTGTTTTTCGGCCTCAGAAACATCCTGCTCGTCAGGGTTTTCGCCAAACATCTTGACAAAGCCTCCAAGCGGAAAAGCAGAGATGACATATTCTGTCTCCCCGATTGTCTTCCCGACAATCTTCGGGCCAAATCCCAAGGAAAATTTCAGGACCCGCACTCCAAAAAGCTTGGCAAAAACGAAATGGCCAAGTTCGTGGACGAAAATCAGCAAACCAAGGACGAGAATAAACGACAATATGGTATTCATGACATAAACAACGGCCGGGATGGACCCCCAGGCGAATTAATGGTTGATCTTACGAGAGTCTTTCTTGAACGAGCCGACGAGCTACTCTTCTTGCTTCAGCATCGGCTTGCAGTATATCTGAAAGGTTGGTATCACTTCCTTCTTCAACAATATCCATTGTCCTTGCGACTGTCTCGGCAATTTGCAGAAATCGTATCTGTGCAGAAAGAAATGCATCAACAGCAACTTCATTGGCAGCGTTGAGAACAGCCGGGCAGACACCACCCTTGCGGATGGCTGTAAAAGCGAGTTGCAAGGCCGGAAAATTGTCACCGTCGGGTTCTTCGAACTGAAGGTTGGCGCATTGGGCTAAATTCAGCGATTGCAGTTGCAGTGGGAGCCGTTCTGGATAGGAGAGCGCATACGCTATCGGAATACGCATGTCAGGGATACCCAACTGAGCGAGAACCGATCCGTCTTGATACTCAACCAGAGAATGGACGATTGATTGCGGATGAACGACCACCTCAATCGCTTCCATATCTACATCGAAAAGCCATTTCGCTTCAATAACCTCAAGCCCTTTATTCATGAGGGTGGCGGAATCGACAGATATCTTTCTACCCATACTCCAGTTTGGATGCTTGAGAGCCTGCTCCGTGGTAACCGTTCGCAACTGTTCCCGGTTCATGCCGAGGAAAGGCCCTCCTGAAGCAGTCAGGATGATTTTCTTCAGATCTTTTTTTTGCCCCGCTTCAAGAGCCTGGAAAATAGCCGAGTGCTCGGAGTCTATGGGCAAGAGCCGGACACCATTTTCCAAGACCGCCGCCATGACAATTTTTCCCGCCATGACCAGGGTTTCCTTGTTAGCGAGACCGATGTCCTTGCCGGCGGCTATTGCCGCAAGCGTCGGCAGCAAGCCGGCAGCACCGACCATCGCTGAAACGGTTATCTGGGCCCTTGGAAAAGCAGCGACGAGGGTATTGCCTTCCTGGCCAAAAACAACAGTTGCATTGCAATCGTTTGGCAGCAGGCGAGCCAAGTCCCTGGCACGCTGTTCGTCACACACCGACACCAGCTCCGGCTGAAACTCTCGGATTTGCTCAGCCATTTTTTGCATATTGGTTCCGGCCGCCATGGCAACGACCTTGTAGCGCTGTGGAAATTGCCTAACCACAGCCAAGACATTGACGCCGATAGAACCAGTAGAGCCGAGCAGTGATATATATTTCATCTTACTCCGGTGAGGACCAGAAGATAATAAAGCACGGGTCCAACGAACAGGAGCGAATCGACTCGATCCAGGATACCGCCATGACCGGCTAAACATCTGCCGGAATCTTTGGTTCCTGTACCACGCTTGACAATCGATTCGGTAAGATCACCGACTATACCGACAAGAGACAGCAATACAGAGGAACCTAACAGAAATGGCCAGTTGATGCTTGGCAAGAAAAGGGCTGCGAAACCAACACCTGCGACAAGTCCGGCAAATACCCCACCGACTGCGCCCTCCACAGTTTTATTAGGACTTACGTTAGGGCAAAGTTTTCGTTTCCCGATAGCTTTACCTATAAAATAGGCTCCGGTGTCAGATCCGGCGGTTATGGCAGTTCCAACTATCAACCAAACACCGCCCTCCGGTAAAAATCGCAATAACACCAGATGCGCACCAAGTAACCCGATGTAGAAGATGCCAAATATCAGCCGGCAAAAGAAATTGAATTTATCCTCAATATCCTTATAACGATAAAGGAAATAGCAGATGGTAACAAAAAAGGAAAGGAGGAGCGCAGGAGAAAGGGTAGCAAGTTCCGGGGAGAGGCAAACAATTGCTACCGGTGCCGTCAAGCAGATGTTGAGAAACCAGCGCTCGAACAAATGGACATTTCTTGCATCAACCATCCGTAGGTATTCGTCAGCTGCCAACAAAACAATCAAGATGGCAATGAGACAAAATAACAGCGGCGACCCCTTCATTAGCAGGAAGAGCCAGAGACCAGCGATAAGGAGCCCGGGGACTACACGTTTCTTCATGTTCCTATTCTGTATGCAGTTGATCGCCGGTGCGGCCGAAACGTCTCTCCCGCTCCTGATAATCGGTCAGTGCCTGCAAAAATACTTTTTTCCGAAAGTCAGGCCACATGACGTCGGTAAAATAGATCTCGGCATATGACACCTGCCAGAGGAGAAAATTCGACAACCGCGACTCCCCCCCAGTTCTGATGAGCAAGTCAGGATCAGGAATTCCGGCTGTATCGAGATTTTCAGCAAGAGTAACATCGGATATCATAGCAGGATCGAGTGTTCCCTCAAGGCAAAGACGACTGATCTTTTTCACCGCTCGCACCAGTTCATCACGCCCTCCATAACTCAACGCCAGATTAAGGGTAAGCTTGGAGTTGCCTGAGGTTTCAGAAATCGCCTTTTCAAGAGATGCCCGCACAGCATCCGGCAATCGCTCACGGTCACCGATGGAGATGAGCCTGATATCGTTTTTTTGCATGCGCGGCAATTCTGAGTCAAGATAGCGTTTGAGGATAGACATCAGCCCGCTAACTTCCTGAGTCGGTCTCCGCCAATTCTCGGAAGAGAACGCATAGAGCGTCAGAAATTTGATACCAATTTCCCGGCAAGTTTCAACAATGTCACTTACCGAATCGGCGCCTACCTTGTGCCCGTATAGTCTGGGCTTTTTCCTCTTCTTGGCCCACCTGCCATTGCCGTCCATAATAATGGCAACATGGCAAGGGAGACTGCCTAAATTAATGGTGGTGCCAAACATAGTTGATTTATACTTCCATCACTTCTTTTTCTTTTGCAGCTGTTGCGTCATCTATTTTTTTGATATACACATCTGTTTCAATCTGCGCTTCATCCTGAAGCTTAAAAAGATCATCTTCAGAAATTTCTTTATCTTTTTTCTGTTTTTTCAGGATATCAAGGGCATCTCTACGAAGGTTACGAACCGCTATACGAAATTCTTCAGCAACTTTTTTAACAGCTTTCACCAACTCCTTTCGACGCTCCTGGGTCAATTGAGGAATACTCAAACGAACCAGTTTACCGTCACCGATCGGATTAAGACCGATGTCCGATTTCAGAATCGCCTTTTCAATGGCCGGCAACATCTGTGGATCCCACGGCTGAATAACAATAAGTCGACTCTCGGGAATGGTAAGACTGCCTACCTGACTGAGAGGCATGGAACTGCCGTAAGCATCAACATATATGCCATCAAGAATAGCAAGAGAAGCTCTGCCGGTACGCACTTTTGATAATTCTTTTTTAAAGGAATCAAGACTTTTTTCCATCTTGTCAGCCATTTCAAAAATAACATCATTCATGGGAGTATCCTTTGTTCAGAATAATTACTCAATCACGCTTTCAGGCGGTAATCAGAGTGCCGACATTCTCACCTAATGCGGCACGCTTGATATTTCCAGGAACAGCCATATTCAACACCATAATAGGCAGGTTGTCTTCCTTGGCCAGCGCGATCCCAGCGGCGTCCATAACCCTCAATCCCTTCTGTAAAACATCGTCATAGGTGAGGTGATCAAATTTAACCGCATTTTTATCAAGAAACGGATCTCGGTCATACACACCATCAACCTTTGTCGCCTTGATAACTATTTCAGCATCGATTTCCAGAGCTCTAAGGACACCTGCAGAATCAGTGGTAAAGTAAGGGTTGCCTGTGCCGGCAGCAAAAATTACCACCCGGCCCTTTTCAAGGTGCCTGGTGGCTCTTCTGCGAATGTAAGGTTCAGAAACCGACTGCATGGGGATAGCGGACATGACCCGGGTGATTACGCCGATACGCTCCAAGGCGTCCTGCATGGCCAAACTGTTCATGACCGTTGCAAGCATGCCCATATTGTCAGCAGTCGTGCGATCCATCCCTTTACTCGCCCCAGCTACTCCTCGGAAGATATTGCCGGCCCCAATGACCAGACCCAATTGAGCTCCTGCCTCAATCACTTCTTTAACTTCAGCAGCAACGAACTCAAGAACCCTGGTATTGATACCATAGGAATCCTGACCCATGAGAGCCTCACCGCTGATTTTAAGCAGCATTCTGTGGTACTTTAATTTTTCAGTCATAGTGACATCCTCAGCAGAAGGTTGAGCAGAAAAAGCCTGGTATCACTAACGATTAGAAAAGAACAAAAAACAGAAAATGAACAACTCTATTCTACCCCGACCTGGAAGCGGGCAAATCTTTTTATGGAGATGTTTTCTCCCATCTTGCCGATAAGTTCATTCAGGAGATCTTGAATGGAAAGATCAGGGTTTTTAACGAATTTTTGTTCAAGGAGCGCTACTTCGGCGAGAAATTTTTCAATCTTCCCGGTTACCATCTTTTCAATAATTGCCTCAGGTTTTCCCGACTCCAAAGCCTGTTGTATAAAAATATCCTTTTCCCTTGTAACGACATCAGCTGGAACTTCATCCCTGTTGATAGAGATAGGATTTGTAGCCGCTATATGCATGGCGATGTCTTTAGCGAATTCACGGAAATCATCGTTTTTGGCAACGAAATCGGTCTCACATCCAAGCTCCACCATAACTCCCAATTTGCCTCCAGCATGGATATACGTGGCGACAACACCCTCACTGGTGGCACGATTTGCGCGTTTGGCAGCAACGGCCAAACCTTTTTGCCTAAGGAGATCTATAGCTTTTTCCATATCTCCATTGGTGTTTTCGAGGGCCTTCTTGCAATCCATCATACCTGCTTGAGTTTTATCCCTCAGATCTTTTACCATCTTTGTTGTAATGGTCATGGTAAATCTCCTTTAATATTTAAGAATTCCGACTATCTTTTGAACGGCAACATGAAGATGTTGCACGAGACAAAAATAAGTAATTTCCAGGATACGAAAAAGGGGCGGTCCCACGACAGCCCCTTACAAATATCCATTTTTTTTGCTTTATTGGCAAAACCGTATTGTGGGGGATTACGCTTCGGTGTTCACCTCAATACTTTGCATCTCACTCCCTGCATCGCCCATAGCGGCAGCTACTGCCTCTTCAGAAGCGTCTTCGCCATCGCGCATTGCTTGCCCAGCTAGGACCGCTTCAGCTATGTGGTGGCAAATTAGGCGAATCGATCGAATTGCATCATCATTGCCTGGAATTATAAAATCAATACCATCTGGATCACAGTTTGTATCGGTTATCGCAACAACTGGCAACCCGAGCTTGACGGCCTCACTCACAGCGATGTCTTCTTTACGCGGATCTATTACAAAGAGTACGGAAGGAAGATTGCGCATATCCTTGATACCACCTACGTTTCTCTCAAGTTTAATACGTTCCTTCTCCATAATAAGAATTTCTTTTTTGGGGAACCGGTTTATTGACCCATCAGCTTGCATGGACTCAATAGATTTAAGTCTATCAATACTATTCTTAATAGTTTGGAAATTGGTGAGCATACCACCTAGCCAGCGATGATCAACATAATACATACCGCAGCGCTTTGCCTCTTCTTTAATGATTTCCTGAGCCTGGCGTTTGGTACCAACAAAGAGAAGCGTTCCACCACTCTTGATTTCCTCCGTGATGAAATCACAGGCTTTATCAAAGAGCCGTTTGGTTAAATCCAAATTGATAATATAAATCCCATTCCTTGGTCCGTAGATGTAGGATTTCATCTTGGGATTCCAGCGTCTTGTCTGATGACCAAAATGGACACCCGCCTGAAGCATGTCTCGTACTGATACTGTTGTCATTATAATCTCCGTTCCTGGTTAATCCTCCATCTTCTGTAATCGATTAACATCAAATGTGATGAATCCCGACACCAGTTATACTTGAAGATGTGTGTGGTTGAAAAGCCTCTCCTGCGATCTAATAAACAAAACAAACAACACTGCCAGTTACCATGAATTGCTTAAATTTGCAACCTATGGTTACCGTCTTCACTCCAATTCTCTCATTTTATAATCAAAGAAGTCGATTTTGAAAATATGAACTTCAGCCACTCGAAACCAAACTTTAGCAGTTCACTGTCATCACTACCTATTCTTCGACGCATTGCCTTTTCCAATTTAAAATGGCTGAGAAGTTTTTGTTTATCAACAAATCTTCTTAACCCATCAATATTGTAACATACAAGAAAAGCCAACTGCTGCTTTTCACCTCCAGCTCCTTCACCTTTCCATGGATTGCCTGCAAAAATTGTATCAATTTCAGCCCAGATGTCATTCATCATGTTATGCTCGAAAATCCGCTGATTCCGCAACCAATTCTTGACGGTGAAACTTTTTCTCTCACCGTGTCCAAGACAGTATGTATGGTCGGTCATAAAATAAAAATCTTCAGGAGCTCCGTTACACCGTGAACGATCGACTGCCCTTTCAAGGGGATACGTTCTACAAGCAGTAGGCCTATCAGAATATACCCTGCAACCATTATCATCAAGAAAAGGACAAGCTCTGGAATCGTCTTCAGTGAGCTTTAATTTAACAGAAGGAAAGTAAATATTGTCACCTTTTTCAAGGGAAGTATATCTACGCAAAAAGTCTTCAGAATCAAGACCTAAAGCGCATTTAAGCCTGATAATGTCGTATGGATAAAGAATCATGTCGACATTGCGACAGCATAAGGTATAGCAAGCCAATCCGGGGTGACACTCAAAATTAAAAACAGAATCTCCTAAAGGTACCATGCCTTCCGGGAATTGTTTGATTTCCAGCATGTACTCTGTCTCCAGCGGCAACAAATCACTTGTGAAAAAAAAAGCTGGCTGGAACATACGTTCCAGCCAGCTCCATATCTGAATTATTTAAACCTTAGCTTTCGGCTTTGGGAGTTTCGATTACTTCCTCATAGCCAACAAGCTCAAAAATTGACATCCCGGCAGCATCTCCTTTTCTGATACCCGTCTGAAGTATTCTGGTGTAACCACCATTGCGGTTGGCAAACTTTTCTTTGATAACTGTAAATAGTTTTTCAACTATCGCCTTACTCCGAACATACCCCAAAGCTTGCCTTCTCGCATGCGTATCACCCCTCTTGGCCAAAGTGATCAATTTCTCTGCTATCGGTCTAACTTCTTTTGCTTTTTCTGTAGTGGTTATAATACGTTCATGCTCGAACAAGGATGTAACCATGTTTCTGAACATAGCAATTCTGTGCGAACTGGTTCGTCCTAATCGTTTACCGGCTTTTCTATGTCTCATTTCAAACCCTCAGCTTCTGCGTAATATCAGAATTGGTAATAATCTGGTTAATATCGACAAAATGTAGCGATTTATGCCTTGCTTTCTTCCTTGTCACCACGTTGATTAGGCGGAATCCAGTTTTCGAATTTCATACCCAGGGTGAGATCCATTTCGGAGAGCAACGCTTTGATTTCATTAAGTGATTTGCGGCCAAAGTTTTTAGTCTTCAGCATTTCCTGATCAGTTTTTTGTGCCAAATCACCAATAAAGTTGATGTCTGCATTCTTAAGACAATTTGCAGACCGCACAGATAACTCAAGATCTTCAACCGGCTTATCCAAGAAGGGATTGAGGGGTTCTGAGTCTCTTCCCGATTCGGCAGGAGCTTCTGGCTCAGCGTCTTCCTCATCAAAGTTGATGAAAATAGTCATCTGCTCTTTTTGTATTTTAGCGGCATAGGCCAATGCATTTTCAGGTTTGAGACTACCGTCGGTCTCGATTTCGATGGTAAGTTTATCATAGTCAGTCTGCTGACCGACCCGAGCCTGCGATATTACATATTGAATTTTTTTGATTGGTGTGAAAACCGCATCGATTGGAATTTGTCCGATCGAAAGGTTATCTTTATTCATTTTTTCCGCAGGTTGATAACCTTTGCCCCATTCAACAGTCAACTCGGCCCGGAAACTAATAGGACCAGTGAGAGTGCATATAATCTGATCCTTATTCATTACCTCAACGTACCCAGAGCCACCAATATCTCCGGCACAAACAATCCCTGGACCGATTTTTTCAATAACAACCTTTTGTGATTCGGCTGAAAAAAGTTTAAGTCGAACCATTTTGAGATTTAAAATAATCTCACTCACATCCTCAAGGACGTCTTTCATCGATGTGAACTCATGAAGAGCTCCGTCGATTTTCACTGAGGTAATTGCAGCGCCCTGAATGGAAGAGAGAAGGATTCGTCGCAGTGAATTACCAATTGTTGTTGCAAATCCTCTTTCGAGAGGTTGGCAAATAAATTTCCCGTAAGTGTCGCTGTGTTTCTCTTTGTCAACTTCCAACTTTTCGGGTTTTATTAGCTCATTCCAATTGCGGTGAAATGGAATTTTTTCATCAGCAGCTTGAGTCATGGATTTCCTTCTCTACGTTTCTACTAACTTTGTAGTTTGTGTTATAATTACTACACTATGCTACAATTTGCCTTATGCTCGTCTTGCCGCAATCAACCCTTTGAAAGGTTCCTTGGGTCTTGCGATTACACTCATTGATTACTTAGAGTACAACTCAACAATCAGTTGCTCTTGAATGGGCATGGTCACTTCTTCCCTATTCGGCAAAGCATTCAACGTCGCCTTGAAATTATCTTTATCCAACACAAGCCAGCTAGGTACTCCCCGGCGTATTACTGCCTCGAAGTTTTCAACAATCATAGCATTTGCTCGACTTTTCTCTTTTAAAGTGATTACATCACCAGCAGAGACCAAATAGGAAGGAATATTCACCCTTCGTCCATTTACCAATACATGATTATGTCTAACAAGTTGGCGTGCCTGATTTCTTGATGACGCAAAGCCAATTCGGAAAATTGCGTTGTCCAGGCGACGTTCGAGCATTACAAGCAAGTTTTCACCTGTAACGCCTTTTTGTTTCTCCGCCTTTTCAAAAAACAGTCTAAATTGTCCCTCTAGCATGCCATACATGCTTTTAACTTTTTGTTTTTCTCTCAACTGAACAGCATAGTCAGATTGTTTTTTAAATTTAGCCTGACCGTGCTGCCCGGGACCAAACGCCCTTCTTTCGAAAGAACATTTGTCGGAGAAGCAGCGATCACCCTTAAGGTACAGTTTTAAATTTTCTCTCCTGCAACGACGGCATGCAGCACCAATATTTCTAGCCAATTTAGGCCTCCATTCAGTTATGTTGAAATACTATCTCAAGACCAGTCGTTATACTCGACGTCGCTTTGGAGGTTTGCATCCATTGTGTGGTACAGGTGTGACATCGTAGATACGGCTAACCTCTAATCCAGTGGTAATAAGAGCTCGCAATGCTGCTTCTCTGCCTGGCCCAGGGCCCTTAACTTTAACTTCTACCTTCCTCATGCCGATATCAGTAGCTTTCTTGGCAGCATCCGCCAAAGCATTTTGTGCTGCAAACGGTGTTGACTTTCTCGATCCTTTGAACCCGAGAACCCCAGCACTGCACCAGGAAACGACATTGCCCTGCTTGTCTGAAATAGTAACTATTGTGTTGTTAAAGGTAGAATAAATAAACACTATGCCTTCCGGAATATTCTTTTTTACCTTTCTTTTTTTAGCGACAGCCATAACTTACACCTGTTTGAAGTTCAATTATTTGCGACGAGCCGCACCTTTACGAGGTCCTTTTCGTGTTCTTGCATTGGTCTTGGTCTTCTGTCCTCGACATGGCAGTCCCATTCTGTGGCGTCGACCGCGATAACAGCCGATATCAGTCAATCTCTTGATATCCATAGAGACCTCTCGCCTGCGATCGCCCTCAACAACGTATTCTTCCTCAATCACTTTACGGATACGATTGACATCGTCTCCACCAAGATCATCGCTGCTCATTGTGTATGGTAGATCCACTTTATCGAGAATCTTTCGAGCCGATACCAACCCGATACCGTGTATGTAAGTTAAAGCCCGATCCATATGCTTATTTTTCGGAAGGTCAATTCCTGCTATACGTGCCAAGGTATATCTCCTTAAAAGAAGTAGGTATTTTGAAATGAAAAAACCAATTTATCCCTGCCTCTGTTTATGTTTTTTAACTTTACAGGATACGCGAACAACACCGTTGCGTTTGAATATTTTACACTCACTACATATTTTTTTTACCGATGCGCGAACTTTCATGATCAACAAACTCTCTATTTTTTCTTTTTGGCGGTTTTTGCCCGAAACGTAACCCTTCCCCTATTCAAATCATAAGGAGAGAGTTCAATTGTAACCCTGTCTCCCGGTAGTATCTTGATAAAATGCATTCGCATTTTCCCAGAGATATGGGCGAGAACCTTATGACCGTTATCGAGTTCAACGCGAAACATTGCATTCGGTAGCGGTTCAATAATGGTACCCTCAACTTCAATTGCTTCTTCTTTTGCCATGGAGTATCCTGAAAAATCAAAGTTCCAGTTAAAAACGGAACAGTATAATACAACTTCTAAAAAATAAGAAGTGATTTTTTCCGTAACCGCTAGTTTTCCCGAGAGCTTAGAATAAGAGGCCCATTCTCTGTCACAGCTACCGAATGCTCAAAGTGAGCAGAAGGTTTTTTATCACTGGTGATTACA
>JAHJLI010000163.1 GCA_018821785.1 Pseudomonadota bacterium
CAGCTATAGCAAAGGTCGGTTGCTGGGAAAAAGCGCAAAGCCTGCTGACTGTCCAGGTTTGGCTTGAAAAACCTGTCGCCGAAAATATCCAGGGCCTAAAGGACGCCTGCTTAGGCTCAGAGGGCAAGTCACAAACCAAGTGAGAGAATTCTAGGCCCGATGTTTGAAGTGGTCTCAAGAAGAGATTGCCTGAATGGGTTTTCCACGGTCAAATGTGAGATGAGTTGCATAAGACAATATAATTACAAGGAGATAATATGAAAGTTGGAAGAATGACGGTGGTCTTTGGGCTGCTGCTCGTGGCAAACACGGTACTTGCTTCAGAGACCTTGGACTTAAAAACTCCCAAAGAGAAGGTGAGCTACGCGATCGGCATGGACATTGGTAATAGCCTGAAGAAAAATGGTGTCGATATTAACCCGGATGTCCTTGCAAAGGCGATTAAAGATGTTCTCACTGGCCAGAAGACTCAAATAACCAATCAGGAAGCTGTGACAGTATTAACAGGCCTGCAAGAGGAAATGCAGGAAAAACGCCAGGAGTCGACGAAGGTTCTGGGCGAAAAAAACAAAAGTGAAGGTGCCACCTTTCTTGCTGAAAACATGAAAAAGGAGGGGGTGAAAACTCTGCCAAGCGGCCTCCAATATAAAGTGATAACCGAGGGCAAGGGCAAGTCGCCAAGTGCAACGGACACGGTTACGGTGCAATACACTGGAAGGCTTGTCGATGGCACTGAGTTTGACAGCTCTTATAAACGTGGAGAGGCTGCAACCTTTGCGGTAAATGGTGTTGTTAAAGGATGGACAGAGGCCCTGCAATTAATGAAAGAAGGGAGTAAATGGCAGATTTTCCTGCCCTCAAACCTGGCTTATGGCGAGACCGGAACCGTTGGTGGCCCGATTGGCCCGAATGCTGTGCTGATCTTTGACGTTGAACTGGTCTCGTTACAGTCAAAATAACACTCTCGCTATCTCAGGCTGGCAACATAAACTTCGTCTTTTTGCTGTCACCTGGAGCGCGTGCAAAACCCCTGCAACACGATGTAAGGGAGGAGGTTCACTCCTTTGAAGAGGTTGGTTCTCGCCATATTGGTTGTTCTTGGCCTTTGGTTTCTTGTGGACCCGTTGCGGCAATATTATTTCCCCGAGAATGCGGAACCTCGCGCGGTAACGGCCAGGGGAGATCTGGCTGCCGATGAGCAAAACACCATTGATATCTTTCGGAATAATTCGCCGTCGGTGGTGTATGTCACCAGCATTGCCCTCAGACGAGGTTTTTTTTCGATGAATGCCGTCGAGATCCCCCAAGGTACTGGCTCTGGTTTTATCTGGGATAATCAGGGACGAATAGTAACGAATTACCATGTGATAAGTGACGCCAATCGTGTTCAAGTTACCATGGCGGACAATTCAACCTGGAAGGCGACCCTCGTTGGCGCCGCACCGGATAAGGATATTGCCGTTTTGCAGATTGAAGCCCCAAGACACCAGCTGCGACCAATCGCTGTAGGAAGATCAAAAGATCTCCAGGTTGGCCAGAAAGTATTTGCCATCGGTAATCCTTTCGGCTTGGACCAGACCATCACGTCGGGAATTATTTCCGCGCTCAACAGGGAAATTACCGCGGTTACCGGTCGGGTGATTCGCGGGGCGATTCAGACTGATGCGGCCATCAATCCTGGAAATTCCGGCGGCCCGCTCCTTGATAGCGCCGGTCGATTGATTGGCATAAACACCTCCATATACAGTCCTTCCGGGGCTTATGCCGGTATCGGTTTCGCCGTAGCGGTAGATATTGTCAACGAAATAGTCCCGCAGCTCATCAAACATGGCAGGATTATCCAACCAGGATTAGGAGTAACATTGGTGGATGAGCGGGTGGCAAAAAACATGGGCATTGAAGGCGCTTTGATTCTCAGGGTGGAAACTGACAGCCCTGCTGAGGCGGCAGGATTGCGTCCCACCACACAGTATCGGGGAGAAGTGGTGCTGGGTGACATTATAATCGCCGTTGGCGGCGTCAAAGTACAATCGTATGAAGATCTGCGGGTGGAAATCGAAAAGTTCAGCGTAGGATCGGAGATTATCCTGACCATCCTGAGAGAGAGTAAACTCTTTGACGTACCCCTCAAGCTCACAGCTATCAATTAAGATTATGATTAAAGGCTCATTCGTGAAACAATATACTAATTTTATTCCTAATTTAATGTTCAGATTTCCCTATATTATGGGATTTTATTCAGTCGTTGAGGCAATCCGTCGGGCGAGTGATGATTTCCTCTCATCTCCCTCTGCATTGTTTTCCCGCGCCCTTCTTGCCAATCCCAGAGCCATGGGTGCTGCCTGCCCCAGTTCAGTGAAGTTGGCTCGGACGATTGCAAATCTAGTCGTTCCGCCTGACAACGATAGCCTTGTTCTGGAACTAGGTGGTGGCACGGGCATAGTGACAAAGGCGTTGTTGCAACATGGTGTAGCCCCGGCGAAGTTGGTGGTCGTTGAGCTAGATAAATTGTTGGCGCGGCACTTGAAACGACAATTTCCAGATGTTGCGGTAATCCAAGGCAACGCGGTTAAACTCTGCCAGTTGTGTAATCGGTATGAGAGACATATCGGAACCGTGGTTTCAAGTCTACCGTTACTTTCCCTGCCATCCTCCTCGGTTGCAGCCCTTGGTATGGAGATTGATAAAATGCTGGGGCCAAAGGGTTCGTTTATTCAGTATACCTACCGGCTTAATAATCGCCCCTCTCCTCTTGCGACATATCTCGACAGAGTTTCGACACAAACCGTATGGTGCAATGTGCCGCCCGCCAAAATTGAAGTATTCAGGGCTCGTGCTCCACTTACAAAAACATCTGACAATAAAACCTTATGATATTTTTCGAAACACAAGCATCACTATGACACTCTTTCAGAGATACCAAAAAGCAGGCATCATCGTCATGCGTATTTTCAGGTGGGACTTGCAGCTTCATTTTTTCTGGGGATTTACTCTGACCCTGCTCGGTGTCTATTGGTTGCCGTTGTGTGGAGCCGGAATTGCGATCACCGTGATTAAAGAATTTCTGGACGTTTGGAGCAAAGGCTCATGGAGTTGGGGTGATTTTTGGTGGGGGATCGTCGGCTCATTCATGTCGTTGGCGTTTTTATACACTCAGGAAATTGGGTAATAGCCAGTAACAAACTCCACTTTAACTTTGGCTAATCAGATGTTTCTTGACACTTTTTTTATTGCCTTTACCTGGCTTGGTTCATTTTATTTTCTCATGCCTTCCACCCTCATCCTCACTTGCTTTTTGCTCTGGGCCGGAAAATCACGCGAGATTCTCTTACTGGTTGTAGGGTTTTCAACAACAGCGATTGCCGTCCATACCGCTAAATTGATCTTCCGCAGACCAAGGCCGGATTCACTTGTGCACCTAGTTCCTACGCCGACAGACTGGTCGTTTCCAAGCGGTCATACCGCCCAGGCCACTGCCTTTTTCCTCTCAGTCACTCTTATTGCCATTCGTATCCTGCCACTGTTTTGGGCAATGCTGACTGCTCTTTTTAGTCTGCTGATTGTAATTGGGGTTGGATATTCGCGAATCTATCTCCAGGTCCACTATCTTTCAGATGTTCTGGCTGGAATGGCATTGGCAGTTTTTCTAGTTCTGGTGGTAAACGCGCTGCTCCCCAACCGTCACCTGCCAATTGGTAAATGAATTGATAACTGAATTTCAACATCAACCAATTTGCAAGTACAGATAAAGGAATTACCATGCGCAATAAATTTCTCAATACCGGTGAGATTGGCTATCATCCAATACGCAAGATCATGGTTTGTATTTCAGGCCTGCGCTATGCCATCCGCTATGACTTCAGTGTTACCTATAAGATCAAGGTACAAAAGATATATCAGCGGCGGCGGCCGGCATCAGCATTCTGTTGTGGGCTGTAATACTGATTGTTGAATTTTCGCATCTCTGGCGTATCATTGCCAACTCATAGCGGCTTCAAAAATTAATCAAACTCAGCTAATCACATAATAGAAATAACCTGTTCCTCGAGTCACTTTCACGTTTTCAAAAAAGAAGCAACGCCATGATTATTCGCAACAATCAAAAACAAAAAGGTGACGTTGTTCATGCAGTCTGTGAAGATGGAGGAGTTTTTAGTATTATAAGGCGGATGGTTTTTCCCTCTGAAGCGTTTGCGTGGGCTACAGTTATTCTATGGATTTTCATCATTGGATTAAGCATCCCCCTTGCTCGATCTTTTCAAACTTTCGTTACGGCATCCTTCGGAAGAAATGCCTTTATCGTTACGGCGCTCATCTTTTTTGCCGTAGGATTATTCACAGTTACGTTGCAAGTGCTCAGACAGCAACTGTCTAAGCAAATCATGTCCTTTCTCTGGACGGCATTTGCTTTTTCAATATGCACCACATGGACACTAGGGCTATCGAACAATCCTGAGGAATCGATTCACTTCATTGAATACGGTATTCTCAGCGTGCTTTTCTTTTATGCTTTATCGTTTCGCCTCAGCAATTGGAGTATTTATGTTGTGGCGGTACTTCTTTCAAGCCTCATCGGAACACTTGATGAAGTGGTACAGTGGTTTACTCCCCAGCGATTTTTCGATTTTCGCGACATTTGGCTCAATTCGAGCGCTGGCTTTCTTGCTCAGATAGTAATCGCCAAGGGTATTAAGCCTTCTTGCATCAGTTCAAAAGTTCATCCGCGCGGTATCCGTTTTGTATGCATCCTTACTGCCGTGCAAATTTTTCTTTTAGCCGGATGCTACTCCAACACTCCAGCTAGAGTTCAGCGTTTTTCAGATACTTTTCCGTTTTTTAGTTACCTGATATCGAAAGACAACATTATGGCTGAGTACGGTTATCGTCATAAAGATCCAGATGTCGGCACATTCTATTCCAGATACTCTCTTGAAGAGATAAAAAGACTGGACGCTAGTCGAAGAGGTGAGGCGGCTAAAATACTCCAGGAATTTGCTGATCCTGGAACATATGTGCAGTTTCTTAAGATTTACACATCTACTAGTGACCCCTTTTTGCACGAGTTGAAGGTTCATTTGTTCCGCCGTGATGAATACTTATGGCGCAGCCAAGATATGTCAGCCAACAAGGAAAATCTGGCAACTTACTGCACAATCGCATTTCGAGAAACCGCGCTGCTTGAAAAATATTTTTTAATGACTATTCAGGACGCAGCGCTCACACTTCCACCTGAAGCCATCGCTAGGCTTCGGGCATGTTCGGACCAACAAATGGAGTATGAAAGCCCGGTAGGCGCCAATATTATTTCGGCCTTTAAGCTGATTCATGTGCTCATAGTTGCCGTCACTCTTCTTGTCCTTCTTGCAGCGCTTGCGGTTATCACTAAAGAGAGCACTATCTATAAATAAGCTTTTCATCCGACAACAGGTTGTCTCAGATTAGGGCGTATAGATAGTGAAACAAAAAAAGTGACTCCTTGGGGTTTGGCTGGTTCCTGCCAAACTGCACCGCCATGCAACGCTGCTATCTCCTTGACGATGGCCAACCCCAGCCCGGATCCCTGGTTTTCTGTTGAAGATGTCTCCCGATTGAACCAATTGAAAATATTTTCGGAATCTTTTCCTTTTAAACCTTGGCCATCGTCTGTAACTGTAAATATGTGCAAATCATCTGCCAACCGATACCCAATTTCAATCCTAGTTAATCCATAACCCCCATGTTTTAATGAATTTTCTATAATATTCCTGAAAATTCTTATAATTGATAGTCGGTCTGCAACTATGGTACCCGGAATGTTGTCTGAGATGACCCACTGTACAGAACGAGTATTGAGCTGGATGAAAAATTCCTCTTGAAGAATCGGGAAAATTTTTTCCAGAGAAATTTCTTTCATGTTCAATAAAGTTTCTTTTGCTGAAATGAAGATGTTGATTTTATCAACAAGAGAAGCGATATCTTCCGAGGACCGTTGGATCTGCTCACAAATTATTTTTCCTCTACCTGTGAGTTCATTGCCGTATTTATTATTGAGAATTCTCGCTAGACCAAGAATGGCAATTGTCGGATTCTTGAGATCATGAGCAACTGAATAGGCAAATAGTTTAATTTTTTCAGAGCTTCTTTGAAGTTCCTCTTCTGCTTTCTTCCGTTCTGAGATTTCGTTAAGAAGATGTTGATTCTGGGCAGCAAGTTCCCTTGTTCGTTCTTTTACCCGTAATTGCAGTTCATCGTGGGCTTTCTGAAGAGCTTCATTTGCCTGTTTACTCTCGATGATGTGGCCAAGTCTTTCCGCGATCGCGTTAAGTAAACTTCGTTCTTCTGGTAAAAATAGTCCTTCATCTTTTTCAGACTTATTTTCGCATATAAAAACTTCTAAAATCCCAATTTTTTCTTTATTGACTCTAATTTCCCGGGATTGGCTCCAGACAGTTTCAGTGAAATGTTTTGTCCTATATGAGTGGTTGTTCAGCTCGATTCGGGCACAGGTAATCTCTGGGTATTGCCAGGCCTGGGGGATAAGATCTACAGTTCTTTGAATTATGGCATCAATAGTTAGACCATCTTCCTCAGCAAGTTTTGAGATACTATAAAGGCAACTCAGTTCCTTGATACGTTCTTGCAGCTCAAGAGTTGTTTTTCTCAAGGCATCGTCTGCCCGTTTTTGTTGGATAATCTCCCAGGTAACGTCGGCAAGGTAAGAAACGATCTCCACATCCCTTTGTGTGTAATCAGTTGGCTTATTCCCGACTCCAAGAATGGCAACTGCCTTATCTTTGCGTATCACCGGCGCCACAAGTTCTCGAACCACCTTGGCATGGCCCTCAGGCATACCCTTCTTATGCGGAAGAGATGAATAGTCATTGTGGATAACTGCTTTTTTCTGAGGTAAACAGTCTACCCAAACTCCAGCTTGGTCAATACTGTAATGAGTTCCCTTTCCCTCAGCTCGGCAAAATTCTTTAAGTGTTCGGGTAGACCATTGTTGCAAAGAAAGTGATTTTTGGTCAGAATCAACAAAGTGATAAAAACCGATAGGGCTATCAAGCAAAATCCCAACCTCGTCTAAAGCTTGAGACAAAAGCTCATCCAGCGTGTGGGTATTGGCATATTCGATGAGAGAAAGACGAATTTTAAGAAAACCTTCCGACAATTCTTTTTTGTCGATATCGTTGTGTTTTTGGTCATTCATCTTTGATAAACCATGAAAATTTGTCGAATCCTTCTTGACGCTGGGCGTAGGCATCCACCGTATAATCGAGAAGATTGGCGGTAAACAACACAGTGATGAGGTCCTCACGACCATCGCTGCCGGCCTGAATGATCTCCACTCCACGAACGGCAATGGACTCCAGTTTATTGATATACCCTTTGCTGCGCATTTCCACAAAGTGTTCCTCATACTCCCGTGCCAGTTGCTCGCCAAGGAGATGGCGATAGGAATCGAGTTTTCCGCTACGTCTGAAGGGCCTTGATCCGATCCTCAAGAGGTGGATGGCTTCTGAACAACAGAGTCATGCCGCCTATCTTTGGTCTGATGCCAAAGGCCACTACCTGATCGGGCAGATGCGAAGGTTGAGGATGGGCCAGGAGCCGCTGCAAGGCACTCACCATTTTCTCCTTACTGGTCAGATATGCTCCACCCTGATCGGCGGTGAATTCCCTCCTGCGTGAGAACCACATGACGATCATGGAGGCAAAAAATCCTAGAATTACCTCCAACACGATGGTTACCGCCATGTAACCAAAGATTCCGAGTCCACCGCTTTCCTTGTTGCTACTCAGAGAATTGTTGAGGACACCTGCCGCAAGCCGCGACAGCAAGATTACAAAGGTGTTCAATACCCCTTGGATCAAACCCAGGGTGACCATATCCCCGCAGGCCACATGGCTTATCTCGTGGGCCAGAACCGCCTCAACCTCATCTTTCGACATGTTATACAGAAGCCCGGTGGACACGGCCACCAGGGCTGCATTTTTCTTCATTCCAGTGGCAAAGGCATTCACGTCGGGAGATTCATAGATTGCCACCTCCGGCGTGCCGATTTTCGCCTGCTCGGCCAGCCGTCGGACGGTAACATATAGCCACTGTTCCGTTGGATTGCCGGGGTTTACAATTACCCTGGCACCGGTCGATTTTTTGGTGATCCATTTTGACATGGCAAGGGAAATAAATGAGCCACCCATACCAAATATCGCCGCCATCACCAACAACCCCGAAGTGCTCCGGGAATCCACCCCGAGAATACTCATGACGAGGCCAAGCAACACGATGATGGCTAAGTTGGTTGCCAAAAACAACACAATTCGAAACACGATAATCCCCCATTTTTTAAGATTTTCCTGTGCTATAGCCCAAATACATCGGAGCCTTCGCATATTATTTCTGTTAAATATTATGTACGTTAATTCCTGACAAATTCAAATTTTCTTACTCAATATCAAATTGTTGCTTTTCTTTCGGCGGTGCACCCTGATATTGAGCAGTTCGACCATAACGGAAAAGGCCATCGCAAAGTAGATGTAACCTTTCGGCACATGCACATCAAACCCCTCAGCAATCAAGGTGGACCCAATCAAAATGAGAAATGACAGAGCCAGTATCTTGATTGTGGGGTGGGAATTGATAAAAAGTCCAATGGGTTTGGCCGCGAACAGCATGACCACAACGGCACCAATAATAGCAATCACCATTACCGAAATGTGTTGCACCAAACCGACGGCGGTGATAACCGAGTCAAGGGAGAAGACGATATCCAGGATGGTAATCTGCACAATGGTGGCATAAAAGCCGCTATAAACTTTCTGCCCTTTGTCGCAGGCCTCGACTTCTTCCAAACTGCCGTGAATTTCATGGCTAGCTTTGGCCAAAAGGAACAATCCACCGAGAACAAGCACCAAATCCCTCCCGGAAATTTCTTGATTGAACAGACTGAACCAAGGGCCTACCATGCCGATAATCCACGCCAAGCTAAAGAGCAGGGCGAGCCTGGAGACCATGGCAAAACCTATGCCTAAGGTTCTGGCCAGATCCCGCTGTTCTTCCGGCAACCTGCCGACCAGAATGGTAATGAAGATAATATTATCTATGCCGAGAACGATTTCCAGAGCGAGCAGAGTTGCCAGCGCCACTAGGGCTTCGGGCATGAAGATCCATTCAAACATGTTGCTCATTCCTCATTGTTTTACTTACACAATTGCTTAATGACTGAGGGGTAGCACATTTCCACCGTTAAGTTCTGTACACGGTACTTCCTCCGAAGATTTTGCAAGCAGCCAGACCAACTGGAGTGAGTGGGGTCTGTCTTTTCGTCCATAATGGGCAGAACCACAAATATCAGTGCTGCCCATTATGCCGTCATGCTTTATTTTCCCTGAGATTTTTTTCTGCCTTTGCAGAAAGACTGGTTGTCTTACGCCGGTGCAACACAATGTAAACCGACACCAACATACAACTGCCGACAACAGCCCAAATGACCGCCTGTTTTGAATACGCCATGATCAAATCTTGGTTTTGCCCGATGAGATAACCGATCCAGGTAAGGACTGAGCACCAGATGAAGGCGCCAAGTAATGTGTACATGGAAAAACGTAAATGGTTCATACCGTAAAGTCCTGCTGGGATTGAAATCAAATGTCTCACTACCGGCAACAGCCTGCCAATAAATGTTGAAATTTCACCGTGTCGTAGAAAAAAACCTTCGACCCGATGAAATTTATTTGGTGGAATAAGTATATATTTTCCATACTTAAGCATTAATGGTCTGCCAATATAGCGTGCGCCATAATAGTTGGCATATGCCCCGGCAAGGCTCCCCAAAGTACCAGCTGATATTGCGAGCCATGGATTCATGAGTCCCTGTTGAGCGAGGTATCCAGCTGGAGGCATAACTAATTCACTCGGGACAGGAATAAGAGAACTTTCCATAGCCATAAGAATAAATATCCCCGGATACCCTAAAATACCGACGCCTTCAACCAGCATTTGCATCAAATCACGTATCATTTAACTGCTCAATATTGAAATTAAAATTAGTGGTTAGAGACATTGAATTTAACGTCTGGGTATCATGTTAGGATGAGCCCAAGGGCGCCCATTGCCTCGATGTAAAATAGTGTGCGGAAAACAATTAGGTTGACTCAGCCAGGATCTAATAGTTTTTTTAACCTGCGATTAATTCGAATCGGCTTCTCACGTTGCTTTGCAAGTTCACGTTGTACCGAAAGAATAAGTCTTTCAAAACTGGATTGAAACACCGCAAGATAATCAACTCCTACACCTTTAATTGTTATTTTACCTGTAGGTCGTAGTTTTGCGGAAACCATACATTGCTTATCTAGACCTCCTTTTGGGCCGTTAACATCAGAAAAGCGGACCCGCACTCGCATGATGACGGCACGAAACCGCCACAAGAGAATTTGCAGTTGGCGTGCCACGATAAATTTTGATTTTTCATCAAATTCCGGCTCATTCCATTTGACATCGATATTCACAAAAACCTCCATTGAGTGTTTCATTAGCGCTTTAATAAACCCGTGTTCTGGTTGATCATAAAATAACTGTCTTTCAATAATTCTAAAACTGGCGCCTAGTGAGTAATTACCGCTTAGTTTTCAGCATACGCTGTTTTTGCCACCTTCGAGGTTCCGAAAAGAGTTATTCCATCGAACCACAGGTAAAGCACAGGAGTGATAAATAACGTAATTATTTGTGAGAACAAGAGTCCTCCAACAATTGCAACACCGAGTGGCTGACGCAATTCAGCTCCTGCACCTAGCCCGATCGCAAGGGGTAACGCACCCATGATTGCGCACATAGTCGTCATCATGATTGGCCTGAATCGGAGTAAACAAGCCTTACGAATCGCCTGTGCAGGTGGCATGTTTTCCCGGCGTTGAGCGTCTAGGGCGAAATCGATCATCATAATTGCGTTCTTTTTTACCACGCCCACCAGCAACAAAATACCGATCATAGCAATGAAGCTGAGCTCCAACCCGGTTATTCGTAAAGCCAAAAGAGCACCAACAGCAGCCGATGGAATACCAAGCAAAATCGTAACAGGATGAATCCAGCTCTCATATAGCATCCCGAGAATCACATAGATCACGGCTATCGCAATGGCGATCAGCCATAACTGGGTACTTTGCGATTTTTGAAAGAGTGCAGCAAGGCCGGCGTACGAACCGAAAATTGAAACAGGAAGTGCGATTTGTTGCTGCGCGGCTTTGATTGCCATCGTTGCATCGGACAGTGCTTTTCCGGGTTGAATGTCGAACGAAATGGTCACCGCCGGCAACTGTCCTTGATGATTGATTGCCATGGTTCCCTTCGCGCGATCAATTTTGGTGAAGGCACTGAGGGGGACCAACTTTCCAATAGTGCTTCGCACCTGGATTTTCGAAAGACTACTCTCGTCGCGGCGATACTCATCGGCGAGTTCCATGATGACCTGATAGCTGTCCTCCGGTGCATATATCGTCGATACTTGTTGCGTGCCGTAGGCGGCATACAAGGTGTTGCGGACGCCGGCCATGTCAACACCCAAAAGTGAAGCCTTGTCTCGATCAACTAGCAAACGTGCCTCAAGGCCATCCCTTTGCGAATCTGAATTTAACCCGACAAAGACGTCTGATTTTTTTAATTCAGCGATCAATTTCTCAGCCCAAACATCCAAGTCACCGGGGCTCACCGATTGCAGTGTGTATTGGTACATACTTTTCGAGTGGCGGCCACCGATTTTAAGATTCTGCACCGGACTAAAAAACATCTGGATATTCGGCAGGAAGCTGGTTTCCCTGCGCAACTGTGTCAATACATCCGCCATCGGCGGGCGCTTGTCAGGTGCCTTGAGAGTGATGAAGAATGAAGTCGAATCATGGTTAACTCTCGATACCACATCCTGTACGTTGGGATCCTTTAATATCACGGCTTCAAGTTGTGATAGCACGGCCAACCGTCCTTCATAGGACATATCCTGGGGCGCATCAACATTAGCGGAAATCTGCCCGGTGTCTTCCAATGGAAAGAAACCCTTGGGCGCGATAATATAAAGCCAGGCGGTAAAAGCAAAGGTGGCAAAGGCAACGGTTAGTACGATCGTTCGATGGGCCAATGCCCAGTCAAGAGTGAGGCTATACTTATTCAACACAGAGTTGAATCCATTCTCAAACGCTCGGCTCCAGGCGGGCGGAGAACGACGTTCATGGCGATTTTTTATCAGCATCGGCACCAGCACAGGTATCAGGGTAAGGGCTGCTGCGGCTGACACCACAATTGCAAGCGATACAACGATGGCAAACTCATGAAAAAGCAAACCGATTGTGCCAGGCATGAAAAAAATCGGGATAAAGACGGCAATCAGTGAAATCGATATTGATATTACGGTAAAAGCAACCTCGGAGGAGCCACGAACTGCCGCCGCATATGGCTCCATACCTTCTTCTATATAGCGCATGATGTTTTCCAGCACTACGATAGCATCGTCGACCACCAATCCAACAGCGATCGTTAATCCCATCAGCGAAATGTTATTGAGGCTCAAACCGAATGCGTACATCAGACCAAAGGTGGCGAGCAGCGAGATAGGCAAGGTTATTGAGGGAATCAACGTTGCAGTTATCTGGCGCAGGAATAATAAAATTACCATGATGACCAGGCCGGTGGTCAAGAGCATCGTCAGATTGACGTCGTGAATAGAGTTGCGAATCGAAATCGACCGATCATTGAGCAACTGCACTTTTACGGAGCCTGGAATTTGACTTTCCAACTTTGGAATCATAGCCCTGATGGCATCAATCGTGGCAACAGTGTTGGCACCTGGCTGACGCCGAACCGCCAGAAGAATCGAGCTTTCACCATTAATCGAGCTGGCATTGTTGGTGCTCTCTATACTGTCGAGAACTGTTGCAAAATCAGATATTCGAACTGATCGACCATCATGTGATGCCACGATAATGTTGCCGAAATCTTTGGCTTTCATCAGCCCTGAAGGCATTTGCAGTGACATCATCTGCCGATTGCTGTCAAGCTCACCAAGTGGCGCATTGGAGTTAGCCGCCTTTAATGCCGCACTTACGTCGGCTAAGGTCAGGTTTACGGCGGCCAATCGATCTGGATCTACCTCGATACGTACAGCGAATCGCTTCTGCCCATAGACATTTACCTGCGCTACACCGTTCAACGTCGAAAGAGCAGGCACAATGAGATTGTCAGAATACCCATTCAGATCCGTTAATTTCAAGGCAGGCGAACTGAGACCAATCAGCAATACCGGGTCATCGGCGGGATTGATTTTTCTGTATGATGGCGGCGTTGTCATTTCGGTCGGCAATGATCGGGTCGCCCGATACAGCGCGGCCTGTACATCGCCTGCAGCAGCGTCGATATTGCGGCCTGGATCGAATTCCAGGGTGATCTGCGTTTCGCCTTGAATGCTGCTGGACGTTGTCGTGAGCAGTGCGGGGATTGCCGTAAACTGTTTTTCAAGAGGCGTCGCAACCGACGTTGACATGGTTTCCGGGCTCGCGCCAGACAATCGCGCGCTGACCTGAATGGTGGGTGTATCGTAGTTTGGTAATGCGGAAATCGGAAGCTGCAGCCAGCATGCAACCCCACCTACAATTACACTTAGCCACAGCAGTATCGTGGCGATTGGACGCTGCATACATTGTTCGGAAATTTTCATTTTGCCGACTCGCTCGCCATGGCGCCGGCACCAGCAGGTTTGTCAGGCGAAAGCTTGGGACCGTTCGGGGCTGCCAATTGGACCAACATCCCGGTGCGCAGATTCTGGCCACCTTCGAGAACGATTTGTTCGCCACTTTTTAACCCATCGATCACTGCCATTTCATCTTGAACACGTATCAAAGTCACTGGTTTAGAGAATACCTTGCTGTCACCATCAACCGCATACACAAACCGCCCGGTAGGTCCTTCCATAATCGCTTGTGGTGGTAAAACCACGGCCCCCTTGCTGACACCTGCATGCAACGTGACCCGCACGAAGGCACCGGGCCATAAATTCTGCTGGGGATTGGGAAAAGCAGCTTTCATATTAATGCTGCCTGTATCGGTGTTGACCGTGTTGTTGATAAACGAGAGCTTGCCTTCAATTGTTTTGCCATCAGGATTGTTGATCGAAACGATTACCGGTGCACTAGCGCGCGCTGCAAGGATTGGATTTAAGTTTTGTTCAGGCAGGCTGAATTCAACCCCTATAGGATCAAATTGCGCAAGAGTTACCAAAGGTGCGGTGGCGGACACCTGGGCCAGACTTCCAGCATGAACCGTCACAGCGCCGGCTTTTCCGGAAATCGGTGCAGTGATCTTGGTATGCGCGACCATCACCCGTGCACTCTCTATTTCAGCTTCAGCGGCTTTGAGTTGGGCGTGCAAGGCATCTGCTTTACTGGCCGCTGTATCGACCGCACTGGGAGCAATGAAATTTGATTTCGCTAGTTCTGTTGCTCGACTAAAGTCACGCTTGGCATCGGCAAGCTGCGCAGTGATTTGCGCAGCCAGTGCCTCGAACCGTTTTAACTGCGCTGTTGCATCACTTGCATCTAGCGTGAACAACACTTGACCAACTTTAATCTCATCGCCTTCCTGGAAATTCAAGCTCTTAATTGTTCCAGTGAGTTGTGGCCGTACATCTACTTGGCTAAGCGCAACAAGATGTCCCTGTGCTGAAAATTCAATAGGGAAGTCCTGTGTCTTTGTCTTCGTCACGCTCACAAGAGGCGGTTTTTTCGGGATGGAAGATTCCGTCTTGGGGCCGAAGAAAAATCCAAATATGAACGTGAGGGTAGAGCCAATGATGATAAGGCCTATGAGAAATGTTGTTTTTTTATTGATAGCCATTTAGTTTTCACAGTATGGAATCTCATCTGTGCCGTTATAGGGAGATATGTTCCCTCGTTACATGTTTGTGACAAGCCAGTCGTTGACGTTTTTGATTTCACCTTCGTCAAGGTTGCCAACCGCTGCGGCCAGTTGGAGCTTGCTGAGTAAATATTGATATCTTGCAACAACCAGGTTGTAGAGATTTTGGTAGTGGATTTGCTGAGCATTGAGAACATCAACAGTTGTTCTAACACCTACATCTCGCCCCATTTTGCTTGATGCTACAAAAGATGCACTTGAGATCAGCACCTGCTCAAACGCTTTTATCTGCGCTGCACCGGTTTCGACACCATAGAATGATTGACGGGTCGATTGCTGAGCATCACGAATCACTGCCTCAAGTTCGTCGCGCTGCTGAGCAGCTAACGAAACGGATTCCCTGTACTTAGAACTGCGATAGCCACCGGTATAGAGGGGAATGGTAAGTTTCAAACCGATGGTACCGTCGGAAGTACGATCCGGAAGGTCAAAACCTGTGGACGTGCTCCCATCCCATTGCGTCCCGAAACCGGCAACCAAGGCAAGGACGAGAGAGCTTTCTAAGCGGTAGCGTGCGATCTCACTCTTTGCAATCTGTAGACCCATCTTTTGGGCAATCACTGACAGGTTGCCGGACTGTGCTTTTTCAAGCCAAATGTCAAGAATTGCGGGTTGCGGTGGGGTCGGGGTTCGGGTCTCTGAGATCGGGACTAATTCAAAAGGTTCAAGGTTCGTGAGTTGCCGGTAAGCCGACTGCTTGAGCTTGAGATCGTTTCGCGCTGAAATTTCACCGGCAACAATAGCATCGAAACGAGCTTGCGCCTCATTCGTATCAGTAATAGTCGCCGAGCCAACTGAGAACGATTTTTTTGCTTGAGCCAATTGCTGACTCACCGCATCCATTTGCGCTTTCACGAGGTCGACATTTTTCTGAGACAATAATACTTCAAAGTACACTTTGGCGACACGCAACATCAAATCCTGTTCAGCGATACGATATTGTACTTGCGCTTCTTCAACTTGAAGATTGAGTTCATCACGAATGGCAAATGCAGTAGCATTGTAGATTGGTTGTACCAGCGATATGGCAGATCCGTATTGAGGCCCATGCTCATCTGTGCTTGCAGTTAATGGATCCCCGGGATGAACAGTCTTCTTGGTTTGGTCCATATTTGCCGTGAGTACGACTTGTGGTAAGATTAACGAATCGCCCTGCTTCGATTTTTCTAAACCTGCAGCCAATGCTTTACCTGCTGCCAAAAAACTTGCGTCGTAGCCACGCGCTGCACGCCATGATATAAGCAGATCCGCCGCATTGGAATTTGACGCAATAATCGTAAATATCACGACAAACAGGAATTTCTTTAGCATGATTTTTTTTTGGTTCGGTGCTTGAATGACATGCGTTTATTGTCGATAAATCAACGGGCTGTCTAAGCTAGACAAGTTCCATTTAGGGTGTCATATCAATCATCACAACAATCCAATTGAGCGAATATTGTCTGAGTCGATAGCATCAGAGACCCCAATAGCTGTATTAGTAATCGATCTATCATGAAGAATTGATGAAGACCTTTTTCAGGAAGGCAAAAGGATTCCTTCAAGTTGGCCTATTTAGAAATCAATCAGCATTTCAACGGATGTTCCTTAAAGAAAAATAATGAAAGATACATTGGATTAGTGTAAATTCTTGGTAATTTTCAGGTGCTTGAAATACTAGCTTAAAAGGGAACCCGGTGTAAATCCGGGACGGGCCCGCCGCTGTAATCGGGGACGAACTCCACGTTAAGGCCACTGTTCTTTTTGGAATGGGAAGGTGTGGAGTAGGGAAGATCCGAGAGTCAGAAGACCTACCTGAATATCTGTTCGTGTTCTCCGGAAAAGAAACGAACAATCGATCTATCTATCTGGGAGACGGCAGGGATATCCTGGATCAATTATTTAATTGGTCTGGGATTTTTTGTTTTCCAGGCCGTGGAAATGGTGATTCCTATGAAGCTGAAGTCAATTTTTTTCGCGGTTGCAGTTTTGTGCCTGGGTTTTTCATTAACGAGTCAAGCAAGCGGCGATTATGAGGTTAAGCATAAAAATGCTATTGTTCTCGCCATGTTTGGCACCACAGTGGAGCCAGCCCTACAAGGGCTTTTAAATATACGTTCGAAAATTATTGCGAAATATCCGGATACTACTGTACGGGTAGCGTTTACCTCTAATATTATTCGCAAGAAATGGCAGCACAGGGCTGAAGATATGGAGTATATCAAAGCTCACCCGGAAATCCCTAAAGACATCCTCCACGTAAAGACACCACTGGCAACGATTGCTGATTTGCAGGACGATGGCTATGACACCATAGTCATCCAGCCGACTCATATTTCCATGGGCGAGGAATTTCTGGACCTGCACACCTATGTTGATGCTCTGATGAACATGGGCACCTTAAAGAAGGCCAAGTATAAACCATTTCATAAAGTGGCTCTCGGCAGACCAGCACTCGGGACTTATGGCAAGGAACACCCTTATACCGAAGACATCAGCACGGCTGCCGAAATAATGGCGCCGGACGTTCAATTTGCAAATAAAGAAAAAGCAGGGCTAGTCTACATGGGACACGGCAATAAATTTTTCCCAGGCAATGGCGGAATCTATCTGGAATTGGCTGCAAAAATGCGTAAAACCTATCCAGATGTTGTGACAGCCATCGGCAATGTAGAGGGGTATCCTGCCATTGAAGATGTAATGGAAACCTTGAAACTGTACGGCGTCAAAAAAGTGATTCTCAAACCGTTTATGGTGGTTGCAGGTGATCATTCTATGAATGATATGGCAAGCGCAGAAGATGATTCCTGGAAATCTATTTTAGAAAAAAATGGCTTTGAGGTTATTGTTGTGGCTGTGGGTCTCGGCGAAAATGATAAATTTGCCGATATCTTTGTCAATCATGCTGCTGATGCTGCCAAGGACGCTGGAATAATCCTTAAGTAAACATTTTGCCAGACCAATGAAATCTGGTAGTTATGGAGTAACTCAACGTAAAAGCTGGTTAAACATCTCGGGTACCTGGGCTCCATAATGGCCGCAGTTTGCTTTGATATTTCCGCCAAGGCTTTACGGCATTGCGAAAACCTGTTGCGAAATAGTATCAATTTGCAATAGGTTTTTGCAACAACAGAATGAAAAATGTGTGTTGGCTACAAACTTATATTGTCGCATTCAACCTATGTACCTGATTTTTACGGGCAAGGAACTCTACTTTAACCTAGTTTTTCATTCCATAGAACCCCCCTTTAGGCCCCGAGTAAGAGAGATTCGCTCTGCCAACCCACAGATACAAGGAATGGCAGCCCGATTGAGCATAATTCCTGAGAGGGTGGAACCGCCTGTATCACTGCAATTGTTCAAAATAGAGCAACAGCAAGATAGACATTACCAAAGAATCTTCTGCTGAAAATTATCATGGATAAGGTCAACGCTCAGATTGAGTTTTAGTTGTTAGGAATTTGGAAAGGCAGTACTTCCAAGATACAGTAGTCTCAAGTTGAATCGTTGGCAGAATTTTAAGACCTTCGATGTGGCAACGTTAAGTGTACGTTAATGAACAGAATCGTTTCGATCAACTACTGAAATCAAGAGAGTCCATTGTTTCTTGCACCTTTGCAGCTAATTGTTTTGCTGAAAACGGCTTCTGAATAAAGTGGCTACTCACATTTAGCGACACTTGGTTGGCGATAACGTTGTCGGTGTAGCCGGACATGAACAAATATTTAAGATTTGAATGCCTGGCAAGAATTCTAACTACCATATCCGGACCGTTCATTTCAGGCATAATCACATCAGAGAGGAGCAGATGTATACCACCAACTTGCTTTTCGGCAAGATTGATCGCCTCGGTCGGGCTATTTGCGGTCAGCACTGTGTAGCCGAGATCTGACATGATTCTGCTTGTAAGTCTCAGAATTGCTAGTTCATCTTCTACGATAAGTACAGTCTTACCTCTGCCATTGTGGCATACGGCGTTGTTCTCTTCCTTAGCTTGGCTGACACCTCCCCGGAAACACGGCAGATAAATCTTAAAATTAGTCCCCTTGCCGGGTTCACTGTAAACATTGACAAAGCCTTTGTTCTGCTCGACTATTCCATAGATCGTTGAAAGGCCGAGCCCAGTGCCATGACCGACTTGCTTGGTAGTAAAGAATGGCTCGAAGATCTTGTCGATTATACTCTTCTCTATACCGCAGCCTGTATCATTAACAGCAAGAAAAACATAGTCACCGGGAACGACCTTGGTATGTCCAAGGTAATATTCCGGTTCGAAGGAGACCATTCCTGTTTCAATGCTTATCTCTCCCACTCCAATGATAGCATCACGGGCGTTGACACAGAGATTAGCCAGTATTTGGTCGAGCTGAGAGGGGTCAATCTTGACCGGACAGAGATCAGAGGCAGGATGCCAGCCTAATGTAATGTCTTCGCCGATCAACTTTCTCAGCATATTGATCATGCCGGCCACGGTCTCGTTGAGATCAAGGATTTGAGGGGCAATGGTCTGCTTACGGGCAAAAGCCAGGAGTTGTCGTGTGATTCCTATGGAGCGATTAGCTGCGGAGAGGACTTCCTGCAGATCCCTGTGCAATGCCGAATTTGGATCGATCTGCTGCAGAGCTATCTGGGTGTATCCGAGAATGACGCTGAGCATATTGTTGTAATCGTGGGCCACGCCGCCTGCCAGTCGACCCACGGATTCCATTTTCTGCGCCTGATGGAACTGGGCCTGCAGCTTGATCTTTTCTTCCTCAACCCGCTGTCTCTCGGCAAGCTCTATCTTTAACTGGTCATTAGCTGTCGACAGTTCGGCCGTCCTTTCTAGGACCATATCTTCCAGTTTAGTGTTGAGGTCCGTCAATTCCTTCTGTACGTTGAGCAGTTGCCGATTTTGATAAAAGGCATTTTCGTAGGTTGAAAGCAGCAGATCCAGTATTTGCAGACGTTCGGCGGTAATAAAGTAATTTTGTCCTGAGAAAAAAACATTTATGCCCATTTCCGCCTTTGAATTTTTACGCAACGCGGTATTGGCGATCAGGTACTGAATACGGGAAACGAGATAGCTCTCGTCGTAGGGTTTAGTGATAAAATTGTTGGCGCCGACCTCTAGGCCCTGTATGACATCAGTTGGATCTGAAAGTGTGGTAACAAGAACGACAGGCACTTCCTTCAGTCTGCCATCATTTCTTATCTTTTTGCAGAGTTCATAGCCGTCCACCTCGGGCATCACTATGTCTGTGATAACCACATCCGGTGTCAGGTTCGAAAGTAACTTCATAGCCTCCTTGCCGTTGGTGGCAACAGAGACCTTGAAATCATTTTTTTCGAGGATAAAGCGAAGTTGTTCCGCCTGGGTTCGACTATCTTCGACGATAAGGATATTGACCTGTTTGTTTTCTGCTGAAGCAACCATAACCACTCCCTATGCTTTATTGTTTTCCCCGGACCTTACCATCCCCAGACTGGCCAGCATTGCTGCGATACTGTCCGCAGGCAATACATATTTGGCAGCATCAAGCTTTACTGCTTCCCCCGGCATACCGAAAACTACCGAACTTTCCTCGTTCTGCGCTATGGTAACGGCACCTTTATCTTTCATGAGTTTTAACTCCACTGCGCCGTCCCTGCCCATCCCGGTGAGCAGCACGCCGATCGCATATCTGCCGAAGACCTCGGCCACCGACCTAAATAGGTAGGACACAGACGGACGAAGGCCGTTTTCAGAGGCGTCAGCCACACAAAGTATCCGGCCATGGATGTCTATTTTCATCTGACAACAGTCCGGAGCAATATAGACATGCCCCGGGCGGGCTATACTTCCATGAAAGGCCACATGAACGGGAAGGGCCGAGGTCTGGCCTAGCCACTCGGTAAAACCCAGGATAAAGCCTTCGGCCATATGTTGGACAATCAGTATGGGTGGGGTGAAATCTTTGGGCAGTTCCGATAAAATCTTCTGGATAACTGGTGGGCCTCCGGTTGATGCACCAATGGCCACAAGGTGTATCGGAGTAGATTGAGGGGTAATAACGGGGGCAGGTTTTTGATGGCTTGGTGATGGTTTCCCGCCTGTTCGCGCCCAACGTCTGACCACTTTGACCTCAGACATCAGTTTTACCATGCTGATAAGTTTTTTGGCCTGTCTTTCATGGTTGTGATGCCCGAGCCCTTGCGGTTTCTGCAATACGGCAAGGGCACCGGCTTCTATCGCCAGAAAGGAAATCTCCAGTTGCCGCATATCACAGCTGGCTGTGACAATAATTATCGGAACCGGATCCAACTCCATAATAGCCTGTGTTGTTTCAAAACCGTCCATCCCCGGCATGTGGACATCCATGGTGATCAGGTCCGGTTTGTCACGGGCTACAGCTTTGACAGCATCCTGTCCATTGCCGACCGCGGCGATCACCCGAATGTCCGGGTCGGAAGTTAGGATATGGACGAGTAATTCACGAGCCACCGGCGAGTCCTCGACGACCAGAACCCTGATTGGAAATGGGCGACTGGCGGAATGGTGAGTTTTACCTATCATATAAGTCTCTCGATCACTTCTAAGAGATTACTCTGATCAAAACTGCTTTTGACGATATAGGCACTGGCCCCGACATCGATGCCTCGCTCCCGGTCTTCCCGGGATTCAAGGGCAGTCACCAGCACCACCGGCAACTCCATGAACTTTTTGTCGGAACGGATTCTGGCGGTAAGCTCAAAACCGTTCATCCTTGGCATTTCCACATCCGTGACGACGATATCGAACTCCCGGCTCTTCAGGGTGGTCAAACCGTCAAGGCCGTCGACCGCTGTTTGTACCTGGTAACCGGCCGATTCGAGAATATTTTTCAGCAGGGCCCTGGCGGTGATCGAATCCTCCACCACCAGGATGGAGAGGCTTTTTTCCGGCAGGGTTGTTTCTCCTGCGGCAAATGATGAGCTATTCTTTGCCACTGATTTCAACAGGTCGCTGACATTGAGGATGGGGGCCACCTTGCCGTTCGCAAGAACGGTTGCTCCGGAAATGTTTTTGACCCGGGATAGCTGCCCGCCGAGGGGTTTGACCAGTACTTCCTGTTCGCGCAGCACCTCATCGACTACAAACGCTATGCGTTTTTCGGCAAAACCGAGAATTATTATCTGTACCGGCCCTTTTTCTTGCATTCGACGGGCCGCAGCGCTCTTCATTTGCAAAACGTCAGCAAGACGAACAAGGGAGATCGGACGGCCCTCGAAGACAATGGTCTCCCGGTTCTCAACGGTCTGAATGGTTTCCCGTCTGGCCCTGGCCACGCACTCTACGTTGCAGGAGGGCAGGACAAAGAGTTGTTCGGCAACCCTCACCAGGGTCCCTCGGAAGGTGGCGAAAGTCAAGGGGACGACTATCCTGAAGATAGTCCCTTTATCGATCTGACTGTCAACGGCGACCGTGCCGTTTAATTTTTCTACTTTTTCCCGGACAATGGTCAGGCCCAGTCCCCTACCGGAAATATCGGTTATAAGGGGGCTGGTCGTCACACCGGAATGAAAAATCAGGTGCATGGCTTCCTGATCGCCAAGTTTGTCGGCCTCTTCCTGGCTTACGACTGAATGTCTCACGGCCGCAGATTTTATCCGCGCCACATCTATTCCAGCCCCGTCGTCGGTAATAGCAATTTCAATCTTGTTGTCCTTCGACGAGACTGCAATCTTCATTGTACCGTCCGCCGGTTTTCCCTTTGTCTCTCTTTCGGAAACCGGTTCAATACCGTGATCGACACAATTTCTGATGAGGTGGATGAGTGGGTCCTTCATCTCCTCCAGGATTCGTCTATCTACGTCGATATCACCGCCTTCGGTAGTCAATGCCACTTTTTTTCCGGCTGCCCGACTGAGGTCGCGGATAACACGGGGGAGCATTTCCAAAAGGGATGAGAACGGTAGCATCAAGGTCTTCTTCATATCGTCGAGCATCATGTCGATCATCGCCGCAGAGGAACGTTGATCGTATTCGGCAGCTCTCACCATGGCCATCAACCTGGTATCAAGGGAGGAAATGAAGGGATCGGTCAGCAGGGGGCTGTCGGGATGAAGATCGTTGGTTCTACCAATCAGACGCTCTCTTGGTCTCTTTTTTTTCCACAGATCAAATGATCTTTTCAACTCCCGTAATTCCGCAGCTCGCTGGCCGGCGGCAATTTTGAGGGAAATCATTTCTTCAGCCTGGAGCAATAGCGCGTCGAGTTTTGAGGTTGCGATCCTTACCGTTTCGGGTGCCACGGGTCCGGCAGAAGTTGGGGGTTGTCTCTCAGGAGGTAGTGAAGGAGTCAGATCGGCACTTCTTTCCAACGATTCGGTTATTTCCGGTTTCTGGACGAACGGTTCTTCCCCTTCTTTGTCCTTTTCGGTCACTTCTTCTGCCAGTTGCCGATCTTGGGCGCTCATCGGCTCAGTCGTTTTTTCCCTGCCTGAGTCCTCCGACACTGCGTCACCCAGCCTGGATTTGAGTTCTCGGATGACTGATTTGTCGGCAGTTGTGATCTCCTCACCATCGACCAGCCTAAAGCAATAGTCCACAGTCTGTTGAAGAGCATCACAGGTTTGGGCGGAAAGGTCAACCCGACCACCTTTGAGGGCGGCAAAAACCTCTTCCATGACCTGGCAAAGATTGACAATATCTATCAGGTTGACTGAACGAGCGGCACCTTTCAGGCTATGCGCCTCCCGAAAGACAGTTTCCACCAGCTCGGCAGAACGAGCCGAACCGCCTTCGCCCATTGTTGTGAGTCCAAAGGAAATCACATTGAGGTGCTCTCTGGCCTCTACCTTGAACATGGCGAGTAATTTTTGCAGAAACTCGGCTTCTTTTGTATCCATGTCTGCTCCTGATGCAGCCAGCCCCGGCAAATATGATTTTGCTACACCTTATACGTCCCTATCATCTCTTTCAGGTTCCGCCCAAGTTCGTTCAAGGTATGAGCTGCCAGTTCCGCCTGTTTTGTCCCTAATACGTTTTGCTGGGACGCCTGCTTAATGCTCTCCATGGCCATCGCCACCTGTTCCATGCCAGCCAGCTGTTGCTGGCTGGATGCTGCTATCTGGGCCGCCGCCTGGGACGCCTCATTGATATTTTCTGCCAGCTTTCTTATTGATTCCCCGGATTCTGCAGCCTGCTTGACTCCACCATCAACCGCCTTGCTTACCTGTTCCGCCGCCAGCACTGATTTTCCAGTAGCCTTCTGGATATCTGAAAGAATTGTTCGAACCTGTTCCGTCGCCTGCTTAGATTGGTCTGCAAGGCTTTTGATCTCCAAAGCCACTACGGTAAAACCCTTGCCCTGCTCGCCCGCTTTCGAAGCCTCTATTGCCGCATTAACGGCCAGCAGATTGGACTGTTGTGCCAGATCGTTGACCACTGTAATGATATCACCGATGGCCTGGGTCTGTTCGCTCAACATGACTACACTCTCGGCAACAATCTCCATCAGTCCTTTGACATTGGTGATCTGGTCCATCGTTTCCGCCACGGCGGTATCTCCCTGCTCAGCCACCAGAACCGCTTCCTTAGCATATGTTGAAACATTTTGGGATTTTTCCGCAGCCAGTAATGCCGTTTGCTTGACTTCTTCTACGGTTGCGGTGGTTTCGCTGACCGAGGTGGCGGTTTCGCCAATACCTGCTGCCAGTTGAGTTGTAGTTGCCAGTATTTCCCCAACGGAGGAGGCAACGACACTCGCCGATTCCTGGATCTCTCTTATCATTATACGTAGGTTGTTGATCATCGTTGCAAGAGCATTTCCCAGGGTGTCGTCGGTGGATTGTGGCCTCATCTGACTATTGAGGTTCCTGCCGGCAATCTGCTCGGCAACATTGGTCATTTCCCTCAGGTAGACGATCATTCGGCCAAAAGCCTGCATAAGCTCGCCGACCTCATCTTTTCTCTCAATCTCCGGCATTGCCATGTTAAGGTCGCCAACGGAAATCCGATTGGCAATACCGACAGCCTTGTGCAACGGGCGGACAATGGAGCGCGAGATAAAGGTTGCGATAATCAGGGAAGCAACAACTGTCACAAAAACCAGCAGGTAAATCAGGAGATAGGTGACACTCGCTGTTTCTTTTGCATCTTTAACAAAGGACGCCGCTCTGTTGGCCGCAGATTCCTCGATAACCGTTAAGTTCTCCTCGACCTTGGTGATTTCCAGAGCCCCTTCGTTTTTATGGAAGTCACCGGCCTCTTCATTTTTTCCTGCCCTCATCAGCTCTATTATCTTTTGCCGGGTGGGTTGCCAGGCCTTAAGGTCATTGATGATCGGATCTATATCTTTTGGGTCTCCGAGATACGATGTCCGAACGAGTTCAAGGTCTTGAAATAGTGCTTTTTCGGCCTCACTCAAACCTTTAATCGCCAGATTCAATTCGGTGGAGTTGTTTGCCAAAAGGACATCCCTGATATCCCGTTGCATCTTGATTATATTGGTTTTAGCGCTGATCAGATGAGTGGAAGCGGTAAATGGGTGTTCGTAAAGCAAGGTTGTAAGACCTGCCAGCGACCCCATCTTGATTCTGGTGAAGACACTCATCAGCACCAGCAACAGGACCACCACCCCGAAACCCACAGCCAAACGCATGGCTATATTGGCATTTTTCAACATTTCCTCTCCCCCTTCTCATACCGGCAATAGTATAAATCGTAATCGTGTCTGAACCGATCCATTGCTCCTTTTTTTGTAAATCATACCTCTTCGTGTACTACAATATTTTGGTCCGCCAGGATCCTTGCCGCATCGAGGACTACCAGACATTCTCCGGTCACCCCTCTGACAAATTTTTCAAGGATACCTGTGAGAGTCGGCAAAGGCTGGTCCAGTTCGCTGATGGCTATATTGCGCACACCCAGTATCTCATCGGCCAGGATACCTAGTTCCATTTTGTGGTCGTTGATAATGATGACTTTGTTGAGATTGCTGATACCTTTTTCCGGCATATCGAAGAATCTCTTGATATCAACCACCGATATTATCCGTCCCCGCACATTCATCAATCCAAGGACAAAGGACGGGACTCCCGGCAGGGGAGTGTAGTCCTTTAATGGATAGACTTCTCGTATAGAGCTGGATTCGATGCCGTAGTGTTCTCTGGCCAGCAGGAATTCGACTATTTCGATAGTTTGTTCCGTGGTCTGTTTTTCCTCTGCAACGGCCAGCAATTCCGCCCGCTCTTTCAGGATACGTTTTCTCTCAGCGGGGCTCGGGATCCACCCGTGCGCTATCATGGCATTTGCCGCAGCCATGCGCTGATGGAGCTGGTTCCAGTCAATCTCTTTCCCACCCATGAGGTTACCCTTTCATCCTGTTGATAAGTTCAATCATCCTGCCTGCACTGATTCCTTCTCCTTCCGGCAGGACGTAGTCATGTCCGTATGATTTTAACAAGGTGCAGGCTTTGTCCAGGTGTTTTCCAGATTCCTTTTTCTTGCCCCGGCGTTGCAGCAGATGTCCCAGGGCAAAATGGGCCACTGCAAAATCCTGATTGATGTATATTGTTCGTTTCAGGGTCAACTCGGCATCTTCCTGCCGATCCATTTCCTGCAGGATGGTTGCCTGGAGGTAATGGAGAGCACAGTTCAGTTTGTCGGTTTGTATTGCCGTCTCAGATAAGGCCAGAGCGTCTTGCAGTTTACCTTGATTGGCAAGAAGACGGACTTGGTCTGCCATTTTACCGGTATTGGGTGGTGGTACGTCAGGCGATGCGGCCAGATTGTTTCTAGGCTTTTGGCTTGCCGCGATTTGTACACCCTTAGTTTTTGCGGATGGAGCGTTTTTCTTTTTTTCCTGGACGAGCATCCGGGCATTTCGTGACAACTCGGCCGCGGGCTGCAAAGTCTCTCTTCTGTAAAGCATTGCCCCCGGAAATGACACAGGGGTGAGGAGAGGTGAAAAGCGCGATCCGGGGGCATCGGTGGGACCAATTACCAGCCATCCTCCATCGACAAGACAGCGGGCCAGGTTTTCAATTATGGTGATCGCCCTCTCCCGTGAAAAATAAATCAAGACATTCCGGCAGAAAATGATATCCATAGCGCTGGTCTGGTTCATGATCGCCGGATAGCA
>JAHJLI010000013.1 GCA_018821785.1 Pseudomonadota bacterium
ATGCCGTTGCAATACCCCAGTTCGTGGATCATTTCCAGGTCAAACATGGTTCGCTGTTCCAGGCGCTGCGCTTCAACCAGCCGATTTCCCTGATGGAAATCCTCAAGCCGCAGCACCAGTTCTTCCTTTATTGTCGCCGAGGCCTTTTGCAGACGATCCTTGGAGGTGACGAAATGGCTGCCCGGAAACACAGAGTAGTCTTGAATTCGCTCTATTACCACGCCGCGCAGTGGATCGATAATCGACAGAGCTTCGATGGTATCGCCGAAAAACTCAACACGCAGGGATCGGTCTTCTTCATGAACGGGAAAGATGTCAAGCACATCGCCACGGACCCGAAAAGTGCCCCGGTGAAACGACATGTCATTGCGCTCATATTGCATAAAGACCAGGCGACGCTGCGCATCCTCAACCGGGCACTCATCTCCCACCCGCAGGAAAAGGTGCATATTCTTATATTCCTCCGGTGAGCCGAGGCCATAGATGCAGGACACCGAGGCGACAATCAGGACATCCTTGCGAGTCAGCAGCGACCGGGTCGCCGAATGGCGCATCTTATCGATAGCCTCATTTATCGACGAATCCTTTTCTATATAGCTGTCGGATTGGGGGATATACGCCTCCGGCTGGTAATAATCATAATAGGAGACGAAATATTCAACCGCGTTGTGTGGGAAAAGTTCCTTGAATTCACTGAAGAGTTGCGCGGCAAGGGTCTTATTGGGAGCAATGACCAGAGATGGGCGCTGCACCTTGGCAATGACATTGGCCATGGTAAAGGTCTTCCCGGACCCGGTGACCCCAAGAAGCACCTGTCCCCGAAGTCCCGCCTGGATGCCATCGGTCAGCATTTCGATGGCCACCGGCTGGTCACCGGCGGGTTTGAATTCTGTTATGAGCTGAAAAGGAATGTCCATATAATTCTCTATCTTAGTTTAATCTGCGCGACGCACCCATACTAACAAAAGGGAAAGCGTAAATCCATACTTCAGCGCATGACCCACGAAAGAAGAATTGGCGAAAGACACTAAAGTCATTTGACTATGGTCCAAGAACATTCCTCCCAGGAAATACAGTCCTCGGGACAATCCTTAATCGCCTCATCGACAATATCCTCAGGATATTCATCCTGTTCAATAACCTCCATCAACCCGGTGGACACATTATAGCAAAATACTGTGGGGGCAATTTCAATACAGCCTTTGCATTCTGTACATCTGCCAAGGTCTATAGATGGGATTTTCTTCATCATCAGGGTACTCCTGAATAGCAGGTGGACTCCGGCTCAGGACACGCCCTGAGATTCTTTTTAATAGATGTTTTTGCCTAGCTTTTAAAGATTATTTTACTATAGTTATGATTCTTAATTTGCAAGAAACGAATTTCCAGGATACTAAAACTACTTTTTTAGCGGAGCTGCGATGAGCATAACTGAACTTGCCAAAGGAATTTACTGGGTTGGTGCCGTAGACTGGGACCAGCGCGATTTCCACGGATATTCAACCTACCGGGGAACCACCTACAACGCATTTCTCATTGTCGACGAAAAAGTAACCCTCTTCGACACCGTGAAGAGTACCCACACAGATGAAATGTTGCGGAACATCAGAGAAATAATCGATCCTGCTAAAATCGATTATATTGTTGTCAACCATGTGGAAATGGACCATTCCGGAGCTTTGCCTGCAATGATGGAACTCGCCAATCCGGAAAAGCTGATCTGTTCACCGATGGGACAAAAGGCGATCATCGACCATTTTCATCGTGAAGACTGGCCTTTTGAAGTCGTGAAATCAGGCAGCGAAATCAGTCTTGGCAAACGGACCATTCAGTTTCTTGAAACGAGAATGCTGCACTGGCCCGACTCCATGTTCAGTTTTATCAAGGAAGACGGTATCCTCTTTTCAAGCGATGCCTTTGGCCAGCATTACGCCAGCAGTGAACGATTCGATGACCAGGTGGATATGTCCGAAGTGATGCATGAAAGCACCAAATACTACGCCAACATCCTCTACCTGTATTCGCCGCTGATCAAAAAACTGCTGGCAACTGTCAGTTCGATGAACCTTGATATCAAAATGATCGCTCCCGACCATGGTGTTATTTGGCGGACGCATATAAACAAGATCATCGAAGCATACGACAACTGGAGTCGTAACGAGGCCGGGAACAAGGTTTTGGTTATCTATGACTCGATGTGGCATTCAACCGAAAGAATGGCCCAGGCCGTCGAAGCCGGACTCAGGGAAACCGGGGTCAGCACCCGACTGATCAACCTCAAGGTGCATCACCGCAGTGATGTCATGACCGAAGTACTTGGGGCTAAGGCCATAATCCTTGGCTCATCAACCCTGAACAACGGCCTGCTGCCACGCATGGCCGGTTTCCTTATGTATATGCGGGGATTGAAACCCACCAATAAATTTGGGGCAGCCTTCGGCTCCTATGGCTGGAGCGGAGAAGCCGTCGGCTTGATGACCGCGGCCCTGCAGGACATGCGAATCGATGTCATTGAGGAGGGGCTGCGCATGAAATATGTTCCAGATGACCAAAAACTCAAGGAATGTGTCGAAATGGGCCGAAGGGTTGGAAAGCATGTGGTTAAGAGTTTGGCAGGACAGGAATAATCGACCATGAAGAAGCTCTCGCAGCATAAGGTGCTCCTGTCCGGAGATTCATATGAGCATTGCTGCAACCAGCTTCATAAGTTTTTCGATCTCACCTCTCTGGTAATCTATGACTGCATCGAGTGCCGGGAAGAGCTGTCTTTTCCCGGCCTCGATACCGAATTTTCAGCACATGTCGCCGCAGCAGAAAATTACAACCGTTCGACGATCAAAGACTTGATTGCCGAGCTTGTGAAAAGCGGCATTCAACAAACAACCGACCTGCAACACATCGCCCAGGGATATGTGAGCAAAACCTTGCATATCCTCAGCCATTTCCTCGACGGTTTTATCGGTATTGACTCCTATTTCTACAACCTGCTTGACGACAGCCATTGGCTCCCCGCCCAGACCCTGCAGGCTATCAAGGACAATCCCGGCCATTATTGGCTGATCCATATTGACTGCTACTCGGCAACTCCGGAAGAGGCTGGTCTCCTTCGCCTGTAATTCCATTTCTCAATCGAGATGGCAGCGAGAAGGCACTTATGCCCCCTTGCGGGGTGTTAGAAATGCAATAAGTCTTTGGTGGAACTTCCCCTATGGTGACAATTTACCAGGATTATCAAGACGAGCCGGGTGATGTATTCCTGCCCTTGCCGGAAGACCTTGCTGCCGGTTTGTATGCCCTGGAAATGGAAAACTTCTCGGAAGACAGCGTGTTTTTTGCGAAGGTTCTCCCGCAACACGGCGCAATTCTTGAAATGGGCTGCGGCACCGGCCGGGTTGCCCGATATCTGGCGAATGAAAACCGTACCCTGACCGGAATCGACATATCCCTGCCGATGTTGCGGCTGGCAGCAAAGCACCTGCACCCACATTGTTCTTTTTATTGCATGGATATGCTGGCACCAGCCTTCCGTAAACCTTTCGATGCCATCTTCATCCCCTACAATACCCTGAACCTGTTGACGACCAGAGAAAGAATTTTTCATTGCCTCCTCGGGTGCCAGAAAAATCTTCACGGGGAAGGGACATTGATCGTGCAACTTTTCATTCCAACAAAGGCTTTCCTTGACACCAATCGTACTATCTTCCAGTTTCAGATGTTCGATCGTCCTGGCGGTGGCCGCATCATCAAGGAAATTCTTAAAAAATATTTGCCGGAGTCAGAGACGATACTGCTTGAAGAACGCTATCGGATCCGTCCCATGCAGAAAGGACTGGTCAATGAAGATTTTCATGCAGTCAGCTCCATTGCAGCTTTTGCCCTCCCCCATTGGCTGACCCTCTTCGCCGAAGCGAACTTTACTCCACAACATATTTGGGGAACTTACGCTTGCGGTCCGTATGATGCGACGGCATCTTCATGTTGTCTGCTTGTTCTCAAACAGCATAAGCCGTTGTAAATAATTTTTTGTTCTTGACCTACATCAAAGATCCTGAGAAAATTTTAGAGTACTTTCCTCCTTAATACTGATTGAGAAGTGATTTGATATCACATCCCAATTACCTTTCCCTGATCAACAGCTTGTATACCAAAACGTATTCGCACGTCGAATACCCAACCTTACAGGAGAGATACTATGTTTTGTAATCAATGCGAACAAACAGCTAAAGGAATTGCCTGCACAAAAATCGGCGTCTGTGGAAAAACTGATGAAACTGCCGCCCTGCAGGATTTACTCACCTATGCAGTCCAGGGGCTTTCCCTGGTTGCTGAAGAAGGACGAAAACTCGGTTTAACCGATGCTGCGGTCAACCGCTTCACCGCAGAGGCAGTTTTTGCCTGTCTAACAAATGTCGATTTCGACCCTCTTCGCTTCCAGGCCTGGATCAACAAAACAGTGGAATTGCGCGACGCATTCAAGGCTAAAGTAAAGGCCGCAGGGGGCAATATCCAGTTTGAAGCTCAGGCTGCCGCCTTCACCCCCGCTCCGACCCTGCCGGGCCTGATTGCCCAAGGGCAAACGCTTGACTTCATGAATTCGCTTGACGCCAACGAAGACCTCCGTTCGCTCAAACAGATTGCCGTTTACGGTATCCGCGGCCTGGCAGCCTACGCTGACCATGCAGCAATTCTCGGCAAAGAAGATGATTCCATTTATGCTTATATTCACGCATCTTTAGCTGAACTGACTAAGGGCGGCCAGGGCCTTGATCAATTGGTCGGCATGGTCCTGAAATGCGGTGAGATCAATCTCAAGGCCATGGAGCTGCTCGATGCCGGCAACACCGGCACCTATGGTCATCCGGTCCCAACGCCGGTACCGCTCGGAGTCAAAGCCGGCAAAGCCATTCTCATTACCGGACATGATTTAAAGGATCTCGAACTTTTGCTGAAACAAACCGAAGGCAAAGGTATCAATATCTACACCCATGGTGAGATGCTGCCCACCCACGGATACCCTGAACTAAAAAAATACAGCCATTTCTTCGGCCATTTCGGTACCGCATGGCAAAACCAGGCAAAAGAATTTCCGACCTTCCCAGGAGCAATTCTCTTTACCACCAACTGCATCCAAAAACCCGCCGACAGCTACAAGGCCAATGTCTTCACAACTGGACTGGTTGGCTGGCCGGATCTGGTACATATCGGAGCAGACAAAGATTTCACCCCGGTGATCAAACGTGCCCTTGAGCTGCCCGGTTTCACCGCTGATGTCGACAACGACTCGGTACTTGTCGGTTTTGCCCGCAATACCGTTCTCGGCGTCGCAGACAAAGTGATCGAGGCCGTGAAAAGCAAGGCCATCCGCCATTTCTTCCTGGTCGGCGGCTGTGACGGCGCTAAACCCGGTCGTAACTACTACACCGAATTTGTCGAGAAGGTTCCTGCCGACTGCATGATCCTGACCCTGGCCTGCGGCAAATTCCGTTTCTTTGACAAAAAACTTGGTGACATCGGCGGCATTCCACGACTTCTCGATGTCGGCCAATGCAACGATGCCTATTCAGCGATTCAGATTGCCGTGGCCCTCGCCGGTGCCTTTAATTGCGGCGTCAATGATCTGCCGCTTTCCATGATACTTTCATGGTACGAGCAGAAGGCGGTAGTTATTCTGCTGACCCTCTTCAGCCTCGGGATCAAAGACATCCGCCTCGGACCCTCCCTTCCGGCCTTCATCACACCCAATGTCCTCAATGTGTTGATTGAGAACTTTGCCTGTAAACCGATTGCCGAGACCCCTGATGAAGATCTGAAAGCCATCCTCGGATAAAACTTCCATACTTTTACAATCCACACGCTGAGGTGGGGTAGCATTATCTACCCCACCTTTTTTTTAAAAAAAAGTGTCGCTACTTGACCCAGATCAAAGATCTTCCCGCCCATTGTGGTATTCTCTTATTATAAACAGCGCGAATCGTGCTGAAGGCGAGGCGCTCTTATAAAGGAGCGATCAGCCCAACCTTGTTTCCAACTACCTGACCGGGAGGATTGAATATGAAAAATATACGGAAAATTATCAAAATTGACGATGAATTGTGTGACGGTTGTGGCCAGTGTGTGCCGGATTGTGCTGAAGGTTCTCTGAAAATTATCGACGGCAAAGTAAGACTGGTGGCCGATAAACTTTGTGACGGTCTCGGGGCCTGCCTTGGTTCATGCCCGACCGGGGCTTTGAAGATAATCGAACGCCAGGCGGATGAGTTTGACGAGGAAGCAGTAGAACAATATCTTGCCGAAGAGAAAAAAAAGGCCGTGAAAAGCCCTGCAAAAACAATGGATTGCGGCTGTGCATCAAGCCATATCCAGTCTTTCAAGCCCTTGGCGCAAGCAGCCGCATCACCCTGTCAGTCGGCCAATGCCCCAAGTCGAATACCTCTGGCCGGGGCGGGCGGTTCCGAACTCACCCACTGGCCGGTGCAAATCCGTCTCATTCCGCCGCATGCACCTTTCCTGCAAAATGCCGACGTCCTGGTGGCTGCTGATTGCACCGCGGTCGCAGTCCGAAACTTCCAGGAAAAATATCTTGCCGGGAAAACGGTAATGATGGGCTGCCCGAAATTCGACGACGCAGACAGCTATGTGCAGAGATTCGCCGAGATTATCACTACCTGCAATCTGAAGAGCCTCACTGTTCTCATTATGGAGGTCCCTTGTTGCTCGGCCATGAACGTCATTATCAAAAAAGCCATGGAAGTGGCCGGGAAAACCGTTCCGGTAGAGCAAATTACCATCTCCACGAGGGGGGAAGAACTGGCACGAAAAATCTGGTGATTTCAGAAAGCTTTCAAGTTGAATGGTGCGCTATCTGTCCCAATGCAGGCGAATTCCGGCCGAAGGGGATTCCGAGACGCGTACCCCAAGAGCCTGAAGCAGTTGAAAAAACGGCCGACCGAAGTAGAAGAGTTCATCAGATAATTGCAGCTGAAACCGGGCGATGATCTGCATCCGAAAACGCATCTCGTCACCCGCCATTTTTTCCAACTGGTCTTTCAGCTCGGCGGATAATTGGTGGCGGCTTCCTTGAATCTTCTGCAAGCCGTGACAGGGGTAGGTGCGATCCTGCTCCCTGATTGCCGGAAGGATAAAATGATCTTCCTGCAGGATATCCGTGCGGCTCAAGGTATCCTTCTCTATCAGAGCAATGACAGCCTCAGTATCCCAGCATTTTAATGCCCGACAGGCCTGTGGCCTGTAGTCGTAAATCGTGCATCCTTTGGTCCCGTCGTGATAGCAGCAATCCCATTGCTTTCCCGCCCCCTTTATTTTCACCAATTCAACAGCAACAGGCTGCACGGCTCCGGTGAGCGGGTTATGGACCAACTCGCCTTTCCGGATGGTTATAAGGCTTGTTATTGGTATTTTACCACTTCTCACCAAGTCGAGATCATGCCGATGCAGGGCCGGACCACCCTGTTTGCAGCATTTTCCGCATCCTTTACATTCTTCTTGTGCCGTTGTCATCATTCTTTCCGGAACCTGTTGCCCCATTCTATTGAAGCAGCGAGAACCCGTGTGTTTTTAAAAGCTTATAGACCTCTGTCGGTCTCTGACTATTTATCCGCATATATATCTTCGCGGCCTCATTTTTATCGGCGAGACGGATCAAGCGAGTAAGGGCAATGCCGTTTTGCTCAAGCAAAATTACAATCTCGCTCAAAATGCTATCTCGACCATCATCCTCGACACCAATGAGCACAGAGCCCTTTTCAGCCATGCCAAAGAGTTTCCGATACGCAGCGGTGAGATCGAGGATTGAGAAAAAACCTAATACTACTCCCTCCTCACTCAATACCGGAATACCACCTATTTTTTCCCGATCAAAAACAAGAAGAGCATCATCAAGAGAGGCGTCCGGGCTGAGGGCCGCGCAGGTTGTTGTCATAATATCAGCCACCGTTGTTTTCTCAACCTGTTCGAAAGCCACTATCTTATCGTGTTTGGAGCTTACCGAAGAGGGGTAGGCTGACCTCAGATCTCTGTCACTCACTATGCCAACAAGCTTTTTTTCCCTGTCGACCACCGGCAGATGGCGAATATTGTACGTATTAAGCATTCGCCGAGCTTCCGGAAGCAACATGTCGGAAGATACGGTAATTGGGTCGGGAGTCATGTGTTCTGAGATATACATATGGCCTCCATTGCCGAGCGTACGAGCCGTTAAGGTTTTCAGTTTGCCAATCCGGTAAGTCTCTTAGGGAAAGGCAGAAACCGTTCTTGATCATTATAGCATACGAAGACCTCAAATAAGCAAACACATTCTTTAGTACCTTCGAAATTCGATTCTTGTTTTTTATCAACGAATTTCGTTAAGGTACTCATCTCTATTATCGGGGTTCGTTGCATGAAAGAACCACATCCAGTACCTTTGCAAATCGAAACGGTAGCCCGGCACACTGCCGGAAAGCCTGCTGCACCAACATCTCATTTCAGGAGACACCCGTCATGCGTATTGTTTTCTACAAATCAAAGCTTTGCCCACGCTGTTTTATCGCTAAAAAGCATCTCCTGGACGTATGTTCTAGAAATCCACATCTGCAGGTTGAAGAGGTCGAGCTTTTGACATCTCCGTTGCGAACCTGGCGGGATGGCATAAAAATGGTGCCGGCACTGAAGATTGGCACTACTGTTCTCAGTGGCCTTTATTTGAGCCGAGAGGCCATAACTGACTTTGTAGAACAAATGATCGGCAAGAAGCAATAAAGCGTATGCTATTCCGGGAATTCCTTTGTCTATGGTTTATTTTATAACTGCCAAGTGACACATCCCTCGTTTTCTCTTGCAATTGCCGTTTTCTTTCCGCTAGAATTGTATTGAATTCAAAACGTTTTTCAGCATTACTTTACACTGAAAAGCATAACGCTCTTCAACACTCCTTATGATGAACAACCTATGAAGTACCTTTATATTATTCTGGCAATCATCGGACTGGCGACCATCCTCACACTCTTTTTCATCTTCCCGGAGAAGGGAACCCCGCAGAAGGACATTTTCATCTCCATCAATGACCATGACATTTCCAAGGCCACTATTACCGAAGAAAGCAAGAAACACGGCTACCATGTCGATCAACATACTGAATTTTTCGACACCCTGATAACAAGGGAGCTGCTGATCCAGGAAGCTGAAAGACAGTCAATAAACAAAGAGGAAAGTTTCCGCCAAGCTTTGAAAACGTATTATGAAAACTCTTTGGTTAAAACACTTCTTGATCGCCAAAACAGCAAATTGCAGGTAGCCGTCACCGATGCGAATATTGACACTTACATTGGGTTTCTTGGGAAGATTGTTACTTTTACCCGACTTGATGCAGTACCCAAATCAGCTGCAGAAGCATTGTCAGCCAAAGGCTTGACCAATACCGTTCTTTTTTCTGATCTTGCTACCCCGGTTCGCCTCCTTCTTTCTTCTCTTCAACCCTCCCAATATGGGGTCAATTTTGATACAGGCACTGAAAACTACGCTCTCAGACTGGACAGCGTCGAGCCTTCTCCAGACTATGTCGCCAAAACGGTTGACAGGCAAAGGATACGAGAGATGTTGGAAGAACACCAAAGAGAGCAGCAGATGAAACGTTGGCTTATGGAATTGAGACAAAACGCAACAATCACCATCTACAAAGAGCAAAAGTAGCCATGGCGCAAAAATATAAAAGAAGAAATATTTTTATTAAAAAGGATTTTCAAGGCAAGCTCATACTCGGCTACTTCCTTTTTGTAACCGGCGGCTGCCTCTTTTTTCTCTTCCTTCTTGGTCTTTTTTCGGCGGACACCCTGACGCTTTCCTACAACAATCACGATCTGCAGCTGGGCCAGACACCAATTATGCTGGTCAAGCAAACCCTTGCCGCCCACTGGGTGTTTATCGTCACCGGCAGTGCCTTTCTGGTAGTAGCTGCCATGCTCATCACCCATAGGATCGCCGGCCCTCTTTTTCGACTTGAAAAAGCCCTGGACAGCATGCTCAATGGAAGATTAGATGACACAATATACCTGCGCACCAACGATGAAGGAAAGGATATTGCCAGAAAAATCAATGATTTCAATGCAGACCTTTCCCTGACGGTGAAAAATCTCCAAGGCAATGCAGATGCCATTACCAGCCTTCTTGAACAAGCCCGACTAAAAACTCAAAGTCTGGGTCAAGACCAGCAAGATGAATTGCAGGCTATTTACTGGAATATTGATGAGAAGAACAAGAGAATAAAGGCAATCTGCTCGGCGTATACCTTAAAGGATGTCTAGAATACTCTTCTGCATCGCACTTTGTTCAGTTCTTTTTTCCCCGTATTTGCTCATGGCAAAGGAGGCAAAAAGCAGGTATGCCACCTTGCGGTACAACAGCCAGGAATTACTCACCGATTTTAACGAAGAGATCCAACTGGGGAGAAACCTCAGTGCCTTTGTGCGAAAAGCCAACGTCGTTACCGTCGAGGACGAGGTTCTGGCAAAAATAGACACAATCATTGAGAAGGCTGAGACTATTCTGGAAATGTTTCCTGATCAGCTCCACATGAAAATTGTCTTGCTGAAAGAAGCCTCTGATGTGGCCAGGGTGTTTAAGGAAAAATATGGTAAAAACGTCAATTACGTGGCCTTCTATTCCCTGTCTGAGGCCACTATCTATATCTCAGTTGATGATGTCAACCTAGCAATTTTGGCCCATGAAATAGGCCACGCTATTGTCAACCACTATTTCAAGGTGCGACCGCCCTACAATGTCCACGAACTGATGGCCCAGTTCGTGGAAAAACGTATCGACGATTGAGGTGTTTAACCTCACCCACAGCAAATAATTACCATGAGCTTTTTCACGGTTTTGTGTGCACTTCTTTTCTGAACACACGCAACCCTGGCACTATTTTTGTTGCGGTTTACTTAACTTTTCAATTTTTCGGCGAAGAGCTTCATTTAATGGTTCAAGCAGTAAGGCTTGCTGATATTCCTCCAGTGCCCGATAGACGATCCCTTCCTTTGCGTAATAATCACCAAGCCATTCATGAAACCGGGGATAATTGGGAATCTTTTCAATGCCCAGGCGCAAAACTTCGAGAGCTTTCTCTTCGTTTTTTTGTTTTTTGTAATAATTGAACAGATGTGAAAACCATCCCGGCTGAATAGTGCTTTCCTTGTCCAAGAAATCGAGCGCATGCTGCCAAAAATAGGCTGCATCTTCAAGAGTACCGGTTTTCTCTGTAAATATGCCACATTGCAGCCAACTTTCAACACTGTCCGGTAAAACAGCAGCCAACTCCTCCCTGGTAAAAGAAAAGCTTTGTAATAAAGGCATAACTACCTTCAGCAGATTGGGCTTAACGGCAATAGCCTCGCGAAGAACTTCTATCGCCTTGCTTCGTTGCGTCGTTACCAAGAGCCACTCGACGCGGGTCAGCATGAGTTGATCTTTTTTGAGTGTCCTCTGTGCACCAATTTCCAGCAAATATTCGGCATCTTTCTGCCTGTCTCGCGGCAGCAGTAATCCGATGCGCTGGAGAAAGGCTCCGTCGAGGGGATCTTTCAGGCTGGCCAGGATATATGAGCTCAGGGCCTTTTCTGGATTGTTCAAATACCTCTGCACATCTCCCTGATAAAACGGATACAGTCCTTCAAGAGGATCGAGCCGAGCTGCACTCTGCAAACCCGAAGAAACTTCTTGCAGACGTTGCTCCGACAGTTGTCGACTGAGGTAGATGTGTTTGATGCTGTTATATTGGTACTGAGCCAGGGTAACACCACCCTGGCCAAATACCACCAGGCAGAAAAAAACACCCCCGGCAAACAGCAAGATATTTTGCGACAACCAAGAACTTTTGGGCAGGAGAGTGGTGTTCATCTGGTAATGAAACCTGGTGTGCCCGGCAGAAACAAGAAGACCGCAAATAAAGAAAAAGTACAGGCCGACCGCACCATTATGCATATTGAAATCGCTGATACTGTGAATCAGTAGAGCGACGATTCCGGCCAATGCCCCGATACTCAGAAGAATCGAATACCGATCCCGTCTGCGCCGCAGCATCTTCCAACCCTGATGAATAACTGCAAGAACAAACCAGGCAGCAAGAAGAAAACCAATTATGCCGCCATCGGTCAGTAATTCCAGATAGTCGTTATGAGCATGATCATATATGCTCTCGCCAGGGAATGTACGATAATGGGGGAATGCTGCGATAAAGGTGCCGAAACCGCTGCCGGTCAACCAGAAGTCCTTGAACAGCTGCCAGGAATCTTGCCAAATAAGAAAACGGTCGACGTTCAGTTCTCCGGTACTGGTGAATATCTTGTCGAAGCGCTCGACAATCGGGTCCCAGCCAAACCATGAAACCGAAAGGACCAGACAGGAAAAGAAACCCATATAGAGGAGGTTGGAGTATTTCGCTTCTTTCCAGGCCAGCAGAAGAAAAAAGAACAGGAGCGAAAGGCACAAAGCAATAATCCCACCCCTGGCAAGACTGATAAAAACAGATGAGGCCAACACCAGCAACCCGAACCCAAGAAGAATATAGAAGTTGCCTCCATCATCTTTTGAAAAAAAGGCAACAATCCGTTTGCGCAGAGACTCCTCTGAGGCAACAAGAGGTCGATAATAAAGTGCCAGAGCCAAAACCAGGGGAGCAACCAGTTCCACAAAACCACAGTATTGTGAACGGTAGACCCACGGTCCTATCGGCATAGTATTACTCGGTACTGAACGTAGCCAATAAATTTTTTCGGGCGAAGAAAATTTTTGCAAAATGGCAACAAATCCAATACCAATCGCCAGCCAGGAACAAATCATCACAGTCCGCTTGAGCCGCTCGCTATCGCTGAGGATCTGCACCGTCAGGATATAAAAGAAAATATAGGTCGTTATCCGGATGCACTCAAGCATCGTACCTTTTGCATAGACAGACAGAGGCATCCAGCTGTTGCCCTCAAGCATATCGTAAACAGGTTTATACACCTGATATGTTTCCGGGGAAAGAATCTTGACGATGGTTACCGGCAAAGGCACGATCTGCAAAATCATCCATCCGACGAGGATAATCAAAGGAAGAAGACCGGGGACGCGGAGAAGTTTCTCAGTGGTTTGTTTCCGCTGCATGCAAAAGGCACAGATCGCAGCCGCAATCATAAGCTGCATAACCAATAGTGACCAATGCTCAACTGTGCCAAAAGCCAGCGGAGCGAAAACCAACGGGCCAATAAAAAGGGCATAAGAAATTTTTTTCATGGCCCGACCTATAATAGAAATGGCCCTGCAACGACCCTAGCTAACATTGTCCTTGGCATAATACGCGGTATATCCTGAATAATAAGCCCCCTTGGCATGGCTCGGAGGCAACCCGTTCAAGACAAAGCCAAGGAAGTGGCATTGCACATCCTTCAGTTTTTTCAAACCACTTTGCATGGTTTCATACGTTGTCACCCCAGCCTTCACCACAACCACTGTGCCGTCGACAAGTTGAGTCAGGGTGAGACTATCGGTAACACTCTGCACAGGAGGCGAATCGATCAGAACAAAATCAAAGTTCTCCGACATTTTCTCGATCAGCAGTCTCAGTTTCTTCGACCCTACCAGATCTGACGGGTTGGGGGGTATGGAGCCGGAGGTAATAACAAAAATCTCTTCCCCGGCAACCTTATGGATAATATTCTCACTGAGATTACCGGTCAGATAGTTGCTCAAGCCCTTGTCGTTCTGCATGGCGAATACCGAATGCACCCGCGGCCGCCGAAGATCACAATCTATTATCAATACCTTTTTCCCGCCCTGACTTAAAACCCGGGCAATATTGATGGTCGTCGAAGTCTTCCCTTCACCCGGTCCCATGCTGGTCACCAGCATTGTTCTTGGAGGGTGGTCAGCAGAAGAAAGCAACAATCCGGAGCGAATCAAGCGATAGCTTTCGGCAAGCGGCGACAGGGGCTTTTGCACGATATACGATTCAATGTTCTTGCCCTTTTCCTTGAGTTTTTCCACAGCCCCAAGGACTGTCAAGCCATAACGGCTTTCCAGTTCCTTTTCCGATTTTATCGTGTTGTCGAGATACTCCACGAGAAATGCACAGCCGATACCAGCAGCCAAACCAAGGATTAGACCGAGGGCAAGGTTACGCTTTTTATTCGGTTTCGAGGGCGCACCGGGAAGAAAAGCATTTTTAATAACCCAGACATTGATGCTCTGTGACTGCTCGGTAACACCTTCTTTTTTAATACTTGAGGTCAGGGATTCGTAAACCACCCGGTTAGCGTCGACATCCCTCTTCATTATCGAATATTGAATGAATTTCTCATTCAGATTAAGAAGTTCACTCTTGGTCGAAGTGAGCATTTCATCGAGGTATTTCTCCTGCGACTTTGCCAATTCATAAGAATTCCTGGTGGTGGCGATAACCCGATTGATCTCTGCCTGCTGTTGATTGATCAATTCCCCGAGTTCGCCGTTGGCCTTGATCATCACCGGATGTTTCTCGCCATATTTTTTTGACAATTCACTGATATTCTGCCGGGATTTAAAGATAGCTTCTCGCAGACTTTTCAGCACTTCATTGCCAGCAAAGATTGGAATATTTTCCAGTTGAAAGACATTTTTACCCGCTGCATCTATCTGTTTCAGCACACCTTCCAGCACCTTTCTATCCGTCTGGGCCTTTGACAATTGCGAACTGAACTCCGACAAGCGTTGTGGGGAAATTGCCAGCTTATTTTCAACCGTTACCAGATCGTTGGCCCGCATGTAGTTTTGCATGGCCATTTCCGAGGCCTCAAGCTTTTTCCTTTCATCCTGTGCCTTGGAAGTCATCCATTGTAGAGCATAGCGACTGGTAGTGAGTTTCATGTCGAGAATCTCTTCCATATAGGCTTTGGCCACTGCATCGGCTACCAGCTTGGCAATGATCGGAGATTTGTCGCTATAGGCAATACGCACAATTTTGGTATTCTTTACAGGTTCCACCGACAGTCTGCCCTGCACCATTGAGGAAATTTTCTCCTCATCTGATAAAGGTTCAGCGTTCAGCCCAGACCGTTCACCATCCTGATTTGTTTCAGAATTAACTTCACTTTTCAAAGGACTGATGAGTTTCTCGATAAAATCTTTCAGTCCGGTTTCGATATTAGCAAAGAAAGATGGGGTATCTTTTTTCGCCTCAAGGAAAAAGCTCCGGTAAGTGGTGCTTAACTTCAGGCTGTCAACGACTCTTCTTGCGACCTTGGCGCTTTTAATAATCGCCGACTGGGTTTCAAGAAAATCGGGATCATATGAGTAGTATTGCCTTTCCAGAGCGGACGATGAATTGTTCCGTTCTATCAATACATCGGTGTCCGAGGTATAAATAGGGGTGGTTGAGAAAGTCTTGATAACAGTGACTAAAAAAATCACAACTAGCAGAGTGAGAACGATCAATTTTCTTTTTAGGAGAATTATAAAATATTCACGGATATTAACCTCCTGCTCTACATCCTCCTCGCGAAAGCGTTCCTGCTCCTGATAATTCTGCATGCGTATGTTCACTTAAAATTGAAAAAAAGAGGGTAGTTAGAGATTTGCTAGAAGAAACTTTCCGGAACGACAAGCACATCGTTTTTAAAAACGGCGGTATCAAGGCTGACATCCTTCATCACATTCTTTTTGTCACCTTCCATCCGAATAATGGATATGCTGGACTTCGATGCCTTACCGGTAAAACCTTTGGCAAGAGCAATCAGTTTAAGAACCGTGGTGCCATCACCACAGGGATAGGTGCCTGGAGTGCCAACTTCACCGGTCACATAACACATCCCGGCTCCAGAAATATAGACGGTGTCCTCATCGTTGATCTGGACATTTTGGCTGAGGTCGCCACCTTTAACAAGAGAAATGAGATTGATGGGGATCACTGTATCTTTATCATCCACCTTTCTTTTTATCGTGGCGGTATCTCCGGCGTCCTTATCAAACCCCCCTGCTTTGGAAACCAACTCAAGAAAAGTCGTCGGCCCACTCAATTCGATAATGCCTGGGTTTCTGACATTGCCGAGAATAACCACCTTTCTGCTGCGGAATTCATCGACAAAGACGTTGATCTGAGGATTGACGATATAACCGTTGGCAAAAAGCTTGGTTAATTTATCGGTAATCGCTGAAATGGATAATTTATTGACATTCACCGCCCCCAGCAGTGGCACGACAATCGTTCCGTTACTGGAAACGCGAACCTTGGTTTTAAGATCATCATTGTTATAAACAATGATGCTGATGACATCCCCGGGACCTACCAGATACTCTCCACTGAATGCCGGTAAATAACCAGACAAAAGCAGTAAAACCAAAACAAAAACAGGAAATATCTTTTTCACACGGCTCATCATCAGATGCAAAACAACCTGGCAAATTGAAAAATATCTCGGAGCTGCTCGGAGATATTCAGTCGATGTTTCTTAGTGCTGGCAATGAATATGGCTTTTGCAGAGTGCTTGTGCACATCTCTCCACAAAAGCCATCTTCGACGCTACGTTAAATTATAAGGCAAATTTAATATTCGCAAATACCGTATTGGTTTGATAATCGAAGAGATCATCCGTCGAGTCACGTTTTTCAAATTGATACGATATCTCCCCCATCAACCACTCACGAAAAAGATACTGGGCAGCAGGTTTCAAAGAAAAAGTGGTATCATCCCTGTCCTGGACAATAAGTTGGGTGTATTCGGCATCTTCAAAATTTGCAGCAAAACTGCCGCTGATTTTGTCGGTGAATTTTTGGTTGTACCCAAAGGTTGCACCAAGAACTGTTTTGTCCGAGGCCACCGTACTGTCGGTTTCTTCGTTGGTTCGATATGCATCCAGGGAAATTTTGGTCTTTTCGGTAATCTTGTAGACAGCTTGTATATCAACGGCCAGGCCACTGTAATCGCCGCGATTGGTGGCTGTGTCCACATTATCGTCAAATTCCTTATTCTGGACACCGGCCTTGGCCATCAGGGAAACTTTCTCTGTAGTGTCCCATTTTATGCCGCCGAAGATGAAATATTGTTGATTATCGTTTACCGTCTCAGTGTCATACTGCACATCGACTAATTTCCCCTCAAGGAAAAAGGCAGTCTTGACACTGTAGTTGAAATAGCCATACAGATCAAAAGCATTATCAACACGGTCTTTATAGGAATCGAGATCTTCATCGTAAGCCAGATAAAAATTCGAATAATCGAACTTGGCACGCAGTTTCTCAGTAATATTCCAATCGGCTGTTACAACGGCAATATTAGAATCGAACTTGCTTTCAGAAACGCCTTCATCGGAACCAACATCAAAGCGGTCCGCATCTCGGGTATATCTGTCAACTACCATCAACGACAGGCCACCGCGCATATTATAACGGAACAACCCCTCGCCGAGACCATTTATCGTATTGAGTTCAGAGTCGGAGGAATAAAACTCGAAATCTAAACCACCCAAAGCATATGCCTGGAATCGGTCAGTCCCCTCATAATCTTTTGATTGCAGGGCCAAGCCTCCCGGAGAGGTATTGTTGGGAGCAAGGGTGACCGGAATGTCTTTCTTTCTTGGCAAGGTAAACCAAATCGCCGGCGAAAGGGTTGTTAAAAAGTTAGTGGTTTTATTCCTGTCAACATTATAAAGATTATCGGTATACTCACCCTGCAGCATAGCATTAATATGAATATAACCTCCCTTGCCGCCAAAGAGGTCCTCTTCATCAGACATCTTGGCATCTTCCGGCAGGAGTGAGACCTTCTCTCCGGCGCTTTGCCCCATCGGTATGTCCTTCACCGCCTCATTTCCAGCAACCGGAGCTGCTGTATTGCTGGCACCGATAACCACCAGTTTGTCAATCTGAATAGCCTGAACAGTACCGGCCAGCATCAACAACCCGGAACAGGCTGCAAATCCTGCAAGCAAAGAAGCACCTTTTCTCAACTCCATCTCCCCCCCCCTCTTAAGCATACAAAGCCTTTTCCGTCAGCAGATTGGCTCTCTTAGTGACTTCGTTCCCCTCAGCTCCCCAGCCTCTCTGGCATCACCTAAAAGTCGATTCGCTGGCGTAAGAACCGTTTCGCCCACCCCTGGGTGTCGCAAAACTCGGACCGGTGCCAACCGGTGTATATGCCTGACTGTCGGCAACCCGGTCTCCACATTCATCAATGCTCTTTTTATAGCCGGCAGCAATAATGGGTTCAGCGATTTGCCATTTTTCCGCTGCCGCCCTGATGTCCTGGCCACTCGCCCCAGCACAATACAGAGCTCGCACGAGATTTTGCGGGTTAAGGCCTTCGATCTCAAGGCCAATCTCAACTATTATTTCAGGATTTTTGCCGTCTTTTAGAGCATTTTCAACCGCTTTGTCAATTCCTTCAGCGGAATATGTATCACGAAAATCGACAATCCATTCTGCACTGGCAATGGAAACGCTGAAAAGCACCATTACACAAGCAATCAATAACCGTTTCATCCGAACCTCCTTGAAGTAGAAATTTCTGACCATTTCATACTTCGATGTATTATTTTTATAACAAGTAGCATCTCTTTTAACAAAAAATACTATTAACTCATCTTTAATCTATTTGCAATGACTATACCATTACAAAATAATTCCAAAATCATCGGAATACTGATGAATTAGCAATGAACTCCATTTTTCCGGCCTATCCGTCACCTGATTTTCCGGCCTATCGGAATAAAATTCCGAATAAACGAACCAACCGGCCGGCAACCAACTGGATTTTCTTAGAAATTGTCCATAAATTGCGCCGATGACAAACAATCTTGCAAAATTAAAAATTATTTCAACTCATATTATTGTTTTTTAAACTTTACCAAAAATTTAAAAACAACCTGTGCCTGAAATTGGGGTCAGGTCTCAACTCTTGACATAAGATATTTCTTCGGTACGGTCATATACCACCGGCAAAGCCGGTGGTATACCTATTTCTTATTATTTTGAAATTCATATGCGTATGATCACTTATTTGGGGAATTAATAAACCAGGGGGCTGGTTCGCACCGTCTCCATTTCCATAGGGCAATCCTGACTCAAATGAAATTGAACGGTATCTGAATTATTTTGTCCGTGAGCAGTTCCACCTTCTTTCCCCGATTAATCAGAATGCCATAGGGTGCCCCGGTGTCGGCCATGAAACCTTCCAGTCCCCGTAAAGAGATTCGCTTTACCAGAGAGCTGAGCTTGATTTCAAAGGGAACAATGCCAAAGGGGCCTTCCACCACCAGGTCAACCTCCGATTTGTCAATGGTTCTATAGTATGCATACTCAAGCTGGGTAACCATGGTTACCTGGAATCCCCGGATTATTTCTTCAATGACAAAGCTTTCAAAGGAAAAACCGGCGACCGGGTGAATCTGCAGCCTGTCCGGGTCGGCAATTTTAAGAAAGTAATGCAGCAAACCCTGGTCCCGGAAAAATCCTTTTTTCGCCTTCTGCACCTTTTTAAGTGGATTCTTTGTATAAGCAGGCAGGTTTCGCCAGAGGAATGTGTTGTGGATAATGTCCAGATAATCCTTAACCGTAGTTACGCTTACTTCAAGGGCTCTGGCCATATCGCTCATGTTGAGCTGATGTCCCGAAAACTGAGCCAAGAGAGTAAGGAATCTCCTGAAATTATAAATGTTCAACCGAGGAAAGAGCATCCTGATATCACGGCCGACATACTCCATGATATAGTTTTCCATCCATTGCTGGTAGAAGAGAGAATTTTTTTCACTCTCAATGAGTGGTTCGGGAAAGCCTCCCTTGAACCAGACATTCATGCTCTGCTTCGCCGACAGGACCGGTTGCAACATAAGAAAATCCTTCGGACCGGCAGCACCATCTATAAGCATTTTATAAATGCCCGGCAGCGGTTTTTCATACAGTTCGTTCTGCTTAAAAGGCCACAGTTCGACGGTAGCAATTCGTCCAGCCAGGCTTTCGCTAATGCCCTTTACGATTTCCGGTGAGCTTGGACCTGTCAGTAAAAATCTGCCTTTTCGCTTTCTGTCGGCATCAACAACCCCCCTGAGCACCTTGAACAAGTCTGGGCACTGTTGGGCCTCATCAATGATTACCTGGTCCGTGTTCAGGCTAAAAAAGGCTACAGGATCGCCGCTGATAAGCTGAAAGTCATCCGGGCTTTCAAGGTCATAGTATTTCCAATCGCTTCGTAATCTGCGGACCAAGGTTGATTTTCCGCATTGCCTCGGCCCGATGATGGCCACCACCGGAAACATATCGAGCAGCCGTGTGATTTTCTCTTCAAGAACCCGTTTTTTATCCATGATATTTGCAGTCTACTCATAATATTAATGGGTGACAACTTTTCAGATCGCTTACAGCTACCGTATCCCCGACACTCCTCATTTCCCAGGAGGAGATTATTCTGCTTGATATCGGCGGACATGACGACGTGTACAAGTGGATTTAAAAATTTATCAAAAGTTGGCACTTTACTCCAATGATGTTGCAATCCCTTGACAAAGAGATACAAACAATACATATTTATGCATACCTTTCATGCATACGAGGAGAACAAACATGAGAACCACCTTAAATATTGAAGACAGTCTGCTTGATACGGCAGCAAAATTGACCGGGATTACCGAAAAAACCTCCCTGGTGAGACTCGGACTTCAAGCGCTTATTGCCAATGAGAGCGCAAAACGGCTTGCCAGATTGGCAGGAACCGAAAAGGATCTGCAGACAATTCCTCGCCGAAGAGCAGAGGAAAGGTAACATGATCCTGGTTGACACCTCGGTTTGGATAGAGCATTTACGATACGGGACTGTTGGGCTTGAAACAGTATTGGATGAGGGCAACGTTGCCTGCCATCCGTTTATCATTGGCGAACTTGCTTGCGGCAACCTCAAAAACAGGACGGAAATACTCACCCTGTTTAAAAACCTTCCCGTGGTAGCCGTTGCAAATGACGATGAAGTGCTGAAGTTCATAGAAGGCCGCCAGCTCATGGGCAAAGGGCTGGGATATATTGACATCCATCTGCTCATGTCCGCCCTGCTGGCCGGAATCCCTCTATGGACTTTTGATAAAAGGCTGCATGAGCTTGCAACATCGCTGCTGCCGCCCCATTAATACCTGAGAATAAAGAAATACCTGTTCAACGACAATTGATCTTCGATCTGGTTTCCAAAATTGCACCGTGGTACAATTACTATTAATCAACTCCCACTATGAAAAGGTTCACCCTCATGGATTTCCAACTTGTTTTTGAAAAAGTCATCTCTTCTTTCGAGAAAGAGGGTCTTCAATATGGGCTGATTGGAGGATTTGCCCTGGGGGTTATGGGCATTCTTCGAGCCACCATGGATATCGACACTCTTCTCCTTGCCGACGACCTCGACAAAGCAGATAAAATCCTCACTGATTGCATGTACACGAGCGGCAAAGGAAAAGGCTTATTGATTGGGAACTTCTCGATGAGTATTTTTCGCTCTTTAGTAAACAAGCCTTGCTGGCCACCCTGAAAAAGGACTTTTCATGAAACTTTCCGATCAAGCCAAGAAAGAAATGCTTGGTTTCTCCCAGACTGACGAATTCAAATCATTGGAGAAAAAAAATTTCGCTGAGAATCCAGGAACAATCCAGGCAACAACTCAGTTCACCGACTTTATTCAGTTCCTTCACAAAATGGCCGACCATCCCACGAGAGAGCCCAGACCCATGAAGGGTGATTTCAAATTTTAGATTTATTTGAATCCCTAGGAGCAAAAACATCTAAAATGTCTCTAAAAAGTGTCCTTAAACAGCGCCAGAGTGAGATCTTTCAAATTACTGACAAATACGGAGCCCACAACATTCGAATTTTTGGGTCAGTTTGCAAAGAATTAGAAAGGCCAGACAGTGATGTCGACTTTCTGGTCGATCTTAATAAAGGAAGAAGTTTGCTTGATCTTGGAGGATTGGTTTTTGATCTCCAGCAACTATTGGGGAGAAAGGTCGATATTGTTACAGAAAAAGGTCTTCACTGGTACAAAAGAGATGCAATATTAAATGAAGTCGAACCGTTATGAAAAACGATACCCTCTACAAAATACATATTCGTGAATGCACTAAAAAATGCAGTGTAACACCCATGTTGGTCCTCAACTCTTGATATATCGTCACCCCCGATATGTTTCACTTAATTAACTAAACTTACAAAACTGATGGGGAACAGTCTGGTGTTCTTCAGAAGTTGAGATCTTACCCATTACACGCAAAATGACACAAGTAACTGATGTGTGTCGATCAAATAATAACATTAAATGATCCACTCTGACCAATACAAGCTTCAACGCCTTGCCCTGTTGCCTACGGCAAACCACCGAGAGAGTGGCTGAAAGCCTACCCCAACACAACATGGCAACATGGCAAATTATTAACTGCCAGAATTATCTGGGACTTATATGCGGATGATCGTTGTTTGGAAAATTGATAAACCAGGGGGCTGGATTCGCACCGTCTCCATTTCGAAATTCACAATGTTGTTGAGGATCAATGATTGTTTTATACCGAAGGTTTAAAAATAATGCAGCCATTCCACTCTGACCCTTACCGGTTTCAACGACTTGCTCTTCTGGCGACAGAAGACTCCTTGCCAATCAACAAAATTCGCATTGCCTTACAAAGCCTTTCGGAGGTAGAGCAACAACAATTATATGCTCTGATAATCAAACAGGGCCTGCAATTCTTCTGGCTTGAATCCCTGCATGAACTTCCCGACCTCCCATTTGTTTCGGTATGGCGAAAAACGCTCAAAGAGCAATGTTTTAAGGATACTACTCGATATCTGGCCCAAAAAAAGGCGATTTTTGAAGTGGATAGACTTTTTACAGAAGAAAATATTCCTTATGCGATTTTCAAGGGGGCGCATATAAGAGAGGTCATCTACAGAAACCCAGCATTTCGTTCCTCTGCGGACATTGATCTTCTGGTGTCTCCGAACGATAAAATCAGGGCCATCCATGCCCTTTGCTCCAATGGCTACAATTTAATCGCTAATCTGGCTAATGTGAGCAATGAGGTTTCCCTGATTAAAGACAATGTCCATCTTGACCTGCACTGGCATATCATGCGGCCCGGCAGGACTCGTGTCAATCTGACCGATCATTTTCTGCAATCACGACAAAAGTGCGATTTCTTCTGGGCATTAGACAATGAAATGACCCTTCTTGTCCTGCTCACCCATCCGGTATTCACTGAATATTCAACAGGACCACATTCATCAATCGTGAAACTTGCAGACCTCAGGAGATGGATCACCAAGGAGGAGATCAACTGGCAAAGACTCCTGTATCTCCTTGAAGGCTCAGGCATGAAGACTGCTGCCTGGATTACAGCAACCCTCCTCGCCGATCTTACTGAATATCGCTTGCCTGCATCGATTTTCAAAGCGCTCAGACCCAAAAAACTCAAACGATTTTTGCTGCAACAATGGCTTGATCTCAACCTGTCATTAAGATTCACCAATTATCCCAACTTCCCGAAATACATCTTCACTCTTCTCGCACACGACAGTTTGAACGATATATTGAGATTTATCCGAATATTTCGAGCGATAAAACGCAAAGACGCTGCGACTATGGAACAACTGGTGCGGGCATCGCGTTGCAAGTAGATTCCGAGTTACCTCAGCAACGGAATAGCCATGTTCTCAGAACACCTTCCTTATTTATGGTTTTTATTTTTCTCGCAAAGCCAGAATAAAATTTATCTCTCAAGGAGAGATAAATATCAATAATCACAAATAGTTTTAAAAGTGAGTACGAAGACTATTTTCGTAAACTAAGCTATTACGCGTTTTCCACCTGTCGGAGAATAGTTGTTTTTTTGCAGACTCTATCCATAGCGGGTTATCTTCTATACTGAACAAACCATGTGCAAACCAATAGTAAGCTATTGCAGAGAATTCATAGAAAATGCCTCTCAGATTATAGCCATCACCCCGCCAAGAACTCAAGGATCGAGGAAGCTCACAAGAGATATACCAAAAATGATGCGACGCATTCTTGATGGATTGACTCAGCGTCCACTTTACACGGAACAGATGAATAGCATCACTGACTACCAGAATTTTTTCAGGGGGGCTATTTTGAAGAAATCTATTTAATAACAAGCCCTCTTGATAGGTGGTTTGTGCATCCGGTGCCAATAAGACCAGCTGGTCTTTACCAACCTGATGCTGAAGTAAAGCAGCATAAGTCTCTGATGTAGTAGCTACTATTTTTTTCCCGTATCCCTCTCTCAACAAGGCTACTGCCCTGTCCACTCGATCATCGCTGAACGCCAAACACACAATAAGATCAGCAGCAACCTGTCCTGATACTTGAGGGAGTGTATCCTCGACATTTCTAAGAGCTACATATCCTACTGGAGCAATTATGAGAAGACTGATAAAAAATATCTTGAAATACATTCATTACACCGTAACAGGAAATAATTCCTCGGGAATTACGTTTCCCAACAGCTCTGTACAAGCGAGATAACTCGATTGAGATCGTAGTCTGTCATACCTGTTCCCGAAGGGAGGCATAGACCATTGTTAAATAACTCGGCTGACACCTTACCACCGACTATTTGATGATCTTTAAAGAGCGGTTGCATGTGCATCGGTTTCCAGGTTGGACGAGCTTCTATATTGTTTTCTTCCAGTACAGCTATAACTTTATCCCGTCCAAAATCAGCTATCGCGGGATCAATGGTAATGCAAGTGAGCCAATGAGTTGAATACGCAAATTCTGGTTCGGGCATAAAAGAAACACCGGGCAACACCTGCAGATGCTTTTGGTATTTTGTAAAAATATCTCTTTTCCTCTCAACACGATCTTGCAGCACCCGCAACTGCCCTCTGCCAATGGCGGCTAATATGTTACTCATTCGATAATTATAACCAAC
>JAHJLI010000164.1 GCA_018821785.1 Pseudomonadota bacterium
CAAATTGGCGGAAACCCGCCAATTCCCCGGCAAGTCTGCACATTACATTAATTACACATTAATAACGTGATGTTACAAGATATACCATAAAGACCCAGCTCAATTCCATTGGCGGAAATCCGCCATTTTTCTATTGCTGCCCAGCATGATTGCTGCAAATATCAGATAAGGCATTTCAATTCAAGTAATGACAGTCAAACATTGCAACGCAATGGTGTCAACCGGCCAACGAAGGCGTCGAGACATTTTTCTTTATTTAGACCGTCTATTTATAATCACTCTTTTTTAATCCATATTTCCGCATTTTGTCATAAAGAGTCTTGCGAGGAACGTCCAGTATTGTCATAACATCCTTTATACTCCCGCCAGAAGAGACTAAAGCATGTTCGAGAAGGCTTTTTTCAAAACAATCCACCTGCTGCGGCAGAGATCGATTTTTCACCGACTCGTCACCGATAAGCATTTTTTCTAAAGACCAATCAAATTGACGCCCCAATAAAACATAGCGTTCGGCAAAATTTCTAAGCTCTCTCACATTGCCAGGCCACGAATACGAAATTAATACGTTCATCTGGCTACTAGTCGGCATGGTTACCTCCTGCTGATATCTGTGTCCAGCCACAAGCAGGAAATGATGAAATAATAATGGTATATCCTCACGTCTCTCACGCAAAGGAGGGATAGTCAGAGATACAACATTGAGTCGGTAATACAAATCCTGACGAAATTTTCCCTGTTCAGCTGCAGCGAATAAATCAACCTTCGTCGCGGCTACCACCCTGAGATTGACTGGAATGATTCGATTTGAGCCGAGCCTTTCAATCGAGCGCTCCTGTAAAACACGCAACAGATTTATCTGCACCCGTAAAGGCATCGATTCAATTTCATCTAAAAGGAGGGTGCCCCCATTGGCGTGTTCAAATTTACCGATACGCATCGATTTCGCATCAGTAAAGGCCCCTGCTTCATGGCCGAACAGTTCACTCTCCATAATTGATTCAGCTACTGCACCGCAATTGATTGCTACAAAGTTGTTTGCCCTTCTGCTGCTGTTCTCATGTAAGGCCCTTGCCACCAATTCCTTGCCTGTGCCAGTTTCTCCAAGAACCAGAACATCCGCACCAGTATCGGCCACCTGAGCAATGGTACTTCTCAGTTTTTCCATAGCCGGCGTGCGACCTATTATTCTCGGCCCTGGGGCACTATGCAATTCCAGCTCTCGGCGGAGTTTCCGATTTTCTAGGGTCAATACCCGTTTTTCAAGACCACGCAGTACAGTTTTCACGAGTCTTTCGGCGGAATAGGGTTTTTCCATGAAATCATACGCGCCATCTCGCATCGCCTGGACGGCGGTAGAAATATCTCCGTGGCCTGTGATGAGAATAACCGGTAAATCTCGGTCGATTTTTTGTACTTCGAGGAGAAACTGCAACCCGTCCATACTTGGAAGACGAATATCGCAGACCACAATCCCAGGCCATTCCCTGGTAAGAATCTCGAGTCCGCGTTCTGCGCTTTCCTCACAGATAACCTGAAGGTCTGCCAGCTCGAGCGTCTGTTTATTCGCTTGACGTATGTGCTTCTCGTCATCAATAAAAAGGATTTTTGCATTTATCGTCATAGCATTATTGTATTCTCTCTAAGATAAATTCAAAACGAGCACCGCCCATATTTCTAACAAGATGTAATCTTCCACCAAATTCTCTAATAATTCGGTTACTTATTGTTAATCCAAGGCCCAGACCCTGTCCTGATTTTTTCGTGGTGAAAAAGGGCTCAAAGATTTCTTGAAGATGCGCTTCCGCAACACCAGGGCCATTGTCTTCAACGGCAACCACCACCCTTTCATCCACACCTATACATTCTATCATAATTACTTTTTCTTTCTGCCCATCCATCGCTTGTAAAGCATTTGATATGAGATTCACCAGCACCTGCTGCAACAGCACATTATTGGCGCGAACCTCCAAATTTTCAGGACTAATGTTGATATTCGTCACAACACCGGCTTTTTTCAAACTCGGGTTTAAAATTTCCAAAGCACCGTCAATGACTCCGTGCAAAGGAACAGCAACGATCTGTCCGCTCGATTTTTTTGAAAAAAGCTTCAGCTGCACCCCGATTTGCGCCATCCGCTCGGTTAACTCCCCAATCTGCTCAAGATTCCACATGGCTTCATCCATGCGGCCTTTTTTAAGAAATTGTTTGCCGTTATCGGTATAACTTCGGATAGCAGCCAGTGGTTGGTTGAGTTCATGATTAATTCCCGCAGACATCTGCCCGAGAACTGCAAGTTTTGCCGCATGAATCAGTTCTTTACGGGTTCTCTTCAGTTTCACTTCCGTCTGTTTTCTGTCAAGGATCTCCTGGCGCAGCAATTCATTAGTCTCGGTAAGTTGCAGTGTTCTTTCTAGAACCCGAGTTTCAAGAAGTTCGTTAGCTTCCCTTAATGCTTTCTTGCTTTCCCGTTCTATCCGGTCGAGTTCCGCCTGTCGATTTTTTCGTTGAATCAGAAGAAGCACTATGACAAATAAGACAGTCAACCCCAAGGCAATGAGAATGTTCACCACTAGGGCCCTGGTCTTCAACTCTTGAGTGTCCGACAGAATGTGAACATCCCAACCTGCATGGGGCATCATTTGGGATTGTTTCATTACTCTTTTCTTTCGTGTACCTTTACCCTCGTCAATGGTGAGAATCTGTACATCTTCCTCATAGGTGCTACTAGCTTCAGCAAGAGGAGTCAACGATGCATCGGGGTACCGTCTGTTTTCTTCTATGCTTTTTAAAACATTCGGGAGTAAAGGCCTCAAAGTCTTGTATCGCCATTCGGGAGTGGTGGTGATAAAGATGACTCCATCTGGATCGCTTACCAGAAAGCTTTCGTCCCGATGAGCCCATTTCTGCTCAATGGTGTCAATATCAATTTTAATGACCACTGCGCCAAGTATTTCATCGTCTTTTCTTACAGGGTAGGCAAAATAATAACCTCGTTTCGACGAGGTCGTACCGATGGCAAAATATCGCCCAAGCTTCCCCCGCATAGCGTCCTTAAAATAGGGACGAAAACTGAAATTCCTGCCGACAAACGGGTGTTTTTCATTCCAGTTGCTGGCAGCGATGGTTAAACCATCCTTATTCATCAAATAAGTGTCGAGGGCATCACTCACACGGTTGATGGTTTCCAGATATTTATTAAGGGTTTCGATGCGATTTGCCTCAAGGGGATTAGAGAGTGTACGAACAAGATTGCTGTCAATCGCCAGCAATTGAGGGAGACTTTCGTATTTTCCCAATACTCCCTGGAGATAGTTGATATAAAGTTCAAGGCGCAAATTGCCCTGAACTTTCAGCTCTATTAAGCCCCTCTTGTAGATCCAGTCTGCTACGGTATTAAGCATCAGGGTGAGGAAAATGAGAAAAACAAGAAAACTGATTAATTCTTTTTTCCTTTTGGTTACCAGCTCTCTCATGTTAGCAATTTATTTTCATTGGCAGTTTTACAAACCTTCTTGTTGAAGGACGAGAAAAAATCAATTAGATAGACAAGTACTCACAGCGAGCTCTCTTGAGCCAAATGAACTGGGCAAATCTTTAAATGCAATTCGTTTTTATAAAGAAGAGTAAACACTCTTAATGTACTCAAATAAATGAACAAATAATGAATGACACCCTGAAAGCGACTCTTCTTCAATCACACTCAGGTCAGTCGTTGATAGCTTTCCTTCTCCTGATATCTCTCTGTTCCTGTGCTTCTTCATATACAAATCACTATTTTCCTGTGAAAAGTCGAGAACAACGGGCCAGCAGCTTCGGTTTTTCCATAGCACCCCCCTCTGGTATCGGCTGGTATGAAAAGCTTAACGATAACAGCTTGTATTATTTAAAGAAGATCCAGACAAATGATTATTCAATCTACACCAAGGCCACTGAGATACATCTTGACCGCTCGGAGCTTGAAACCGATAAATTTTTGAAATATGTGAAAAATGACAAAAAACTCAACACATCATCCGGCGATTTCCGAAATGTCTCTTTTCGCTATACCCTCGACAAAAAACTATCACCGCTGTGTATTCGGTATGTTCAAAATTACGAAGATCATGGGATTAAAAACCTGAAGGACGAGGATTTTGTCAGGGTGCAAAAAAATGGTCTCGTATGTATGCATCCAGAAACTCCAGAAAATGGCGTGGACATGTTCTATGTCGAGAGTGTCAAACAATCACAGGATCATCAAGATCGAACCTACAAAGACGAAGGCGAGTTTTTCCTCAGTAGCCTTAAATTCCATCCAGTAAGTGGCTAGAGCTAGAAATAACACCCACCGGACGTTAAGGAGAGTGTCAATATAAGTCTACACCACTGCCGCCGTCCAAGTACTTCTATCTTGTCTCAATACCTGCCGCTCGAACGGCTTCCTTGACGTCCTGAAGAGTAATCTCTTTTCTATGAAAGATTCCTGCAGCAAGAGCTGCGTCTGTTGGGGTCTCCATGAAAACATCAACAAAATGCGAGGCTCGCCCTGCCCCACTAGAGGCAATAACTGGAATAGAAACAGAACCTTTCACCAGGTTTATTAACTCCAGATCAAAACCACTGTTAGTTCCATCACGATCAATACAATTCAGGAGAATTTCACCGGCACCCAGCTCCTCACAACTCTTGACTAATTGCACAACATCAACATCCCGTCCTTCTCTACCACCTCTAACCGTGCACTGATACCAACAAAACTGTTCGCCGCCTGGCCCAGTTAAAGCAGTGGCAATAGTCACATGGGGAGTCTTTTCTGGGGAATGCACATACACGCGACGCGGATCGACTGAAATCACAACAGCCTGCGCGCCATAGACAACCGAAATTTGTTCGATAGAGCTTTTCCCTGTCTTTTCCCCTGTCTTAAGGTACTCTTCTACTGTATAAACGGCATCACTACCTATGGATACCTTGTCTGCACCGGAGCGAAAATACGTTGAGGCTACATCCAAAGAAGTCGAGACCTTGCCGGTGCCGTCGGTAAATTCTCTTATCCCACCTCCAATAGTAAGAGGGACAAAAACATTCTCCGAGGTTTTCTCCAACACCTCAAGCATCGGTTGATCCTGCAGTGGGTAATCCCTGAACCCTGTAATATTAAGAAAGGTAATTTCGTCGGCACCCTCTTCATAATATCTTCGAGCCAATTCGACAGGTTTACCAAGATTTCTCACCTCGCCTTCATGACGGACATCGTATTGATCACCTTTTGTGACCACAAGATCGCCATGATCATTGCTGCGAACATCAAGACAGGCAATAATTCTTTTAGCAATTTTTGTTTCTTGTGCCTGATTCACTGAACTTGGCGTTAAGATGAGTGGCGTTCCCACACTTTGTGAAAGAAAATTTCCGAGAATTTTCAAACCAGCCATACCACTTTTTTCAGGATGAAACTGAAAAGCGCAAATATTCCCTCTTTCCACTGCCGAAACAAATTCTGTGCCATAGTCGGTAACCGCAAGAATCCATTCCTTGCCGGTATTTTCAACTTTTGCATGATAGGAATGAACAAAATAGAGCTTTTCATTTGAATAACCATTCAGGAGTGAAGAATCTTTCCGTAATTTTATACCATTCCATCCCATTTGTGGAACCGAAAGAGCTTTATCGAAAAATCTTACAACCTGCCCGGGAATGATTCCCAAGCCGTGAACACCAGGAGACTCCTCGCTTCCTTCATAAAGAGCCTGAAGAGCCACGCATATTCCCAAAAAAGGTTTGTTTTCCAATATCCGTTTTTTGAGTGGTTCGATATATCCCCTTTCTTGCAAGCGAGTCATAACCAAGCCAAAACTACCAACTCCTGGGAAAATCAATTTTTCAGCAGTGAGAATATCCTCTGGTGACCGGACATCTTGCACCGTATAGCCAAGCTTACGAATGGCATTTCGGACACTTCGCACATTACCGGCACCGTAATCTAAAAGAGTTATCTGCATCTCCTTCCACCTTTCTCAAATCGAAAATTCCTGAATTTTAAAAACCCAACACAATAGCATCGCCTATTTCTGGGAAGGTAGGGGGTCCGTAACGAAAAAACTAGGTCATTTACTTTCATTTCGTTACCGCTCTTTATGTCATCTAGTTGGTTATAAGGCCATGTTATTATTTGCCAAGGGGTTTTTCACTCACATTTGTATAATAGCGCCCATGCGCACAATTACGACACAGTACTTTGCCCTCCAACATCTCGTCCCTGCTGTCCTGCACCCAATCCGCACAACTTTCGCACTGGACTCGTCGCAGCGGTCTGCCTGGCAAATCTTCCGGAGGAATTATAAGGGACACTGCCTCAACACGGAACAATTCGTTTTCAGGCATAATTTTATAAGCCTCAAGTTGTCTTGCGTATTTATCGGTAATCTCAGCACAATAGTTCTTTGCAAGCTCACGAGCCTCCTCAAGAGCAGTGACTCGAACTGCCTTGCTCAACTCAAGGTTCACAAATGTTGCTGCCATTATACCATGATCGAGCCATTTCATTGATCTTTTCCCAAGACTACAACCGGTTACCGATTGGATTGCATCTGTCGCACAGCGGTCAATTTCGACAATAACGTAAAGCTTTTTACGATCTCCACCTTGGGGATCATTTATTCCCAGCAAGGCCAAGGCCAGCATGCTCATGCGCACGCCAATAACTTGCCCGGCGCAGATATGTCCGTGAATTCGGGTTGATACCTGCAATAACTCTTCAAAAGATTTCATTGATCTTTTTTCCTTTTTGCACCCGTGCAATATTTAGCAAAAGTAACTCAATTGTTGAACAAAAGTTGTTTCAGAATACTTGCTTAGAAACGGGGGTGTCAATCGATAACACCAGAAAAAACAAAAAAGGCCGTTCCATTTTCAGGAACGGCCTTTGAGGGCAACAATAACTATCATACTGTGTTAGCAACACTGTTACTTCGTCTAACCCCGAAAAACGGGATGAACACCTTCACTAGAGTCGTTTAGAAAAAAAAGAAACGAATTTTTAAGGTACTAAATATTCACCTTTGCTACTCCATCGCATTCTTGTAAGCATTCGAACAGACACTGTAACCTTTTGGAAAGTTTCTGTTTCGCCAGCACATTAACAGTTACTGTATCTTTATGTTGACAAGACCTGACAGGGATTAATTGATAGCTTCCGACAATTTACTGCCAGCTTTAAACTTCACAACTTTTTTCGCAGGAATTTTAATAGCTTTTCCTGTTTGTGGATTTCTTCCCTGACGAGCATCGCGCTTAGAGACAGAGAACGTGCCAAAACCTACAAGGGTTACCTTATCACCTTTGTTCAGGCTTTCAGCAATCGCTGCGAGAGTGCCGTTCAGTGCTTTTTCGGCAGCCGCCTTACTGATATCCGCTGCACCTGCAATGCTTTCAATGAGTTCCTTCTTGTTCATGAATTCCTCCCTGCTTAATCTTTCTTTGCCAATCTAACAGGACAACGTGTGCTGCCCTCTTTCCCCTGAAGATGATGCTTTACCCAAACTCTTCTCAATTGTCAAAAAGAAACTCTTAAAAAGTGCTTTTCGACGAAAAAACAAAAATGCTACAACCCTTTATATTCAAGCTATTACATCCATAACAAGGCACCATAATTGAATCGGAAATCAGAATCAAGTAATTATTCGCTACCTTTTTAATAAGTTTGCCTATTTTTTCAGCAAAAATCATCGCCCGTCAAGACTGAGCACAACCGGGGCAAGTTGCAATTCAAGAAAACGCAACCGCACTTTTTCTCTGGTTTGCGGTTCTACAAAGACTGCAATATCCTTTTTCTGCACTTCAACAATTGTGCAAGCTTGTTGCACCCTCACCCTGCAACCCCAAAAACCAAGATTGTGCAAAAATTCTTCCGCCAATTCAACGACCCGTAGGGTCATCTCAGTAATGGGAGAATTTTCAGGGATCCTTGTTGCAAGACATGAATTGGAAGGCAGATCAAAGTTTGACAATGAAAACTTCCTGGCAAGCCTCCGAACCTCTGGTTTCGTCAAGCCAACATCGGCCAGTGGGGTAATGACCTGCAACTCCAAGACAGCCCTTAACCCTGGCCGACCTTCCTTTTGATCATCGCAATTGGTTCCGTCTGCGAGTATTGTGCAACCTGCAGCTATCGACGTTTCCTGTAGAGTGCTGTACATTCTTTTCTTGCAGTAATAGCAACGATCCTTGTCATTGGCGACGAAGTCCTGCCAAGATAAAGGCGAGACTTCAATTTCTACCATGCCTGCAGCATGGGGAAAATTCTTTTGAAATACCATTCGGCTTCCTGTCACCGATGTCTTAGAATTCAAGGTCGAGCGAGCACAGAGAGTCGTGACATTTTCCGGTCCCAGCGCTTTTAACGCCGCGTAAAGCAAAAGAGTTGAATCAACTCCACCAGAAAAAGCAATTGCTATCTTTCGATACAGCCGAAGTGTCTGAAGGAGCAGATCGAATTTGCTTTCATTTTGCATCATGCGATGGGCATCACTCTTGTCCGTTCGGCAAAAACTCGGCCGGCGGATTAAGCAGAAATTCACCATCAGCAATTCTTTTTTTAAGTATTTCGGCAATTTCACGGGCCTTAACCACACTTGAAAGGGGCGCGGTCCGCACTTTTTTGCCGTTTACCTCAATCTCTCCAGATTTCAGTTGCGCATAACTGACCTCACCGTAACTTCTTGCGATACCGTTTGTATAATCGTAGCCATAGTCGACAACCTGGGTAAATATTTCCTCATCTGAGACCCCGGTATACGCCGCCAGCTCTGCATCAAGAATGGGAATAGGAATGCCAAGTCCCAACGCCAGAGAATTTCCATAACCAAGGATAGAGACCCCCCGTAACCATTCCGGTGACATGAGCTTCAAGTCACCCTGCACCATAATTGTTCCGGCCGGTTTTTTCGGCACTCCGTTTTTGCCTCGGAGAGCTTTTGGATTGTGCTGGGTCCCTCTCCAAGTCACATATCCTGTTGCCCCGCCAAGAAAGATCCTGGTTCCAACACCAATGGTTTTATAATAAGGGTCATTCAGCAATGGACTCAATTCTCCGGCACTGCAGTAATTGGCATTGCGGCAGTTAGGTTTCAACATTCCCATATAGGTATAGACTGCCTTGTCTGATAGATTTACGGCACAGTTATAGTTCTGATAGCCGTTCCGAGGATTACAAAGCAAGGCATAGGGGAGATCATCCAGCCCCACTTCTTTCTTCATTTTTTTTCCAGCGTAACAATCCGTACCATAGGCCTTTGCCTCCAGGAGCAGTTTCTTGCCCCGCAGCAGGTCTTCAATGACATGCCCGCCACCATACCTGAACTCTCCCGGATATATTTTGTTGAGCGGGTCATCTTCGGCCGGTTCAGTGACACCCAGATAAGCATCAACAGCAGCAAGGCCTGCATATGCCGGAACCTTGTTGATCCAGACCTTGGCGGCCTTGATGGTCGGTATCATTTGGCCGAAATTAAAAAACATACCGGAGGAACACATCGGTGCAAAGGTGCCGGTAGTTACGACATCGACCTTTCTCGCTGCACCTTCCGGCCCGTTTTCTTTGACAATGCCAACCATCTCTTCGGCCGTAACTACAACCGCTTCGCCAGCTTTGATTCTGGCGTTTATTTCCTCATAGGTTTTCTTGATTTTCTTCTCACTCATCTCGCAATCCCACGTTATGATAATTTATATAACGAAAAATTAGAATGTTATGGGTTTATTTTTTCACCCAGCCAAGTTCACTATAGTTCTCTTTTACACCTTGACATAGCCATTTCTTTGGCCTAATTTATTTGTTCTTTAGCAATGCAGTCAACATCA
>JAHJLI010000165.1 GCA_018821785.1 Pseudomonadota bacterium
CAGCTATAGCAAAGGTCGGTTGCTGGGAAAAAGCGCAAAGCCTGCTGACTGTCCAGGTTTGGCTTGAAAAACCTGTCGCCGAAAATATCCAGGGCCTAAAGGACGCCTGCTTAGGCTCAGAGGGCAAGTCACAAACCAAGTAAGAGAATTTCTGCTTTTCCTGACCAAAAACAACAAACAAGTGACCAAAGGAACCGATAACCGACACAAATGGCCCTAAAGGAGGGATTGACATGCGATGTGTTGTGTCAATGAAATTGATTTCAGTAGGTGAATTGGTTGTGCATGGGGAGGGTGGAGATGTCTTTTCTGCCCTAAATTAATGCTTCTCCCGTGCAGACAGAGCGGTCAGTTGTAGCCTTGATTGACGCCGCAACACTCCGATCCGGCTGAAAAGACGGAGGATCGCAGTCGAAGAAGAACTGCTCTAGTTGAAAATGCACATGACGAGTGCCATCTCGTAGGCTTGAATTTTTCGTTGTCTATCATGAGCAGGGCAGCATGAACATGAGTTGACGACTTTACATATATTTTCCTCCTAAAAAGTCCGGCCCTGTATGCTGTCGAAGATTTCTGCAGGGCCAGGTTTTTTTCTTTCAGATCGATTCAACTAATTAAATTTATAAAAGGTAATATCATGGAAATTTTACTGTTTATTGTCTTGACAACATTAACCTACCTCCTCTATGTCACCAGAAAAAAGTACCAAAGGCGACACAAATTCGGCCAAAACTCTCCAGAGGGTCTGCTCTTATTAGAACTTACACCTCCCCGACATTCAGTTCGTCCATCTTCCCGATTTAACGAATAATATTCCTGCAAAAGCAGATAATTTTTCTTTTTGAAAAATTATACCTGCCAACGAGGCGTTGGTAGTACAAATTAATTTACAATCAAGAATCGAGCCTGCCGGTACATTTGCTCCGGCAGTATTTAAATCACACAAATAATCAGGAGTACTGCAATGAGTAAACTGAGTATTTGTAGCCTTATCACTGCCCTTGCAGTCTCTCTGGGTTTTTGTGAAACAGCCCATACTCCTGAACCCATATCAGAGAGGCAGCTTTAAATAGCACTTCATGACAACAACTCGGAATTCTAAATTGACCAATAAATAGTATTGTATTCTAGGGTCAATAGAAACAAAAGACCCTCATCAAGATTCATTTTTTTAACAGGAGACAACTGCGATGATTGACATGAATAAACTCCTTGGCCAACTGCTTGGTAGCGGTGTGGCCGGCGGCCTTGCAGGGGGAGTGGTCAGCGGACTTGCCGGAAGCATGCTGACCAGCAAGAAAGGACTTAAGCTGGGTGGAAAAGCGCTCAAGCTGGGCGGAGTTGCTGCAGTCGGCGCGATGGCTTACACTGCTTTCCAACGTTACAACAAGGGAACCACATCGACCCTGCCGGCCAAAACAGCAGACCTCATTCCGGCGCCACCAGGCACTGCGTTTATGCCTGCAGAAAGCGATGATGCGGCAAATGAATCACTGGGGCTTACATTGGTGCGAGCAATGATTGCTGTTGCACGGGCTGATGGGCGCTTAGATGCGCAGGAAAGTCAGGCCATCTTCCAGAAAATTCAATCCCTTGGGCTGGACAGCGAAAGTCAGTCCTTATTAGTGGAAGAGATGGGTCACCCAGTCGATATGGATGCTATCGTCAACAGCGCTAGTAGCCCGGAGATCGCTGCAGAAATCTACACCGCATCACTGTTGGCCGTTGACGTCGACACCGCCGCTGAAAAAGGCTATCTCGCCATGCTGGCCGCACGTCTACGACTGCCTTCTGAGTTGGTCATGGAGATTGAGCGACAAGTGGTAGCGCAAAAATCATTTGCCCAATAGTTAGTTCAGGATAAAGAATAGTCAGAAGAAACCTTGATCTGCATCTACCTGCGTCATGTAAATGCCGGTAGATGCAGTATGAGAAAATTTGTTGGTTTTCGGCTACATCAATGAGCTGTTTATGAGAAAATGAGTATAGATACTCGCTGCGTATCCCAGAGCAATTACCGGAGACCATTTGAGATGACCGAAAAAGGTGTATTTACCTCTGGCTTGACCCATAAGCGCCACACCTGCTGCAGAACCGATGGAAAGAAGACTTCCTCCAACTCCCGCTGTCAGCGTGACAAGCAACCATTGGCCTTGAGACATCTCAGACATCATGGTCAGGACGGCAAACATGGCCGGGATATTATCAACTATTGCTGAGAGAAAACCTACCAGGATATTGGCTGTTGTCGGCCTCCAGTCAAGATACATCACGTTTGAAACGAGCCCAAGATATCCTGTAAATCCGCTTCAAGAGTGATGGAGTTGTTCGCTTTAGCGGCTTTCATAAGAACTCGAGCTACCGCATAATTAATTGCGGAAGCAGCTGCGCATACAACAACACCAATACCGACTTGTTCGAGAAGGCGCGGATGGATTATTCTGTCGATGGCAGTATAGGCAATCCCGGCTGCTGCCACCAAGATAAGAATCCCCTCAACAACACTGGAAAAATATTCAGCTTTACTATGGCCGAACGGATCTTTTTCATCAGCCGGTTGGGCGGCAAGAACCAACATGCGCCATCAATGCACCAGCTAGATTGACAAACGATTCGATTGCATCCGAGAGCAACCCTACAGAATCTGTCATGAGGTAGGCGCTCATCTTCATGAAAATTGTGACACCAGCAGCCACGATCGAAAGCCATGCAAAACGAGTTAATGATAACCGATCAAAGGTTGATTTCTTCTTTACCTGCATGAGCTTTCCTTATTTTTAAACTCACCCATTAAACAACTTGTTCATTTTTCCGGTGACACTCTTTGGCGTAGTTCCCGGTGCCGGCGTTCGAATTTGCGGCTGGCCCTGCTGTCGTGATAGACACGCACGCCCCGTACGGTCACGAAATAGGTGGAGATAGCCAGGGGGATTCCGACGATGAACCCGCCAAGGGTGGTGATAAGGAGCCACTTCCAGCCCTGGCGCAGAAGGTCAAGGAGGCCCAGATTGCTCAGGTTACTCATACTCATGCTCTCGACCTCCCCAGGCACGAAAACCTTGCCTAGCATATAGAGAAGCGGAAAGATGATGGCCCAATTGAAGGGGTTGGTCCACCACGTGCCCAAGGCTGCTGCGATGGGATTGCCACGGATGAGGAAAGCGAGCCCAATGGCGATGACCATCTGCAGGGACAAAAAGGGCATAGCCCCGGCAAAGACCCCTGCAGCCAAGCCAAGGGCTATGGACTCCGCCGGAGCCTCGATTCGAACAACGCGCAGGTATCCATAGCGAATCGTCCGTGCGAATTTATTCCAAATCTTTTCCATGAAGCCACTTTTAAAGTAAGTGGGTTTGAGTTAAGAACCCAATTTCCCGCTGATTTCAGTCACAACAGTGTAACGAAGAATGTCGTCCACCCATCGCGGTTTTGCACTTCAATGGAACCGCCATGCAGTTCGACAATTCTTTTTGCGATCGTCAGGCCGAGGCCTGAGCCACCAAAAGATTGGGAACGTGATTTTTCCACTCGAAAAAATTGTTCGAAAAGTCGCGACAAATCGGCAGGAGGAATTTCTTGACTGGTATTGGCGATGGTCAGGTGCAATTTACCTTTATTTGTGCGGACAGTGATTCTGACTCTGCCGTTTGCCTCGATGTTGTATTTTGTGGCGTTATCGATGAGGTTAATGAGGAGCCGAAGGATCTTTTCTGAATCGCCGGAGAAATGGCATTCCTTGATATCAGTCTCCACGATAATATTTTGTGCCTGAAGAATCTCTCGATAGTCTTCAAGAACCTGCTCAATGAGCACATCTACTCTGACCGATTCACGAACGCAGTTTTCGTCTTGTTCAAGCCTCGATATATCAAGAAGATTGCGTATCAACATGCTCAGACGACGCATGGTGCTGAGTTGTTTTTCCAGCTCTGAGCGAATCGGTCCCGACGACCTCTTTGTCAATAATTCTTCTTGTCCCAACATCAGGATGGTCAGGGGGCTTTTCAACTCATGGGCGGCGTTGCTGACAAACTCCTTCTGCCGTGAGAAGGAATGTTGCAAACGATCAACCATTGAGTTGAGAGAGAGGGATAGGGTATACAACTCATCTTTACTGGTGCCAAGCGGGATCCGCAGGTCCAATGAATTTTCACGGATCTCTTTAATTTTGTAATTAATGCTTGCCATTGGTTGAAGAATCCTGCCGGCTAGAAAGTAACTCAATAAAAAAATGCCGATAATAGTGGCGAAAATTCCAATAATTAGACGAGTGAGTAACTCCTGGAGCTCCAGATCAAGAAACAGTAGAGGTTTAGCAATCAAAAGAGTGTACTTTTGTTCTGAATAATTTCTCGTCAACACCAGCACTCTGAATCTCACAGAGTCATCTCTTATTTTTTCAAATTTCTTTGCATCCTGTGGGTCTATCCAAAGGGCGGTTAAGGGAATTTCTTTTTTGATGAAATACGCTTGCTTAGCTTCGATGAAAGGAATATCAAACTTTTGAGTCAGGGGAGAGGAAAAGATGGCCTTTCCTTTACTGTCAATGATTTTCAGCCAGTATCGCTGCACGTGCCCATCTTCATGCCGAAGATGGGCTTCAGCGCCAGATTCGGAGAACGCAAGATTATTGAATACGGTTTCGGCAATTTCCGTGAGCTCTCTGTCTATCAGCCTATAGGGTTCCTCAACGAGTTCAACGTACACAAAAAGAGAAAAAATTGTGGCTGTTGCCAGGGCTGTAAGGGAGATCCAGAGAGTAAATTTTGTCCTGACCTTCATTCTTCTTCTTTTTCTATAAGGAAGCCAAATCCTCTAACGCTCTTTATTGCCGATTCCTGTTCAGGGGAGTTGAGTTTTTTTCGAAGATTTTTCATATGAACATCAATGAAGTTCGACATTCTAAAAGGGTCGAAGTTATCTCCCCAGACATGCTCAGCTAAGGTAAACCTTGAAACTGCGCGACCTCGGTTGTGGAGGAGAAATTCAAGGAGAGCGAATTCCTTAGTGGTAAGTGTCAGCGGTTCTCCATCTTTTGTTACTTCGCGACTGACTGTATTGAGGCGGACGTCGCCAACTTCCAAAACCGGATTACCGGTATTGCCACGTCTGAGCAGGGCTCTGATCCTGGCCAGCAGTTCGCCAAGGGAGAAAGGCTTGGCCAGATAGTCATCAGCGCCAAGGTTAAGGCCGGTGATTTTGTCCTTTATATCGCCTTTGGCGGTGAGCATCAGGACTGGCGTCAGAATTCCGGCAGCCCGAATTTCGGAGAGAACCTCAAGACCGTTCATTCCCGGCAACATAATATCTAAG
>JAHJLI010000166.1 GCA_018821785.1 Pseudomonadota bacterium
ACAAATGAAAAAGAAGAGAACATCAATGTCAATATCAGGGTAGAAAATTGAGCAATTAACAAGCTGTTTGTATTGAGAAATTGTGGAAATAATGCAGTAAGAAACACAATGGCCCTTGGGTTCGTCACAGCGATTCCAAAGGCCTGTAAAAATAGCTTATAAGTGGCAATGCCCGTTGGTGCAGGCTAAGATGTTAATATTTCAACTTTGCCATTCCTATTGAAAAGCAATTTCAATCCCCAATAAATCAAGAACATAGCACCAGAAATTTTTATAACACTATAAACAACAACTGAGGATTTTAATATTGCACCCAGCCCTGCGATAGCAAAAATGCCAAGAAAGAAGAGGCCAACGATATTGCCAAACGCCGCAAAAGCTGTTTTCCGCCAACCATTACTTATTTCGTAAAACATATTGAAACGCTGCGCTATCACCGGCCAGTCATACTCGAGTGCGCTGTCTCCGGATTGCACCAGGCGACCGTTGGCATCGTATTCGACGAAATCCGCTATGCCGCCTACCCCCGTACCCACGCAGGGAACACCCGCGGCGCTGGTCTTCAGTTTAACTGTCGGCAAACCCTCCATGTCGCCGTTGCGTAGTAAGCCGGCAGGTTCGCCTGGCAAGGCTGCCTTCCAGGGCGTTGAGGTCGCCGCCATGGCTGGTAACAAGGGGGGCGGGGAGGGCCAACCGAACCCGCAAACGTCATTGGCGCCAGGGGCCACAATCAGGGCATTGCCCTGAGCCGCAGGAGAATAGCGCCTGGATAAGCCAGCCTTTCCCAGCCGCGAAACAGCGCATAGCCGTACCTGATGATTTCCACCGCCCCAACCAGATCATGCAACAATCCTGCGGAACAGGCGGAGGTCAGCAATGTCACCCGGCAATATTTACTGAGGGCGAGAGTGAGATCCGAAATGAAACGGGGCAGGGTCGAGGTAGTCAGCAGTATGCTTTTCAAGTTGATTCGCCTGGCTTCCTTGTACATTGGAAAAAATAGTCTACTTGCTGAATTCAACTGGCAGCAGCTCGATCACCTGGTCGACATCAACGCTGAAATTGTCTTCAAAATGGCTGTGCTTACCTTTCCAGGCAGCATAGTTGTGCCCCATGGACTTGCACAGGTAATAATAGGTCGGAATCATCATTTGCGCTGGATGAAGCTCGACTACAGTAATATCCCGGGCAAAGACCAGGTTGGAAAGCCCCGCACCGTGGGCCGACACCACCGCTTCGGCATCGTAAAACAACCCGATCTGCTCGCTGATACTCAAGTCCTCGAGAAAGTAACGCTCAAAACCGCGTATGTGAAGCTGATCATACAATTGGGCCTCGTTCCTGATGACACGCAGCTCGCCCCGGTTCCCGGCGCGCCGGGAGATAAAGATCCTGTGCCGCCTGTCGCGCGGCCTATCCGGCAGGAAATGCGGCAACATATCCTGCAGGTAGGACGGCGGCAGGCAAGCGGCGGTGCGCCGGGTAACAAAACAGGGGAAAATCAGCGATTCCGGCGCGAGCATCCGGTTCGAAGAAACCACCTCTATGGCGATATTGCCGGGTAAATATCGATCGAGGAAGAACTGTTCCGTGCGCGTTGGCGCAGATGGAAACAGCATGCGGATATTACCGATACTGCGGTAGGGTTCCTGCCGCAACAGGTAAACACGCGCGAGATTATCGATCAGCGTGTGGAAATAATTATTGTGTACCGACCTGAAGACAGTGCAATGGCCTGACACTTTGTCGTGGCCGGCGCGCAACCTGCCTGTTACCGCCGCGCCGTCGATCGGCAACACGGTGCTGGTGGAGTCAATCAATGCCGCCCCTGATCGCGAGGTAACGAGGTTCAGCCGGAGGTTGTAACGAGCTCCGGTCAGGATAACACTGCATAAATCCGGGGTCGTGTAATGCTCGGTTACCGCGAAAGGCGCCTGGTCCCACACGCCCAGTCCGGGCGCCTCGGGGGTCGACAGTACCACGCCCGCTGCATGCCTGAACGGCTCCGCGCGCATGCCGCGTCCCGGCAGATCCGAGAGGTGGAACGCATCGGGATACAGCAGGCTCCTGACAAGCGCCGGAAGTTTGCGGCGATAATGTCTGCTCATTCCGCATTATCCCCGTTTATAAGCGCAATCGCGGGCGCGGAGCGCGCAGCGACAGCGCGCTTCCAGTCTTAAAACACCGGATAGCCGACGCCGGCGATACATCACGGATGATAACGCGGTAGAGTAGACGGCAAAAAGTGCGACTGGAGACCGGGGCCGCGTGATTAGGTGATAGGTCATCGCTTTCTTCGGGGTAGGTGAGATGATAGGTCATCGCTGTCTTCGGGCTTCCTAAAAATCCCTTTTAAACGCAGGACCATCTGAATCGATGCATTAGTAGCACCTTTTCAAGACAAGTTTTACAATAATTTTGATTTCAACCGAGATCGGCGGGAGTGTTCATAGTTTTGTGTCACGGTTTCTTTTCCCCCAAGTCACCTTCAATGGTAGCGGAAGCTAAAGTCGACTCCGAGAATGGGCCCTTCGGGGTTGCTCGTCGGAGGAGTCGGCTTTAGTTGGAGCGGGCTTGTGGAAATCATGATTTAATACCCTATCAGAGTTTCAATTCCTGATCCAGTCTTCCTTCAAAAAATATCGCCAGTTGGGAAATTGTCAGCGACCAATTCTGGATCGGCATCGTCCATTTTTTGCTGGCGTTCTGAATACCTAAGTAGAGCAATTTCAAGAGACTTTCTTGATTCGGGAAAGCACCTTTCGTCTTGGTCAACTTGCGAAATTGGCGATGCACTGCTTCAATGGTGTTGGTCGTATAGATAATACGGCGAATATCTTCGGGATATTTAAAAAACTGGCTGAGCCGCTCCCAGTTATTTCGCCAGGATTTGATGACAATGGGATACTTGTCGTTCCATTTTTTGTCCAGGAAATCAAGCTCACCTTCCAGGGCTGCTTCGGTGAGATTCTTGATAAGTGGCGTGAGGATTCCTTCTTTTCCAAGCAGCGGTTTCCCTTCCCTTATTGCTTTTAGAGCAGTCTCAAAATCAAATCGGTTTCCTTCTTCAGTCATGTCAGTTTTCCTTTTTTCTGCTGAATATATCAGCTTTCAGTTAACTGACACAAAATTCTGAACGCCCTCTTTCCCGTTTTAATTTCGAATAAGATCGTTGATGTTTCATTGATTATCTCGGAGGTAGTCCTCGCACTGTTATCAGCGTCAGATGATTCTTGACAATGTAGAGCGAATGCCCAACACGTCCGGTTAATAAGTTGCCTGAGTATTCGCACGGCACCCTAACAGCGCCGGAATATTCAACCAGTATGGGTACCAAAACCAAGTGCCTCCCCTGAGATCCTAATTGCCGATCATACATGGAATAACCACAGCAAAAAAACAAACGTCAAAAGAAAGCACCCTTACCTTGGCCCATATATTTGCATCACCGCAGTAGCGCCTCTAATGCAGGTGAGGTGGGTGATAGGGGTGATAAGCAATCGCTTTTTTCGGGCTTCCTAAAAAAAGCCCTTTCAAACGCAGGACTATCTGAACCGATGCTTTAGTACTACCCTTTCAAGACAAGTTTTACAATAATTTTGACTTCAACCGAGAAATCGACACTAGACAACGCAAAACAAGACATTCACCGTCGAAAATTTCGCATTTACCACCTGTTTTTGACAACAGTATCCCGCCACAGACGATTATCATGCCTGTACATCGATGAAAGTCTCCTCATATTCCGGCCAGCCATCATCGAAAGGTTCAACAACTACTTCCGAACATTTCTTTGGAGGTGGACCACGCTTTTGTTCTTCCCCCCGCAACAAACCGAGATGAGCCAGGATCTTCTTAATCACCCGGTGTTCGTAGATGAAACTCACGATCTTCATCAATCCACCGCAATGGTTGCAAAGAAGCGGGTCTACCTCCCAGACTTTTTTAATACATTCACGCCAAACCAGAGGTGGGATTTTCTTCGTTCGGAAATTGCTTATGACAATTACCTCGCTGGTTTGCTCTTCCGTTTTCTCCGACTCCCCTTGCAATACCTCGGCTCTTTGGCGGTCGCCCCGCATTCTGTTTGAATACCAACCATAGTACCTCACCATTTGGGCGAGCCTTTCGGGAATATGTTGGGTAATTGCGGCAATAAATTCAAGGGGTGTAAACATCTCAAAATTCCTCTTGTTGCCGCCATGGCTCATCTTCGAGCGGTAAATCACTGTTCCGGTATTTTCGATATAACTCAGCTTGGCCAGCGAGAAGGTATTGCGGATGATGTACTGGGCGACATTCTCGATACCCTTGGCGTCTCCTGCCTGAAGCCGCACCTCGTTATGGACACTGAACCCTGAGTTGTGCCGCCAGGTGAGGATCTTTTTTATCAAGGTGTCATCAAGACGCCCTTCGTCTTTCAGCATCTTCAAGACCGAAGCACGGAAAAGTTCGGCAAGAGGCCGAATAGCAACCTTCGGCATCACATAAAAAAAAACCGGTCTCGGTGAAGAGCCCATCCGCCACCAGAGCATGGACATGCGGATGCCATTTGGCATAGTCACCAAAGGTCTGGATGGCCAGGGCGATACCAGGAATCCCCAGATTTTTGCCGAGGGTGATCCGAAAAAAGCTCGTGAGGCACGATGCCGCGCACTGGCTCAACTTGCCGAGTAATTTGCGATCGTAGAGAAAATACCTGCGGATAATTTTCGGGATGCTGAAAACATACTGGCGATGCGGGACAGGAAAGAGAACATTGTCCTGCAAATGGCTGCCGAACTGAACCACCTTCTTGCTATGGCATGATGGGCAAAACCAACGCCCCCGACAACTGAAGGCAAGGAGATACTCATGGTGACAATCGGGGCACCGCACACGTGCAAAACCCTGCTCAAGGTCT
>JAHJLI010000167.1 GCA_018821785.1 Pseudomonadota bacterium
ATCTGTCCAGCGACAGATCTCAATCTGATTCGCGAGGTTGATAAAGACCTTGCGGCCTTCTTTGCCGGCTCGCATCCCGATTTTCAAAAAAGTACATTGCCGTATCACAACCTCCGCCACAGCCAGATGGTGGTGCTGGCGACGATCCGTCTCTTTGACGGGCTTCAGTGCAGCAACCACATACCGATTACTTCCGACATGCTCCTGCGAGGCCTTCTCGCCGCCTATTTTCATGATACCGGGATGCTTTTACAGGAGGGTGATCCGGCCCATTCAGGCACCGAATATATGGCGGACCACGAGGTTCGATCGATCCTTTTCCTCAGCCGCTATGCTGCCGAAAAAGGCCTCGGAGAAGATATTGCAAAAGACTGTGCGACAATAATCAATTACACCGATCTGGAAAGCGATCCTGCCACCTTCGAATTCCACAGCCTTGAAATTCAGCTAGTCGGGCAAGTAGTCGGATCGGCTGATATCCTCGCGCAAATGGCTGATCGCTATTATTTAGAGTGCTTGCCCCTATTGTACAAGGAACTGCATTCGGGAGGCATAAGTAAACACAGTTCAGCTCTGGAACTCATGGAACATACGGCAAACTTTTACCAAAAGGTGGTTCTCAAACGTCTTCTCACCACCTTTTCACATACCTCCACGGCAATGCAAACGCATTTTCGCGAGAGATACAAAATCGACCGCAATCTCTATTTTGAGAATATTAATAAAAATATTGAATATTTGAAGAAAATAATCAAAAAGTGTCAAGGCATCACCTGCCTTGACAAATACCTCAAACGAAATCCCCCGACTATTTGATTCGCGGATCTTTGCCGGTTTCAAACATCTCAAACAGATCGTAAAAGAGTTTCGTAACCGTGCTGAAATGGGTTGCCGACCCGGAACTGGCATATGCCTTGGTCAACTCCATCGCTTTGGCGATACTCTCCTGGCTATCTATGTTGTTGGGATCCTTTAAAGCTTGGACAAGCTTTTTGCCTACATCTTCTTCCACAGTTTTTTCCTTTTTCCTTTAGGAGCCGTTAGGAAATAACAAGGCCATTTATAACCATTTCCCTACGGCTCCTTATGCCGTTTCAGGCATTCATTCGCCAAGTAATTTTTCCCAGCAGATGAGAGCGATGCTTGCCGTTAGCTATGAGGATGTTTTGTCCAACCATCAAAACAGGCAGCAATACCAAAGAGCTCGGCCTGTCGGTATACCTTGCTGAGAGCTGCATCAAAATTTTTTATCTGGTGCGGGCAAACAATCATCGCCCTCATAAATTCGACTACATCCCAATGACTTCGGGAAATGAACCTGACACTTCGACAACGTCCCATCGTCCCGGAATCGGCAAAAACCATCACCGTGGCAATTGCTGCGTTCAACGTATTCCAATCTTTGTGCGATATTGCCGGCCGCACCTTATACTGGAAAAGAAAGGGATATTGCACGACTCCACCTTTGGTCCCTATTAAAAATGCATTTGCATATTTTTTACGAAGAATTTCTCGTGAAGGGATTTCTATCCCACAAGGGGTATCATATAGAATCCAGTTTGTCGGATATAGTTAAAACAAAAAGGACCGGCATTGGAAGATTCTTCAGATACGTAAAGTATACCGGATGGAATGTTTCCGGTCTATATTGATTAGTGCTCGCAGTCGAAATCTCGGACGAGATTTCAGGTATTTTTCCGGTTACAAACGTTTATTACTTTGCGATTGAGATTTTCCAGGAATTTTGACAACTTCCTTTCTGCGCTTTTAATAACATTGGTGATTTTCACCTCGTCTAGCGCACCAACAACGGTACCACATGCAAGACACTGAATAAGGCAGAATTTCTGCCCGGTTTTTGTCGTCACGTGAACAGCCTCAAATTCGTGGTATTCACATGATGGACACTTTGACCTTGCCATAACCTCACCTTCTGAAAGAATATATTAAACTCAATTGTAAACATAACGCTAAAACCTCACCTATTCAAGGAACTCTTTGTCATTTTCCTTTCCCAAACTGGCCCAGTATCAATTGCTTATTCTCCTGAAAGGCAGCGACACTCTGTATTCATTGATGTTAGTACCTTAGAAAGAAATCCCTCGTTTTTTAAGAATGATTTCTCGTGAAGGTACTTGTTCCCCTTGTGGGGGGTTAGTCTTTTAAACAACCTTGCCCGATGAACGGGATTACTATAATAACCCTCGTGGGAAAGAAATCCCTTCGTGAGAAATTCTTTGTAAAAAATATGCAAATAATTTTTCTTTGGCACTCAATGTACAGTTCTCGTTTCACCAAAAAACATAATTGCCGCTGATCAACACTCAGATGAAGACAGATTCGAAATAATTAATAAGGGCCCACGATTGCCATGATTGTGATTATCGACGGCAGGGACATGGACACCAACGATACAGCCACCGGTCGAAGCAACAATCGTCGTGTAGAACTCAAACCGATGAAATAGGGCTCAGTCACCGCTACTGTACTATTTCACCTATTGCCTTCAAGAGGCGATCTACATCATCACTGGTTATATGAAGATGCGGGGCAAAACGAACCGATTTGCCCCGCTGACTGATAAAAATCTTTCGCATTTTCAACTCGTCGACCAAATTGCCCTCATAGCTTTCCGGCAATTGTGCGCCAAACATATGAGGACATCGCTGTGATTCGCCCGGCAGATGAAATCCCAACTGTTCAATGTGGACAGCTATTCTCTCATTTATTTTTGACAGTGCTTCAGCAATGCTGCCGACCCTCCATTTCTTGATTTGCTCTAAGGCGGCAATAGCCCCGGGGAGAATGGTGGCACTGCATTTTTCGCCCATGTCAAAGCGCCTTGCGCCTGGCATATACGCGTCGGAATACCTGACCAGCGCACTGAAATCATATGCATTGTCCCGAGCCAACCAGGTTTCTTCAAGTGGACGAGCATCTCGCCAATGTTCTGCAACGTAAAGAAGGCTGAAACCATAGGGGCAAAGCAGCCACTTATAGCCCGCCGCCACAAGAAAATCCGGCTTCACCTCTTCTATGGCTAATGGCATTGCGGCGAGCGTTTGCGTAGCATCTATCACCAAGATTCCATCTCCCTCTCGGCATGCCTTGCCCAAAGTTACAAGATCGATGAAAGCACCATTGGTCCAATGGCAGGGCGATATTGCAACAACTCTTACACCTTTATCGATTTTATCGAGAATGGCCTGTGTCCAACTCCCATGTTCAGGTGTTGGCACCGTTATCAATATCGCTCCGGTTTCTTGTGCGGTTCTTTTCCACGGTAAAACATTGCTGGGAAACTCCTCGGCGACAACCAGGATTTTGTCTCCTGCTAGAAGATGCGGTTCAATGGCCCGCGCGGCAGCGCTCAATCCGTAGCTTGCGGCAGGAACAACCGCATATCCGGATGGATCGCCACCAAAGATCTCCGAAGAGAGCCCTCGTATCGTTTCTGCATCTTCAAAGAAACTTGCGGAAGTACGTTCCCAAGGGTGGCTCTTCGTGCGGACCCCGGCAAGCAGTCGGTTTTTCGACTCATTCAGTTGAGGCGAATTGTAGGCACAATTGAAATAGGCGATTTCATCGGGTATATCGAACAAATGGCGTTGCGAGGGAAGTATGGACATATTTCTCCTGTTTTGCTGATAGACATTGCAACCGAGGTGGCGATGTTTGCTCAACCACCATGTGATCTAAGCCGTTTCACCGGAAATTCCAAGCTTATCTGTCAGGACTGGCGAACCCTGCGGCACCACCCTTTTTCTGGTGAGGATAAAGACATTGCCCAAGATAATAAAGAATACCCCTGAGAGCGAGGCGGTACTCCACTCATATCCTTCCCAGACTGTAGATATTGCCAGCGCCACCAAAGGAAACAGCAATGTCGAATAGGCTGCCCGATCAGCACCTATAGAGCCAACCAGGTAGAGATAGCAACCAAAGGCAACAATTGAACCAAAAACAGCCAGGTAAAACAATGATCCAAGATAGGCGGCCGACACCTCAATCTGGAAGGTCTTGCCGCTGACCAAAGCCACGACAAACATTACTAACGCCCCGTATCCCATGCCGTAGGCATTGCTCTGGATTATCGGCAGCCTGTTTTTCTGATTTCGGGCCGAAGTAATGTTACCCCAGGAGGCAAACAGGGTTGCGAGAATACAAAAGGCAGCACCCCTCACTCCGTGGTTATCAAAAGAGAAATGGGATATCTCGGGGAGAAAAACAAGAACCATACCAATGAGACCGATCATCCCCCCAAAGACCACCTTACCGTCTATTGCCGAACCAAGGAAAAGAGCGCCATTTAGGATATTCATTACCAGGATGGAAGAAAACAGCACCGCCGCAAGTCCACTTGTAACATACAATTCGGCCTTATAAAAAAAGAAATAGTTAAAACCAAAGAGCAGAATTCCCTGTAACAACATGAACCCATGTTCTCGAAGACTAAACCGCATGTTCATTTTCCTGACCGCACACCAGGACAGCAAGAGAATTGAGGCCAGAGCAAAGCGATAGGATACCGACACCATCGGGTCTACAACACCAAGCTGCATTTTTATTCCAAGCCAGGTTGATCCCCAAATGAGCACAGTTATCAGATAAAACAGTACATTTTTCATTAAAAACTCCGAAATAAAAAAATTAACACGGGAACACAAAACCCTTATCAAGACTGTTTCATGCAGAGCTCTTTTGCCATTCTGCCCAGCAACTCAACGGCCCAGCGGTTTTTTTCCGACCAAAAGGCACCATTGAATCGCAGGCAGTTACGAAATTTGCCCCTTGTTGAAAAAATCCGACCAGGAGCGAAAGTGATCTTTCTTGATTCAACCTGGCTATAAAGGTCGACAGTATCAACATCGGCCGGCAATTCGATCCAGAGTGTGAATCCTCCGGCAGGACGGGTCACCCTGGTTCCTTCGGGGAAATATCTACCGATGGCTTCGGCCATCTGGGCCAATTTGATTGCATAGGCCTTGCGGATTACCCGCAAATGATGGGCATATCCGCCATTGGCAAGGAATTCAGCCACAGCAAGCTGGGTGGGGCTGGCAGAAGCGATATTGGAAACCAGTTTGCGGTGCAGCGTCTCTTCCATGTATCTGCCAGGTGCAATCCACCCGACCCGGTATCCCGGAGCGAGGGTTTTTGAGAAGGAAGAACAGAGAAGGATATTACCCTCGCGGTCCCAGGCTTTGGCCACACTTGGCCGTTCATCGCAGTGGCTGAGGTCACCGTTGATGTCGTCTTCAATAAGCGGCACCCCCGCACCGGCGAGCATCTCGGCCAACTCCTGCTTCCTGGCATCGGTCATGCAACTGCCCATGGGATTGTCGAAATTCGAGATAACAACACAACAGGCAATCTTATTGGTTTTCAGGGCATTACGAAGAGTATCGAGATGCAACCCTTCAGTCGGCGAAGTCGGGATTTCGATCACTCGAAGCTTGAGAAGTTGCAGCATCTGGACAAAATTAAAATAGATGGGCGATCCTATTGCCACAGTATCGCCCGGACGGCAGAGTACCTGAAGAGCCAGAAAGACTGCCTCAGAACCTCCGGTGGTAATAATGAGTTCGTCGGCGGAGAGCGTACAACCTGCTTTGAGCATCCATCGGCCGATCTGACTGCGCAGGCGGGTGTTGCCGGGTGCAGTCGCATAACCAATGCTCTCCAACGCATGATTGCGGCAGGCAACCGCCAAGATACGTCCGAGTTTCTTGGCGGGAATCAGTGCCGGGTCAGGTATCGCCGCACCAAACTGGATCTTCTCGCTGTCAAGAATATCCTTCATCAATCGGCCGACCAGTTTGCTTGAGCTGACCCCCTGGGGTTCAATATTTCTTTGGCTGATCTTGGGTTCTCTCGGCAACTCCAATGGCCTGGGGCAAACATAGTACCCAGACTGCGGCCGAGCTTCGATGAGGCACTGGTCCTCAAGGTGACTGTATGCTACTTTGACTGTGTTGATACTCACCTGTGCCTGTCGACTCATCTCCCTGATCGACGGCAACCGATCACCGGTCCTGAAGGTCCCGCCGGCGACAAGAGCGGCTATTCTTTCGGCTACTTCTTTATATAAATAGGTCTTTTCCATGATTCTTGTCTCTATGTTCATATTGAGTGCGATTGTAACTGGTTTCACAGTACACAACAGACACAATACCACAGGATAGACACAGACACAGAATCAATTGTTTCATTTTATAAAGGACACAGTCCTGCCAATCGTTCCATACTTTCTTTCCAGAACAACTCCCTTCAACCCATTCTATTTTTGGTGAAGGGCGACCGGCAGGTCGCAAAACACATTGGCCTAGTGATCGCTTGGGCTGCCCAACGATTTTCTGCGAGTATCAGAGTTTATTTTTCGCTTTCCAATCCGTATATACGAAATTCTTGCAAACTCATTGGCCACAAGTGCTCCCAGCACCAATGCGCCACCACTGAGAGTATTGGCGGAGGGTTGCTCCCCGGCCCATAGCCATGCCCATGTCACCCCGAAGATAACTTCAAGAAGAGCCAGCAGCGAAATCTCAGGCGCCGGCAGTTCTCTGCTCAAACGAACCACGAGCAGGCAAGGTATGGCAAGCTGAAAGATCCCGAGCAACGAAAGCAAACCAAGGTCGTGGGTCGATGCCTGGAACGGCCAGGACAGGGGCAAAGTCACCAGAGCTGAGAGCGTTGCCCCGATCAGAACCGCCGGCAACATGTCCTGAACAGGCTCTGCGCCTAAAGCGATCGACCTATCCCTGTTAAGGCCGACATGCTGCAGAATCGTGAAATTCACTGCAGCTGCAATCGGTACTGCCAAAGCCACTAGGGTACCAAGCAGGGACAGCGTTGCATCTCCGTCCTGGCGAAACATCCAGGCTATTCCCACGCTGGCCACGACGATCGCCACCCAGGTCGCCGGCGGCAGTTTGTGATGGAGAAAGAGGCGAGCAAAAAGGGCTGTGATCAGCGGCCCGACAGCCAGAGTAATAAGAACATTGGCAACTGTGGTGAGAGTTATCGCCAACATAAAGGCGGTGAACATGCTGGCCCAGCATATCCCTGAAATCCAGATAACTCTGGGAGAATGCAAGAGTCTGCGCCACAGGCCGGGACCGCGGATCAGAGTCAGGGCAACTGCCAGGGCCAGGGCGTTAAAGGTACTGCGCCAGAATGTTACTTCAAAGCTCGGGGCAGAATCGAGATGTCGTGTGACTACTCCGGCTGTGCTCCAGAGCAGGGTTACCAGTATCATCAAGGAAACAGCTCGAAAGTGTGACATAGCTTTTTAACGGATGGCGACAGAAATTTAAAGTTACCAGGCTGTTTATCTACATCACTCCAATGCTTCCTGGCGATGTTGGGGTGAATATACCACCCAGAGTAAAGCGGGAGCCTGGAGAGTAAAAAGTGCTTTTAGTAGCAATTACTTGCCCTACCCAAGTCTTACGATGAAGCGCAAGGCAGGGTTCTGAACCATTAATTTCCAGCAGATCGCGTATCCAGGGCTCTGGAATAATGGCTTCAACAATATGTTCAATAGCGGTTACAGGGGCGATGCCGAGAAGGTAATCGCTGACAGTCACCTGAGTAAAATCCTGTTCGAGAAAATGTGGGGCAATCTCTGGACGGATATACCGGCAACCGAGCTGAATCGGCACATTACCTTCCTTATGAACAATGATTGAATGGAACACCGGGGTGTAGGGAGCAAGGTCCATGGCGGCCGCCAGAGATGGGCTGGCCTTTTCTTCCTGGAGAAGGTGGACGGTGCATGAATAGGAACCACCACGGCTGCGAATTTCGTCGGCAATAGACTGGATGGTAAACAACGCAGCCTGTGGCTTCCTGGTGGCGACAAAGGTACCACACCCCTGCCTTCGACTGAGACGCCCTTCTGCGGTGAGTTCGCGAAGCGCGCGGTTGACGGTCATGCGCGAGGCGCCCATGGTGGTGACGAGTTCGGCCTCAGACTCGATCTGCATTCCTGGCCGCAGAGTCCCGCTGTTGATAAGATTAAGGATATGGTCCTTAACCCGCTGGTAAAGGGGCTTGTTGAACAGGACTGGCTCTTGTTTTTGCATAACCGGTTATCCCGAAAAGCTTGGTAACAGATCGGTTCCGACCAGATGGTTGAAAGCTCCCGATTGGACCAGTTCTAAAGCTTTCTGGATATCCGGCGCAAAATAGCGATCCTGATCATAAAACGATACGACTGCACGGACCTGAGCTTTTGCAGTTTCGAGCAACGGCGAAGATTTGAGGGGTGCGCGAAAATCGACCCCCTGGCAGGCGGCGAGCAGTTCAATGGCCAGCACGCCGGCGGTATTGTCAGCCATCTCCAACAGCCGTCTTGCGGCAAAGGTGGCCATGGAAACGTGGTCTTCCTGGTTGGCCGAGGTCGGCAGGCTGTCGACCGATGCCGGATGGGCAAGGGATTTGTTCTCGCTGGCAAGGGCCGCGGCGGTCACCTGGGCGATCATAAAGCCGGAGTTGAGGCCACCCTTTTCCACGAGAAAAGGCGGCAGCTTGGACATGTGGGTATCTATCAAGAGGGCCATCCTTCTCTCAGAGAGGGCGCCGATTTCGGCAATGGCCAGGGCGAGATTATCGGCGGCCATGGCAATGGGCTCGGCATGAAAATTTCCTCCAGACATGATGTCGTTTTCTCTTGCGAAGACCAGTGGGTTGTCGGAAACCGCGTTGGACTCGGTGCCAATTATTTCTGCGGCATTGCGTATCTGAGTGAGACAGGCGCCCATCACCTGGGGCTGACAACGCAGAGAATAGGGATCTTGCACCGCCTCGCAGTCTTTATGGGAGATTTCTATTTCACTGTGGGCGAGGAGTTGACGGTACATCGCCGCCACATCGATCTGCGCCCGGTGCCCCCGTACTTCCTGGATAAGAGGATCGAACGGCCGCCGGCTTCCGAGTGCCGCTTCAACGCTGAGACTACCGGAAACAACCGCAGCGGCAAACAGATCTTCAGCGGCAAAGAGCCCTTCAAGGGCAAAGGCCGTGGAGGCCTGAGTACCGTTCAACAAAGCCAGACCTTCCTTGGGCCCCAGGGTTATAGGCAGAAGCCCGGCTTCTTTCAAACCTTCCGCACCCGATAGCCGTTTACCCTGGAAGAGAACCTCACCTTCACCTAGAAGCACAGTACTCATATGGGCAAGTGGTGCCAGATCTCCGGAGGCCCCAACCGAGCCTTTTTGCGGAATACACGGATAAACACCAGCGTTCACAAGCCGCATCAGCGCTTCTATGACTACGAGGCGAATTCCTGAATAACCTCTGGCCAAACTGTTGATTTTCAGAACCATCATCAACCTGACCGTCGATTCTTTCATGAAAGCGCCAACCCCGGCGGCGTGAGAGAGGACGATGGAGCGCTGCAGATGTTCAAGTTCGTCGCTCGGAATTACCGTCTTGGCCAACAGACCAAAACCGGTGTTGATTCCGTAGATCACCCGGCCTTGGGCGATGAGATCTCTGACTGTTTTTACCGATGCATCTATGTTCGTCTTGCAGCTTTCCGCCAAGCCTACCGTGACCGGCTCTTTGGCGATTCGACGCAGCTGCGCCAGGGTGAGTTTGCCGGGGTGGATGAGTATTTTGGTAGCCATGGTTCCTCTTAATTTCGAATTATTTTTTTCCAAAGGGTGTCCGGCGCTGACGAAGCCTTCGACACCACAAATTGTTTCGCCAAATGTATATACAAAAATACAATTAATCAACTTAAATCATGTTTAAAAAATTATTTGTATATACAACAAGAAGATGGTAGTCTATCCGGAGAATGCGTGAGAACGCGCTTGAGAGTACAACAAACGTAGCAAAGGAGCCCATAATGAAGAGCAATGCCGAGATAGCCGAGGCCATGAAGGTTCGATTAGACGATGAACTGCCGGAGAAAGAAGAATTTTTGTCTGGCATCAGACGGGCACCGGACCGTGGATTTCGTTTGAGCAGGAGTCAGACCGAGACAGCTCTGAAAAATGCCCTGCGCTATATCCCGGAACAGCATCATCCGTTTCTAATCCCTGAGTTTCTCGAAGAACTGCAGACTCTTGGGAGAATTTACGGCTACCGTTTTCGTCCCCACGGGCCCATAAAGGCCAAAGCCATTGACGACTATCAAGGCAACTGCCTGGCCGGCAAGGCATTTCAACTGATGATAGACAACAACCTCGACTTCGAGGTGGCGCTTTATCCCTACGAGCTGGTGACCTACGGAGAGACCGGCAGTGTTTGCCAGAACTGGATGCAGTTGCGGCTGATAAAAATGTATTTGCAGGTGATGACTGAAAATCAGACCCTGGTCATGCAGTCGGGCCACCCCCTGGGACTTTTCAAATCGAGCCCCGACAATCCACGGGTGATCATCACCAACGGCCTGATGGTCGGGCTCTATGACAATCAAGATGACTGGGAGATTGCAGCCCAGATGGGCGTGTCCTCCTACGGCCAGATGACAGCCGGAGGATGGATGTATATCGGCCCGCAGGGTATCGTCCACGGCACTTATAACACCCTGCTGAATGCCGGCCGGAAGATGCGCGGCGTGGCGGCAGAAAATGATCTCGCCGGTCTGATCTTTGTCTCTTCCGGGCTTGGCGGCATGAGCGGAGCGCAGCCGAAGGCCGCAAAGATCGCCGGCGCCGTGTCTATCACCGCCGAGGTTGATATCTCCAGGATCGAAACCCGCAAGCGCCAGGGATGGGTCGACAGGGTCTCGGCCGATCTCGATGAAATATTGAAGTGGGCCGGAAAGAGTGTGGCCGAGAAAACGAATACATCGATCGCATACCACGGCAATGTGGTCGATCTGCTTGAGCATCTTGCCAAGAAACAGTTTCCAGTCGATCTCTTTTCCGACCAGACATCCTGTCATGTGGTGTACGACGGCGGCTATTGTCCGCAAGGGATCGATTTTGCCGAGCGCACCCATCTGCTTGCCACTGACCGAAAAAAATTCCGGCTGCTTGTCGACCGGAGCCTTCGTCGTCATTATGAGGCGATCCAAAAACTCGCAGGCCAGGGAGCCTATTTCTTTGATTATGGCAATGCCTTTTTGAAAGCAGTATTCGACGCTGGTGTAAAAGAAATTGTCAGCAACGGTGTCGATGCCAAAGATGGTTTTATCTTCCCGTCCTATTTCGAGGATATCATGGGCCCGATCTTCGACTACGGCTATGGACCGTTTCGCTGGGTCTGTTTGAGCGGCAGCCCGCAAGACTTGGTAAAGACTGATCTGGCGGCGATGTCGTGCATCGACCCGAACCGTCGGGCCGAGGATCGCGACAATTATATCTGGATACGCGATGCAGAGGCTAACCAACTGGTTGTCGGCAGTCAGGCCCGTATTCTGTATTCGGATGCCAAGGGACGCACTGCCATTGCTTTGAAGTTCAACGAGATGGTGCGCAACGGCGAGGTTGGTCCGATCATCCTTGGCCGCGATCATCATGATCCTGGTGGAACGGATTCTCCTTTCAGAGAAACGGCAAATATCAAAGACGGCAGCAATGTCTGCGCCGATATGGCGACCCACTGTTTTGCCGGAAACGCCGCCAGAGGCATGTCCCTGGTTGCTCTCCACAACGGTGGGGGAACCGGTATCGGCAAAGCAATAAACGGTGGCTTCGGCATGGTGCTCGATGGCAGTAGGCGGGTCGATGAGATTCTCGGGACCGCTATGTCCTGGGATGTCATGGGCGGAGTAGCCAGGCGAAACTGGGGACGAAACCCGAACGCCATGGAAGTCGCTATCGCCTATAACAAAGAAAACGAAAATGGTGACCAGATAACCATCCCTTACCAGGCAGACGAAAACGGGGTGAGCATGGCGGTGGCTGCAATATTTGCAAAAAACAGGTAACAGCAACTCAATCAGGTGGGAGGGAAAATGTCGCGACAACTTTTTCGCAACGCCAGAATTTATACCCCCGTGGATGAAGGTCGGCCGCGGGCCGGAAAGGCTCAGGGTGCGCTGGCAAATTTCCCGCGAGGGGCAATGCTTATTGAAGATGATCTGATTGTCGCGATAGGCAATGAGCCTGAGGTGCTTGCCTCGATCAGAAAGACGCGAAAAATTCAAGAAGTGGATTGCGCTGGCAGGTGCTTGATTCCAGGTTTTGTCGATCCCCATACCCATATGTGTTTCACCAACCTGCGGGAGGCTGAATTTGCCATGCGCCTGGACGGGACGCCCTATCTTGAGATTCTCAGGCAGGGTGGTGGCATTCTCTCCTCCGTCCAGGCGATAGTTACGGCAAGCGACGATGAACTTTACCACAAGACCTTGGAACGGGTCACCAAAGCCATGCAATTTGGCACCACAACCCTGGAAATAAAAAGCGGCTACGGTCTGGATACCGAAAATGAGCTGAAGATGCTGAGAATCATCGACAGGGTGGCCAATAACAGCCCGGCTGATGTGGTCCCCACCTTTCTGGGCGCCCATGCTGTTCCCGTAACTTACCGGAGCGATCCCGACCGATTCATCGATATGGTGATTAAAGAAATGCTGCCGGCGGTATGTCTGCAGGGAGTTGCCAGATTTTGTGATGTGTTTTGCGAACAAGGGGTGTTCTCCCTTGCTGAAAGCAGACGGTTACTTGAGGCTGCCAAGGCAATGGGACTCGGCTTGAAAATCCATGCCGATGAGGTCAATGACCTAGGTGGGGCCGGACTTGCTGCGGAACTTGGCGCCTGCTCGGCTGATCACCTTCTGGCGGCAAGTGATCACAACATCATGGCCATGGCCGCAGCGGGGGTGATTGCCGTCCTCCTCCCCGCAACCGCTTATAGCCTCAGAAAACCCTACGCCAGGGCGAGATTTATGATTGAGCAAGGTCTGCCGGTGGCGCTTGCCACCGACTGCAATCCGGGTTCGAGTTTCACCGAGTCGATGCAGTTTGTCTTCGGTCTTGCCGTCCTCAATATGCAGATGAGCCCTGCCGAAGCCTTAACCGGTACCACCTTGAACGCCGCCTACAGTATCGGCATGGCCGGCAGGACCGGCAGTCTTGATAAAGGCAAACAGGCCGATTTTCTGCTGCTTGACGGTGAGACGCCGGCCATTCTTGCTTATCATGCCGGAGTATCATCGGTTGCTTCTGTCTATAAGAAAGGTATGAAAATTTAAGCTGCTTGCATACTCGGAGGCAAGCCCTTGTAAGGAGAAGGTGATGAAGAAAATAGTGGAATGTGTACCGAATTTTTCTGAAGGCAGAAATGACGAGACTATTGCAGCAATAAGCCAGGCTATCGAAAGGGTCAAGGGTTGTACCCTGCTGGATGTCGATGCCGGGCGGTCAACAAACCGTACCGTGTACACCTTTGTCGGTGATCCGGAAAGCGTGGTCGAAGGCGCTCTGGCTGCCGCCCGGGTTGCCGCACAGATGATCGACATGCGCTCTCATAGCGGCGAGCATCCCCGCTTCGGGGCTCTCGATGTTTGCCCCTTTATCCCGGTGGCCGGGGTGACCATGAATGAATGTGTCCTGATAGCAAAAGAATTCGCGAAGAAGGCAGCAGAGGAACTGGGGGTGCCGTTTTATCTTTATGAGGCGGCAGCGGAGCATGATTATCGCCGCAAGCTGCCGGATCTGCGCCAAGGGGAATATGAAGGACTGCCGGAACGGCTGAAAGATCCAATATGGCGGCCGGATTATGGGCCGACCGAGTTTGTAGCTACCTGGGGTATTACCGCCACCGGAGCGAGAAGTTTTCTCATTGCCTATAACGTCAATATCCTCGGGACCCCAAACCAGGCCCATCGCATCGCCCTCAACCTGCGGGAGGGAGGCCGAGGAGTAGAGGAACCAGGCAGCCTGAAAGAAGTGAAGGGCATGGGCTGGTTTGTCAAAGAGCATAACATGGCCCAGGTCACGGTTAATCTCCTCGATTACCGGGTAACCCCCATCCATATCCTTTTTGAGGCGGTGAAGAAAGAGGCCAAAGATCTGAGCGTCGGAGTGGCCGGTTCGGAGATTGTCGGACTTGTTCCTCTCGAAGCCCTTCTCATGGCGGCCGACTACTATATTGCCAAGGAAAAGCTTTTTATCTATGAGGAGGATCAGAAGATCCGCCTGGCCATAGACCGGCTTGGTCTTAGTTCGGTGAATCAATTCAACTCTCAAGACAAAATCATTGAATACCGGATTGCTGAGCCACCTTGCGAACCACTGGCCGGCATGACTGTTCGCGGCTTTATTGAGGAGATCGCTGCCCGCTCTTCAGCCCCTGGCGGCGGCTCATCTGCGGCGGCAATTGCCGCAATCGGTGTGGCTCTTGGCTCAATGGTCGCCAAGTTGACCCACGGGGTAAGAAAATTCGAAAATGTCCAACCGCACCTTGAGAAAGTGATCCCACCCCTGCATGATCTGGCCCGTCAGTTGATTCCAATGATCGATGCCGACACCTCAGCTTTCAAGCTCTACATGGAAGGAGTGCGCATGCCACAAACGACCGAGGCCGAAAAAGTAGCTCGCGATGCCAAAATGCAGGCTGGATTGAAAACCGCAATTCAGGTGCCGCTTACTACCATGAGGCTTGGCGACAGTGGCTGGGACAGTCTCTGCACCGTTGCACATTATGGCAACAGGGCGTCGAAGTCAGACACACAGGTCGGGGCCCGGGCGCTGGAAACAGGTATCTGGGGGGCTTATCAAAATGTCCTCATTAATTTAACGGATATTTCAGACACAGATTACAAACAACAAGTTATGACCGAGGCGGATAAACTGGTTGAAAGGGCGAAAGGCAAATGCGCCGAGGTTTTACACATCTTAGCTGGAGCATAAGCGATCCACTGGTCTAACATGAAGTATCAATTGGTTTTTTCACTCATTATTCCAACAACCTGTTGATTAGTGTACCATTCTTTCTGTAACTGAGTCCGTTTTTTTGACAGATCAGTACGTTGTTGCAAGGCACATTTTCCATTTCAACTTTTGAGTGCCTTCATGATTACGGCGACAAGATCCTTCAGACCAAAGGGCTTCTGGATAAAGTGTACCCCCTCATCAAGGATCCCGTGAGCCTCGATGACATTAGCGGTATAACCAGACATAAACAGGCGCTTGATGTGCGGGGAGATGGTAAGCAAGTGTTTTGCAAGGTCGCGGCCGTTCATTTCCGGCATGATTACATCGGTCATCAGCAGATCAATTGATCCGGCGTGTTCTTTGGCCAGACGGATTGCTTCCATGGGCGAGGCGGCGGCGAGAACACGATATCCTTGCCCGACAAGCATGTGGGTGGTCATCTTCAGGATCATTGGTTCGTCTTCAACCAGCAGGATGGTCTCGGTACCGGGCGAGATGGAATCTCCAGCGACGGTCCTCGCCGCCGGTTTAACCTTGTCTGTGTAACGGGGTAGGTAGATCGCAAAGGTCGTCCCCCGCCCGGGTTCACTGGAGGCCTTGATGAAACCGTTGTTCTGCTTAACCGCCCCATACGCTGTGGCCAAACCAAGACCGGTTCCTTCGCCAACGCCTTTAGTAGTAAAAAACGGCTCGAAAATATGGGCAAGCGTTTCCCTGTCCATACCCTTTCCGGTGTCACTTACGGCAATCCGCACATACTCCCCGGGTATAGACCCTGCATGAGTGGTACAGTATTCTTTGTCAAAAGGAATGTTTTCAGTCTCGACAGTTATTTTACCAACACCCGCGATAGCATCTCGGGCATTAACGCAGAGGTTTGCCATAATCTGGTCGATCTGCGACGGGTCCATCTTGATCGGCCAGAGGCCGTTTCCAGGCATCCAATTGAGGTTGATATTCTCACCGATGAGCCGCCTCAACATGTTGAGCATCCCTTCTACGGTCTGGTTCAGGTCAAGCACCTTGGGTGCTACGGTCTGCTTGCGGGCAAAAGTCAACAGCTGTCGGGTCAGGTCGGCGGAGCGATGGGCTGCTTTCTGAATTTCCTCCAACTCGGCATGGAACTGTTGAGAAGGGCTTACCTGCTCGAGGATCAATTCAGAGTAGCCAATAATCACCCCAAGCATATTGTTGAA
>JAHJLI010000168.1 GCA_018821785.1 Pseudomonadota bacterium
TATACATACACTAGCTGGCAGGATATAAAAATGGCTAAGACAAAAAGAGTGATTTTAAAAGACGAATTTGTTGTTTCAATACGCTTGAATAAAGACGATTGGGAGAAGCTGGGAGAACTAACCAAAAATCGGTCGGCATTGATAAGACATTATATCTCTCGAACTATACACAGGAAAAAGGTGAAATAAAAAAACCAGATGCATATTTCTACGTATCTGGTAATTTAAGTCTCGTTGTCGCCTGTGAAAGTTCAAACTTAGACTTGTTTTTTATATACCTATCGTATCCATAAAAGGCAAGTCTAAAGATACAAAAAACGGTAGGTAAAAAGCATGTTCTCAGAAGGTTTCAGACAAGTCCCCAGAAAACTAATCCGACTCATCAAGGAAAATCCTAATGCTGTACTGATGTACTGCTACCTGGTCGATCATATGGATGACAGGGTAGAAATGACGTACAAAATAGTTGTTAGGAAAGAACATCGTGGCATAGGGATGACCAGAAAAATGGCAAGGGATGCTTTGAGCGACTTGGTGGCTCTTGGTGCCATAACTGCGTCAAGAAGTGGTAACGGAGTGCTTGTTTCTGCCATAAGCTACTGTAATCACTTAGGGCCCACTAAGGGCCCACTTAGGGCCCAGTCTAGGGCCCAGTCTAGGGCCAACTTAGTCAGTGCCGAAATACATGATATCTTTGGAGATATAGACGATGACATTATCAGCGAGGGCCATGTTGAGGGCCATGTTGAGGGCCCGCATATTGATACGAGTAGGGCCCACCTAGGGGGTGTTCTATATAGAGGAGATAAAAGAGAAAAGATAAAGAAGAATACTTCTTCGTCAACGGCGAGCATTGACGCTGCAGACTCCCAAGAGGACTCTAACCCACCTTGGCTTACTTTAGTTAATCATTGGAATGAACAGCTACCAACGTACCGAAAAGTACTAGTTGAGTTTCTCAGAAAGAACGAGAAACGCAAAAAGTCAATAAACGCGATTATCAAGACTGTGGGAATGGAGACACTTTTTGAGATCATAAAAATAATCCCTACTTCAAAGTTTCTTAGTGGTGAAAGTGAATGCGATTTCAAAGCGTACTTTGATTGGATAATCAAAATAGATAATATTCAGAAAATACTAGAAGGTAAGTTTACCGACACCAAAGAAGCTCCCAAGAAAATTGAATTCACGACATTTGTAAAAGACTTTAAACCTTGTGCAGATGCTGCAACAAAGATAAGAGAAAGCTACAACAACGAAAAGGGGTAATTATGCTAATTGAAAAAGTGTATGAAAACGAAGATATTATTATTGGGCTTTGCTTCCAAGGTAATATTGAAAAAGCTTTAAACTCTGGACTCACTCCCAATTTATTTCTGCATCCTCTCAATAAGAAAATTTTCACAGAGATGGTACGATCCTACATCGCACACAAAGAGCTGTCGCTTAATGCTGTACGCTTGCGATTGGACAAAGACCACGCTGATAGGCTTGTAAAGCTTCACAAGGAATCTGCAGTCACTTTGAATATTGTCTACTTCATTGAGGAAGCCAAGAAAGCTTTGTATGTAGCAAGATTCATAGATGGACTCAGAAACGCTAACGCTATAACAAAGGACTGGAAGCCAGGCGACAGCATCGAAGGGATCGTAGCAGCAGGCAACGAGATCCCAGGGATAACCTTTGAACAGGCTGAAGGTAGCTCGAGGACAGATGAGAGTGCTGTAGATGAATACATGGCAAAGATGGTTGAGGACTGTGACTCTGGAGGTATCAAAGCAATCTCCACAGGTATCAAAGAAATCGATGGATCTCTCAATGGTGGGTTTCTTCCTGGCAAGCTTATTTGCATTGCAGCCAGACCAGGAGTTGGTAAAACCTCACTCGCAACCAACATGGCACTCTCAGCAGCCTTGGCAGGATACCGTGTACAGTATTTCTCCATAGAACTTCTAAGGGACGAAATAATGGACAAGCTAACATGCAAACTTGCTGGGCTAGATTCTATGGTGGTAGCTACAAGGAAGTTTGATGATGAGCAAATTGATAGGTTAGTTAAATCCTCCCATGTCCAAAGGACTGCTAAATTAACTTTGGAAACTAACACTAAATCCTCTTGGGAATATGTAGAAAATGCGATAAGGAAAGAGCATCGACTGAAGCAGTTGAAAATTGCAGTAGTAGATTACGTTCAGCAGTTCAGCATAAATTCCAAGAAGTTTAATTCGAGATCCCAAGAGATCAGCGAAATGACAGAAAGAGCAAAGTCGTTAGCACTTGAACTCAAGATCACTGTTGTACTCGTAGCGCAGCTTAACCGTGGGGCAGAGGACAGTAACAGCACAAGCCCCTACGAAGCCAAGATGAGCCATTTAAAGGACTCAGGCGGGATCGAACAAGCTGCAGACTTCATAGGTGTCCTGCATGATGCTAAAGAGGACTTTCACCTGGCACTCACAGTGCTAAAGAACAGATTCGGCGTTAACGGCACGATGAAACTTCGTGTTGATCTATCTACCAACAAATTTTTCTAGGAGGAGTTATGCTGCTTTACTTTGAACACGACAACGAGGTTATTAGTTCGGATTTACTAACCAGGATATGTGTTGAAAAATCTGGATCTCCATGTTGTGGCGAGGACTTTGCAATAGTGTTTTATTTTAATAGCATAGATGTTGGATTTTTAACGATAGTTTGTCAAAACCCCGCAAAATATGAGGGACTCTGTGATTTTATGGAAGCGCTTGAATCCAACTCAAAATCGATAGCAATGTGCCATTATTTTTCAGGTATATCCAAGTTTATAATTTCAAACAGAAAGTGTGAGGATTAAAAAATGACAGACCAACTAATTTACAAGAAAATGGCCGAAATCATCACAGCAGTCGGCTCAGTCTCAAAAGGCCGAACAAGTGTAGGGAAGTTCAGTTTCAAGTATCGTGGCATCGATGATGTCATGAATGCCTTGCATCAGGCTTTTGGCGAAGCAGGTGTTTTCGTGCAGCAAGAAGTGTTGGATCACACGATGAGCCAGATCGAAGGTCGGGGAATTCATCACATAGCGAAGGTATGTTTTTCGTTCGTTACAACGGATGGTAGCTCAGTGCATTCGATCGTGTACGGGGAATGCATCGAGAACGGAGACA
>JAHJLI010000169.1 GCA_018821785.1 Pseudomonadota bacterium
ATGTCCGGCACAAACCCTTAATCCCATTTGTGAAGCTGCCTCTGCTGCCTCCAGAAGGAGCTGAAATTCATGTTCCCGGTTACTTTCACCAATTACATCACAGTATTTCCCGGTGTGAAGTTCGACGAAGGTTGCGCCTACCTTTTGTGCGGCTGCAATTTGTTTTTGATCGGGATCGACAAAAATGGAAACAGGAACTGATGCTGCTGTCATTTTCTCGATTACTTTGCCAATTTTTTTCATCTGTGAAACGACGTCAAGGCCACCTTCGGTGGTTAGCTCCTGACGTTTTTCAGGAACCAGAGTAATCAGGTCCGGCTTGATATCGAGGGCAATCTTGATAATGTCTTTATTGGCACCCATTTCCAGGTTGAGCTTTGTTTTTATTGTCTGCCGTAAAAGATAAACATCTCTGTCCTGGATGTGGCGGCGGTCTTCCCGCAGGTGGATAACGATTCCTGAAGCTCCGGCCAGCTCACAGATTGCGGCAGCGTAAACAGGATCGGGTTCAATAATCCCTCTTGCCTGTCTGATTGTAGCTACATGATCAACATTAATAGCAAGTTTGGTCATTCCTGTTCTCCTATATTTCAAAAGCTTATTCAGTAATTCGTTTTCCCTGTCGGTCATTTCTTTCTCATCACTTTCTGATCGTTCATGATCATAGCCCAACAGGTGGAGCATGCCATGTATGACAAGCCAGCTAATGCGCTCATGCAAAGTCTGTTTATATTCGATTGATTCGCGCAGGGCAGTATCCACAGATATGATAATATCGCCAAGTTCCTTGAAGGGGAGGGTGCTAAGGGATGGATCCGCTCCTTCCGCGAAAGGAAAAGAGAGTACGTTGGTAGGTTTGTTTTTGTTTCTGTAGTGGGAGTTAAGTCTGGTGATTTCCTGATCGTTGGTCAGGAGAAGGCTCACGCCATAGTCTTGAACGCCACACTGGTTAAGCAGCCAGTTGGAGAGACGCTTAAGTCTCTTCACGTTAATAGAGGATCCTGCGGGCTGGTTTTGGATAGTTAGATCGGTCGGCACGTGTTATCCCTTACATTTTTTCGTAGGCGTTGATAATTTTTTGTACCAGCGGATGACGGACCACGTCTTCCTTGGTAAACGAACAGAATTTAATACCTTCGATGTCTGACAGTATTTTTCTGGCCTGCACTAATCCTGAATGAGTCTTTACTGGAAGATCCACCTGAGTGGTGTCCCCGGTAATTACCGCCCGGGAATCAAACCCGATCCTGGTCAGAAACATTTTCATCTGTTCCCGTGTGGTGTTTTGAGCTTCATCTAAAATGATAAAGGCATTACTCAGCGTACGCCCCCTCATGAATGCCAAGGGCGCAATTTCAATAACATCCTGCTCGATCAAGTCTATGGACTTGTCAGGACCGAGCAAGTCATTTAGGGCATCGTGCAGCGGTCTCAGGTAGGGGTTAACCTTCTGGGCCAGATCACCCGGCAGAAAACCAAGTTTTTCACCTGCTTCTACAGCAGGTCTGGCCAGGATGATGGATCTAACCTGACCGCTGGTGAGTGCCGAAACAGCCATGGCGACCGCGAGGTACGTTTTACCTGTGCCGGCTGGCCCGATTCCAAAAACTATATCATTATTGCGGATAGCATCAATGTAGGTCTTTTGATTTTTTGTCTTGGGGGATACCACCCGGTTTTGGGTGGTAACATAAACCTTGTCCAAGAATATTCTGTCAAGTCTTGCCTTGGGGGTTGATTCCAGGATTCGGAGACCGAAAGCAAAATCTGAGCTGTATACCGGATATCCTTTTCCGATAAGTTCATAGAGTTGATTAAGGAGTGCTGTGATCAGTTCTACATCATGTGGCGCTCCTGTAATCCTCAGGTTTGTACCTCTGGTATTAATCGTAACACCTGAGCTCTTTTCGAGAATCTGCAAATTCTTATTGAGATCACCATAAAGAGCACAGGCGTGATTGTTATCGGAGAAAGTGATTTCCTGATGGATAAGGTTTGAATTCATAGTGTTCGTTATTTCTTACCAAGCTTCTTGAGCTCTTCATCAATAATAGCCTGGAAACCGGCGAGACTGCGTTGTTTAGGGATACGGCCGTTAATAAAGGCGGTTGGCGTTCCGGTAACTCCGGCTTTTTGTGCATGCATCTGATCTTTGCTGATCTGTGCCTGGACTATCGGAGAAGACATATCTTTTTCAAAGCGGGGGATATCCAGCTTGAGGTCTTGGGCGATCTTATTTATACCTTCTGTGGTTAATTTTTTTTCGGCAAAAAGTAGGTCGTGAAATTCCCAGAATTTTCCCTGTTCCCGAGCGGCAAGAGCAGCTCTGGCGGCGGGCATGGCCATTTTGTGAAAATCAAGAGGCATATTTTTAAAGACTAACTTTACGGTTTGAGGATTTTTCTCGAGCACCTGCTCGAGTAGCGG
>JAHJLI010000170.1 GCA_018821785.1 Pseudomonadota bacterium
CCTACCGGCAGGTACTTCTCTTATTTTTACCTCGTATCAGGAAGGGTTTTTTTTTATCTAAAGCTCGCCCTGGTCTGTGGCGTATTGCTTGCGTCTCCGGTAATTTTCTCGCAGATCTGGCGTTTTGTGGCCCCAGGACTCTATGGTCATGAGAAAAAGGTCCTTGTTCCGTTTTCCCTGCTCTCCTCTTGTTGCTTTATTGGTGGGGCGGCTTTCGGATATTTTGTCGTCTTTCCACCTGCCTTCAAATTTCTGGTTGGTTATAATAACGAATTTCTTACTTCCCTGCCAGCGGTGAGCGAATATTTCGACTTGGCTACCAGGTTACTTCTGGCTTTTGGGGTGATTTTTGAGATGCCGGTTTTTATGGTTTTTCTCGCCAAGACCGGGTTGATTGACGTTGCCTTTCTCAATCGCAATAGAAAATATGCCATTCTTATAAATTTCATTGTCGCTGCCATCCTTACCCCGACGCCTGATGTCGTCAACCAGATGATGATGGGAATACCCCTCATGATACTGTACGAAATCAGTGTCGTTGCCGTCTGGTTGTTTGCCGGCAAAGGCTTCGTTGGTTTCAGTAAATCGCAACCGGACAGTGAAAAGATATCGGAATAAAAGAGGTTCCTCCCTGGATTTCTTTTTTTGCATGGTTTATAAAATAGAGAGTATTTCAAAAATTTGTTTTCTCTAGGTTTTCTTGCTTGTGAACGTGCTTTCCAAGTTGGAGAAAAACGGAAAAAATACATCTGGAGGTGTTTAATGGGAATGAATGCAGAATACGAAAAATTGATTGAAATTGGCAGGCCCCCCAATATTACCAAACGTTTTCCTCATTCCAAGGCTCTGATCGTTAGTGGGAAGGTTGTTGATCGTGCCCTGTTGGCCAAGGGCAAGGCCATGACTATTGCTGCCAACGGCCGCAATAGCTTTGTTATTCGCGGGGCCCTGCAGGCCGCTCAGCGCGCCGATGCCGCGCTGATTATTGAGATTGCCCGGTCGGAAGGCAACTATTGCCCGGCCAACGCCTACAATTTGGCGATGTATGTAGACACCATCTGCAATGAGTTGGGCGTAACGGTCCCAGTAGCGATCCATGCCGACCATTACGGCATCAAAAGTGAGGCCGACCTGCTGTTTGCAAAAATGGATATTCCCGGCATGTTTGATGCCGGCATAACCTCTATCGCTGTTGATGCCTCGCATATGCCGGACGATTTGAATTTGCTGGCCAATATCGAGTTGAGCACCTTTATTCCCGGTTGGGCGGGACTTGAGACGGAGGTAGGTGAAATTAAAGGGGATCAGGGGTTGTCGACGGTTACCGATGCCTCGTTCCTCATCAAGGGACTGAATGCCAACGGCATATTCCCTGACTGGATTGCTTTGAATAACGGTTCAACACATGGCCTTGAAGCAAGTGGCCAGGGAATACAGGTCGACCTGACTACCGCCATTCACAAGGCACTTGAGCCCTACAAGGTATCTGGGGCGCAGCATGGAACATCTGGCAATAATTCGGATAAACTTCGAGCTATTGCTGGTGGAACCAATACTACCAAGGCCAATGTGGCGACCGCTCTGCAGATGGTGTCCTGGGGAGTTGAAGTGAACGACTACGGCAATGCCATCCTCGACCAGGACGGTAATTTTATCAAGGTTAAAGGGCAGGGCATGAGCGCGGAAATGTGGCAGAAAATGACTGCCCACGCCGCAAAAAACGGCTGGAAGGGGGGCAATTATAAGAATCTTAATCTGCCCTTTGAGCCCTTGTTGCTTTCCCAGGCAAAAGAGGTGCGGGAGCGGATGAGCAAAGGTGTAGAAGATTTTGTCTACAAAATGCTCACCCAAGTTTTTCATGCGGAAGGGACCGCGACTCTGGCCAAAGATGCCATTTTACGGGCGGGTTCTTACGATCTCGGTCCCAAAGGCAAACGCCTTGAAGATCCTGCAGAATGGACCAAGGAAAAGATTATCGCCAAGGCAAAGACTCTTGACAGTGACAAGGGGCCGGAAGGCGATTTTGATGATTGACCGGGCGTGGGCACTCTGGCAAAGACGGTAACTAATTGGAATGACATTGAATATCTGAGAAATGATGAAAAAAATACTGATTACCGGCGCAGCCGGCTTTATTGGGGCGCATTTGTCGCAAAAACTGATCGCCGGCGGAGCCGAGGTTGTCGGCTTGGATAACATCAATGACTACTATGACCCGCAACTGAAGAGGGACCGGATGGCGGCCCTTGCTGTCGGGCCGATGTTCAGTCATGTTTCAATTGATCTTGCCGATCGGGATGGGGTGGCTAAGCTCTTCCAACAGCATCGCTTTGACGCGGTGGTGAACCTGGCGGCACAGGCTGGCGTTCGTTATTCACTCATCAATCCGCATTCTTATGTCGATACCAACCTTGTCGGTTTCGTCAACATTCTTGAGGGCTGTCGGCATTCAGGGGTGAAACACCTGGTGTATGCGTCGTCAAGTTCTGTTTACGGTGCCAATACCCGGATGCCGTTTTCAGTTCATGATAATGTCGATCACCCGGTTTCTTTGTATGCCGCCTCGAAGAAGGCCAATGAACTGATGGCTCATACTTACAGCCACCTTTTTAAGCTACCGACCACGGGCTTAAGGTTTTTTACCGTCTATGGGCCATGGGGACGACCGGATATGGCCTTGTTTTTATTTACCCGGGCGATTCTTGAGAATCGCCCTATTGACGTCTTTAATAATGGCAATATGGAGAGGGATTTTACCTATGTGGATGATATAGTCGAAGGAGTAGTCCGTGTTATCCATCAGGTTCCGGAAGGCGACCGGGAATGGCGAAGCGATAGCCCCGACCCGGCCTCATCCTACTGCCCCTATCGGCTTTACAACATCGGTAACAACAACAAGGAAAAACTGATGCGGTATATTGAGGTTCTTGAAGAGACCCTGGGGAAAAAGGCGGAGAAGAGATTCCTGCCGATGCAGCCGGGCGATGTTCCAGCCACCTACGCTGATGTTGACGACCTGGTGAAAGATTTTAACTATAAACCAGGGACTACTCTTGAATACGGGATAGGCAGATTTGTTGAGTGGTATAAAAAATATTTCAAAGTTTGATCTATGTGGTGGAGTTCCCCTAAATATAAAGGCTGGCCCGTCAGAAAACGGCGCCAGCCTTTTTTGTTTTTTCTTTCTATTTCTTAACGCATTACCGATGATTTCAGTTGATTGTTGCAATACAGAAAACTTACTTGAGTTGATTGTGATAGTAGCTGAAAACCAACCAATTGATTTCACACATTACAAGGATCTATTCACCTCTCCCCGTTAGTTTAATTGTCGTCTGAATGATAGATTGTACATCTATATGGCTGTCCTTCCATAAAGTACTCTGAGGTCCATGCTCAACGAAATTATCGGGATGGCCGAGCATACAGGTCTGTACCGAATACAGGCCATGCTGGCTGAATAGTTCAAGGATCGAACTGCCGAAACCACCTTGCCGAGCATTATCTTCAATGGTGATGACCCTGGTTGTGTGCTGAGCCCAGTGGCAGATGAGTTCAGCGTCTAGCGGCTTAATGAAGCGTGGATTTATCACCGCTGCGTTTATACCGATCTTTTTCAACTCTTCGGCTGCCTCCACGGCCGGATACACACGATTGCCGACGGGCAGTAGTAAAATATCGTCACCTGAGCGTAGCAGCTCGCCTTTGCCGATTTTAAGTTTTGTAAGGCTGTCGGTCAAAGCAACGCCATAGCCGGAACCTCTTGGATAACGAATAGCCGCAGGGCCGTCGCAGTAAACAGCAGTATACAACATATGCTGCAGTTCAAGTTCATCCTTCGGGGCCATAATGATCATGTTGGGGATAAATCGGAGGAAGGAGATGTCGAATACCCCGTGATGGGTTGGGCCGTCATCGCCGACGACCCCTGCCCGGTCGATGGCCAGGGTGACAGGCAGATTGGGAATACAGATGTCGTGGATAATCTGATCAAGGGCTCGCTGGAAGAAGGTGGAATAGATTGCCACTACCGGCCGCATTCCTTCGACTGCGAGACCCGCAGCAAAGGTCAAGGCGTGTTGTTCGGCGATACCCACATCAAAAAAGCGATGAGGAAAAGCTTTGGCGAACTTTGACAGTCCTGTACCCGATACCATGGCTGCGGAAATGGCAATAATTTTCTCATCTTTTTCCGCCATCTGGACAACAGTATCGCCAAACACCTGCGTGTACGTCGCTGTCCCATTTGTCGAGTGCGGGGTGCCGCTGATAATATCGAAGGGGCCGATGCCGTGAAAGATATCGGGGTTTTTTTCAGCCGGACCATATCCTCTACCCTTTTTGGTGAGGACATGGATAAGCATCGGACCCTGAGAGTTATCGCGAACGGTTTCCAGGGTCTCTAGTAGATCCTCAAGGTTGTGGCCATCTATAGGACCGATATAGTTGAATTTAAATGCCTCAAAAAGCATGCCTGGAGTGAAGAAACTCTTGAAACTTTCTTCACTTTTTCGGAGGATGTTGAGGATGTTTTCTCCAACATCGGAAATTTGCAGCTTTTCAACCAGATGGGCCTTAACACGGCTCATTGTCTTACCGGTGAGTTTGCGGCTGAGAAAGCTGGATAGCGCACCGACGTTCGGTGAAATGGACATCTCGTTGTCGTTGAGGATGACGATAAGATCCTTGTCGAGATGTCCGGCGTGGTTGAGGGCTTCAAAGGCAAGGCCGGCGGTCATAGAACCGTCGCCGATGACTGCGATAGCACGGTGCGGATCTTCTTTGAGATTTTTTGCCAGGGTTATGCCCAGGGCTGCTGAAATAGAGGTCGAGCTGTGGCCTGTTTCGAAGGCATCGTAGTTGCTTTCCTTAAATTTTGGGAAGCCGCTCATACCCTTATATTGTCTGAGAGAGGAAAATATTTCCCGTCTGCCGCTGAGAATCTTATGGGCGTAGCTTTGATGGCCGACATCCCAGATAAGTTTATCTGAAGGGGTGTCAAAGACATAATGCAGGGCAATGGTCAGTTCCACCACCCCCAGGCTAGGGGCAAGGTGTCCGCCGGTACGGGCTACCGTTTGCACGATGAGATCCCGAATATCCTGAGCGAGAACCTGTAGCTGCGGGATAGAGAGTTTACGGATATCAGCAGGAGACTCTATCCCCATAAGGATTGAATTGGTCTTTGTTTCGGGAAATTTTGACATAATAGTCAATTACTTCTGGTGTAAATAAAGGTGGCGAGCTGGCGAAGCGGATCCGCCTTTGCATCAAAACCATGCAGGGCGTCGATTGCCTCTTCAATAGCCTCTTTGGCTTTGGCCTTGGTCTGTTCGATGCCGAAAAACGCCGGATAAGTTGCCTTGCCACGATTGGCATCTGAACCGGCCGCTTTGCCAAGCTGTTCCGTTGTTGAGGTAACATTAAGAATGTCGTCGACGATCTGGAAGGCAAGACCTATCTTTTCGCCATATATGGTCAGTTTCTCCATCTCCTCAATAGTTGCACCGGCACCTATGGCACCCGCCTGTATCGAGCAGGTTATCAGGGCCCCGGTCTTGGCGCGATGAATGGTTTGCAGAACGGGTAATGGAACAGCAATCTGTTCGCTCTCGATATCAAGGGTTTGCCCGCCAACCATGCCAAGTGGCCCAGCGGCTCTGGCGATCATTTCAATTATCCGGAGGCGTTTTTGGGCCGGCAGAGTACTGTTGTCTTCTCTGCTCAGTAACTCGAAGGCAAAGGTCAAAAGGCTGTCGCCTGCGAGAATTGCCCCGGCTTCTCCGAAGAGAATGTGGTTTGTTGGCTTGCCTCTCCTGAGTGTGTCGTTATCCATGGCCGGAAGGTCATCATGGACAAGAGAGTAGGTGTGAATACATTCGAGAGCACAGGCCACAGGTAAAAGGTTTTTGGCGGTCTCCAGACTGTTGTCAAGAGCCTCCCCGGTTGCCAGGCAGAGAATCGGTCGAACCCGTTTGCCACTGGCAAACAGGCTATAACGCATGGCTTCTATGTGCTTGGCAAATGATCCGGTGGTTTGCAGCATGAGGGCCTTCAGGCCATCTTCTATTACACTCTGCTTGTCACTTAAATAGCTCGTTATGTCCACTTTCTGGTCCTTCAAAGGGGTTTCCTTCGAGTTTTCCGTCTTTTTCGAGCAGTATCTCAATCTTAGCCCGAGCCGCATTTAGTTGCTCATGGCAAAAACCGGCCAGTTTGATACCTTCGTCAAATTTTTTTAGGCTGCTTTCGAGGCTCTGATCACCACCTGCAAGTTCTTCGGTGATCTGTTCGAGTCGAGCAAGGGCGGCTTCAAATGATTTTTTTACCATATTGAACAAGATGTTGCGGAATAAAAGGGGGTTGCTTCGGATTAGCTTTCAGGCTAGAACTACTGCCAGGAAAAATTGCTTCGTTCCTCGTATACAAATCATAAATGACAAAAAAAAGCACCCTATATTCCCTTTGAGGATGGATGTCGAGAGGAAAATTGATGTTCATCCATGGTTTCCGGACTTCCCTGACGAGTGTTAGCGATATTTCCCACAATAGGCAAGAAGATGATTAAAACTATTGAGCTTTTCACCAGATGGTTGGCAATCGAAAAAGGATATTCCGAACATACAGTGACCGGGTATCGTCGTGATATTCTCGAATTTTCTCGCTTGCTGGGAGAGGATAAGTCTTTGGAAAGGGTATCTGCCGGACATATCCGTTCCTTTATCGTCAGCCTGCATGGCCAGAATAGCAGTGGGTCGGTGGCAAGAAAACTCTCTGCCTTGAGAACCTTCTTCCGTTTTGCCGTACGTCGTGGGATGGTGAAAATTGATCCGCTAACCGGGATAGCCGGACCAAAGGCCGGTCGATTTATACCGGTTTTTCTTACTGTTGATGAAACATTTGCCCTCCTCGAAGCGCCTTGTATAACGGACAGCTATATGTATAGGGACAGGGCTATGCTTGAGCTTCTGTATTCAACAGGAATGCGGGTTTCCGAGCTGGTAACTCGAGATATTGCCGACCTTGATTTCGCTTTGGAAGTGCTTAGGGTACGGGGCAAAGGAAATAAGGAGCGCTTGGTTCCCGTTGGCGGTCCCGCTATTGAAGCTGTAAACGGCTGGCTGTCACTGCGTTTGCAATTGATTCGAGAACGGGCCGGGCGGGGGAGGGTTGTTGAACAGGAGGCTTTGTTTCTTAACGGAAGAGGAAGTCGTCTGTCCACCCGAAGTGTTGAGCGTATCGTAAAGGCTTATGGGGAGCGAGCGGGAATCTCCCAGATTGTGACGCCGCACGCCTTGCGCCACTCTTTTGCCACGCATCTCTTGGAAATGGGGGCTGACCTCCGGTCGGTGCAGGAACTGCTGGGCCATGCCAGTTTGTCGACTACCCAACGGTACACCCATCTGACCCTGGACCATCTGGCCAATGTGTACGACAAAGCCCATCCTCTGTCGAATCCTGAAGAAAAAGAATAGTCAATATAGAGCAGGAAGCAATACTTCCCGATCTGTTGTAACAAGAAATAATTTAATAACTCGATTACGTGCATCCATGAAAATACGATCTACAACAATTCTTGCTGTTCGCCACAATGGTCAGGTCGCCCTGGCCGGAGACGGCCAGGTATCCTTGGGAAATACCATCATGAAACACCAGGCTCGCAAGGTGCGACGGCTCTATCATGACCGGGTAATAACCGGTTTTGCGGGGGCGACCGCCGACGCCTTTACCCTGTATGACAAGCTGGAACAAAAACTTGAGCAATACAGCGGAAACCTTCTCAGGGCCGCGGTTGAGTTGGCAAAGGATTGGAGGACTGATAAATACCTGCGACGGCTGGAAGCGATGATGATTGCTGTTGATAAAGACCATTCTCTTCTTCTTTCCGGAACCGGGGATGTTATCGAGGCGGACAAGGGAATATTGGCCATAGGTTCGGGTGGCCCTTACGCCCAGGCGGCGGCGCTGGCCCTGATTGAGCACAGTGGTCTGGATGCTGAAGCGATCTGCCGGGCATCAATGGAGATTGCTGCAAATATTTGTGTCTTCACCAATAATTCAATCATTGTTGAGAAAATATGATTTCTGATCAGTCATTTACCCCGAAGGAAACATTGGCGGAGTTGGATAAATACATAGTCGGCCAGGCCGCTGCTAAACGTTCGGTAGCCATTGCTCTCCGTAACCGCTGGCGCCGACGCCATGTGCCTCCACCGCTTAGGGAAGAGATAGCACCGAAAAATATTATCATGATCGGTCCAACAGGTGTAGGGAAGACTGAAATTGCCAGGCGGCTTGCCACTCTTGCCCAATCGCCATTTATCAAGGTTGAGGCCTCAAAATATACCGAGGTTGGATATGTTGGGCGCGATGTCGAGTCGATGGTCAGAGATTTGGTTGATCTTGCTGTAAATATGGTTAAAGAGGAAGAAAAAGATCGCATTGAAGGTATAGCAGAGGCCAACGCCGAAGACCGGATGCTCGATCTGCTCTTGCCTCCTGGGCCAGGGTCGCTTGCGGCAATGGGACCGGATGGAGGTCATTCTTTTACCATCCAGAATCCAGATCTGCCGATAAAAAAGGATCCTGCCGGGGAAAATAGTACCCGCGAGAAATTCAGGAAAATGCTGAGAGATGGCAAACTCGACGACCGCGAGATTGAGGTCTCTTTAAGTGAATCGAAGTCTATGCCGATGGTTGAGATCATGACCACCTCCGGCATGGAGGATATGCAGTCAAATCTTCAGGATGCCTTCAGTAAAATTTTCCCCAGGAAGAAGAAAAAGTGCAAAATGAAGGTACCAGAGGCGATGGAGGCCACCAAGAAGGAGGAGATGGAGAAGCTTGTCGATATGGACAAGGTCATCAAGGAAGCTCTCAGGCGCACGGAAGAGGCGGGGATTATTTTTCTCGACGAGATCGACAAGATTGCTTCACGTGGTGGTGGCGGTTCCCATGGCCCGGAGGTATCGCGGGAGGGTGTCCAGCGTGACCTGTTGCCGATCGTTGAAGGAGCAACAGTCACCACCAAACATGGTATGGTGAAGACCGATCATATCCTTTTCATTGCCAGCGGCGCCTTTCACATGAGCAAGCCTTCAGATCTTATTCCTGAGCTGCAGGGGCGTTTCCCTATTCGCGTTGAACTGCATTCTCTTGGGAAAGAGGAGTTTATTCGAATTCTCACCGAGCCCGAAAACGCCCTGATCAAGCAATATGTTGCCCTTATGCAGACGGAGGGGGTCGAGCTGATTTTCGAAGATGACGCCATTGAAGAAATTGCCGCTATTGCCGTCGAGGTAAATGAAACTACTGAAGAGATCGGCGCCCGCAGACTGCATACGGTTATGGAGCGGGTTCTTGACTCCCTGTCTTTCGATGCCTCGGAGCTTACCGTTACACGGTTTGTGGTCACCGCCGAATATGTACGTAAGCAGCTTTCAGAGATCGTAAAAGATCAGGACCTTAGCCGTTATATTCTCTAGATGTCCATGCTTGGAGAGCGTCAGGAATAAATATGTTCTTAAAATTCTTACGAAAGAAAACCAACAACAGCTGTAATGACGGGCCGCAGAGAGAGGGTCGAGCGCACGGCATTGACCCGGAGATGTATTATTGCCTGTCCTGCAGTGCAGAATTTCGGCTGGACCTTCCCATCTGTCCGAGTTGTCGGATACCATTGGTCAGTGGTACTGAAAAACTGGCTCAGCTGGCACGGGAACAGGAGTGTCATGCTGGTCGTTCCATGGAGCTTACACCGGGAGTTGAGCTGGTCAGTATTCGCAAAGGGCCATTGCAGGAGATGAAGTATCTGCTGAGCGTCCTGGCGCAAGGGAATATCCCGGGACTTATCAGTGGCGATGAAAGCGGTTGTGGAAAAGGATGTTGCGGACCGGAAATGTATTTGCAAATCCGCAAAGACGATGTTGGGTCGGCTTTAGAACTCCTGGCAAAGGATTTTGTCAGAAGCACAGCCTTGGACAGCCATGATCTCAGCAACGCCGCTGCTGTTTTTGATCCCACTTCCCCTGAGACTGTGTGCCCGGCCTGTGGCTGTAAATTCTCCCCTTCGATTGGGGCCTGCCCCTCTTGCGGCCTCTGCTTTGAGTAGATCGACCAACTCAGTTCAGATACCTTAGAAATTCGGTTCTTGTTCTTTTTAAACGAATTTCGATAAGGTACTTATCCCGTTTACCGGGGTTGGCTTTGCCTGGTGATTATTCTCCCAGCGCTTTTTCCTTTGGGCCAAGACAATCGGTTTTTTACTGAATGTTACCGCCTTGTATTTAAGAATGTCCTCGACCATGTCGGTGAGTTGCCGACATGGTTTTATGGTGAGATCCTTTAATACCTCAATATCGACCTCACCTCTGCCGGGAAAGTGCAGGGTAAGCATCACCGGGCAGGAGCCGTGAAACTGATACAGGGCTTTTTTGATCTTTTCCAGCTGTTGCCTGGAAAGCTTATCCGCCTCGAGTTTTATCTTCGCCGATTCGGTGTATTTTTCTCTGGCCGCAGCCAGAGAATCTATGCTGTCAGCAATGATTTTCGGTCCCCGCTCGTCCTTTTTCACCGTACCCTGAACGATTACCGGATCGGTAGAGGCAAGGATCTCCTCACAACTGCTGTAGGCATCCGGAAAGACAATGACTTCGATCGATTCATAGATATCTTCAACGATGAGGAAAGCCATCGGATCGCCCCGTTTACTCTTATGCTTTTTGCAGGTACGAATAAGGCCGCCGATTCGTATTGGCTGATCATCGGTCATTTCAGCCAGATCCTGGATGGTGCAGTCGATGACGGTTTTGATGTCTTGCAGGGCATCGTCGAGCGGGTGGCCGGTAATATAGAAACCGACGGTCTCTTTTTCGAAGGCAAGCTTCTTTCGGTCATCCCATTCAGGCATATCAGGCATTACCAAGGTGCCTATGTCTTCGTGTTGTTTTGCCTTTGGTGCCACTGAAAAAAGAGACATCTGGCCACTCAGCTGGTCACGTTGTACGGCTTTGGCCTGTTCCATGGCCTTGTCGAGCATAGTGAAATACTGCGACCGCTTATGGCCGAGGGAGTCGAAGGAACCGGATTTGATGAGACTCTCTATGACCCGGCTATTCACCCGGCGGGAGTCGATGCGGTTGCAGAAGTCACCAAGAGAAGTGTACTTGCCGTTTTTTTCGCGTTCCTCAATGATCGAGTCGAGAGCTGATTCTCCGACGTTTTTCACAGCCGCCAGTCCGAAGCGGATACGGTCGTTGATGACGCTGAAATCCTTGACACTTTCATTGATATCGGGAGGCAGCACCTCAATGTTGTGTTCCTTGCATTCATTGATATACAGCACGACCTTGTCGGTGTTACTCATGTCACAGGACAGCAGGGCTGCTATGAACTGCGGCATATAGTGGGCTTTGAGATAAGCGGTTTGGTAGGCAACGAGGGCGTAGGCGGCGGAATGGGATTTGTTGAAACCGTAACCGGCAAATTTTGCCATGAGATCAAAAATATACTCAGCCTTATCTGCCGGATGGCCGTTTTTTACGGCTCCGGCCATAAATTTTGACTTTTCTGCATTCATCGCTTCAGGGATTTTTTTGCCCATCGCCCGGCGCAGGAGATCGGCATCGCCGAGGGAATAACTTGCCAAGATGTTGGCAATTTTCATTACCTGTTCCTGGTAGACGATGACCCCGTAGGTCTCCTCAAGCACTGATTTAATGTCCGGCAAGGGATAATTTGCGGTTTTCCGGTGGTGCTTCGTCTCAACGAAATCATCTACCATCCCGGAATCAAGCGGGCCGGGACGGTAGAGGGCGACCAAGGCGATAAGATCGCTGAACTGTTCCGGAGCTAGCTTGACCAAGAGTTCGCGCATCCCGGAGCTCTCCAATTGGAAGACCCCCTGGGCGTCACCTCGACAAAGGAGGTCATAGGTTTTTGCGTCGTCCATGGGGATTGCATCGATATTCAGCTCGGTGCCGATATCTTTTTTGATATGTTTCAGAGCCTTATCGATGACCGTCAGGGTTTTCAAGCCGAGAAAATCGAATTTAATAAGTCCCGTCATCTCGGTATGCTTCATGTCGTACTGAGTGAGGGTTTCGTCGTTACTACCCCGACAAGTCGGTAGATACTGGGTCATGGGGCCGGGCGAAACCACCACCCCGGCGGCATGGGTTGAGGTATGGCGTGCCAGTCCTTCAAGGGTTTTCGACACTGCCAGGAGTTCGGCAACCCTCGGGTCATGGTCGGCTGCCTCCTGGAGTTTCGGTTCCTCGGCCATGGCCTTCTTGATGGTCATCTTGAGCTGGTCAGGGATCAGCTTGGCAACCTTGTCGACTTCTCCGTAAGGGATGTCGAGAGCCCTGCCGACGTCGCGGATAACACCTCGCGCCTTCATCGAGCCGTATGTTACTATCTGGGCGACATGTTCTGCACCGCCGTATTTCTGGCGTACATATTCAATGACCTCGCCGCGGCGCTCCTGGCAAAAATCAATGTCGAAGTCCGGCATTGATTTACGTTCAATATTGAGAAAACGCTCAAAAATGAGGCCATAGGGGATGGGATCGATATTGGTTATGCGCATGGCGTAAGCCGCTAGACTTCCAGCTCCTGAGCCTCGCCCTGGGCCTACGGGTATTTCCCGGTCTTTTGCCCAATTGATGAAATCGGCGACGATCAGAAAATAGGCGGGAAATCCCATGGTATTGATAACATCGATTTCTGTTTGTAGCCGCTCGGTGTAGGTCTTTTCAGCCTCTATGTTGAAACTGCCGGCCTTGCGCATTTCGTTAAAGCGGGCTTTTAGGCCGTCCCAACATGCCAGTTTGAACATTGACTCCAGAGTTTCGCCCTCGTCTACTGGAAAATTTGGGAAATAATAGTCTCCGAAATTAATTTCCAGATTGCAGCGCTCAGCGATCTCCTGGGTGTTGGCAATGGCTTCCTGGCAGTAGGAAAAGTTCTTCCTCATAGTTTCCGGAGACTTGAAGTAGAGCTCGTCGGTTGAAAACTTGAAGCGATTTGGGTCATTGATGGTTTTTCCCGTCTGGATGCAGAGGAGCAGTTCGTGGGCGTGTGCCTCATCTCGATTGAGGTAATGACAATCGTTAGTCGCCACCAGCTTGATACCCATTTCGGCACTGAGAGATCGCAGCCCTTCATTGACCTTCTGCTGCTCGGTCAGACCGTTCTCCTGAATCTCAAAATAGAGACGGTCACCAAAGATGTCGTACAGTTCTTGAGCTTTTACCCTTGCGCCCTTCAAATCGCCCCTGCCGATCAAATATGGTACGTTCCCATGCAAGCAGGCGGTCATGGCTATGATCCCTTCGCTATGTTTCCGAAGCGCCTGCATGTCGACGCGAGGTTTGTAGTAGAATCCCTCGAATTGAGCAATACTGGCAAGCTTCATGAGGTTTTGATAGCCCGTATGATTCATTGCCAAGAGCACGATATGATAAGCGATCTGACCGTCAACGGCCTTTCTCTCTGTCATATCTCCTGGGGCAACGTACAGTTCGCAGCCGACTATCGGTTTGATTCCGGCTTTTTTCGCCTTTGAATAGAACTCAAGGGCTCCAAACATGGCTCCGTGATCGGTCACCGCGACACTGTCCATGCCGTATTCCTTGCATTTTTCAAGGAGGTCGGCTATACGAATGGCTCCATCAAGGAGGCTGTACTGGGTATGAACATGAAGATGGGTGAAGCCTGAGTTCATAGCTGTCCTTTAAAACCTTTTATGTTCTTTTAAACTCCAAGAACTTGTGAGAAGAATTATCAACCTGTGTTGGATGTCGAGTAATAGCATAGAAAACCTGTTTATGCACTGGAATTTGGTGAGTCATTGGTGTTGTGAATAATACATTAAATACAAACAGATATATATAATTTGCGGATGACTGTGAGATGTGCAGCAGGTACGAACCCCCTGATATTTGCTCAAATATTATGAGGGTTCACTGAGTATCTAGCTGGTGAACCGTAAGGCTATTTCCCTTATAATTGATTGTATCTTGCCGACGTTCGGAAGACCTTTTTCATCGCCATCTCATTGGCCGTAATAATTAAATAATATTTGCAATATTTCAACGTTATCACATATACTTCGGTGAATGGCATGGGCCTTAAACAAGCGTTTGGGCGGAAATATGTGAATGAAGATCACTACCCTTTTTTGTATTGGCTGAATTTTGAATGGCAAGAGATGTTAAAGCATTGAACCATGGCCGGTAAATGGGGAGAGAAAGCAGCTGATGAAATTGGATTCGCGCCATAAAAGTGGTGTGTCGCTTCAGGGAAATATTGCCGCGATTGAATTGAATAATATTTTTCAATTTTTCGATTATGCCTCTGTTTCCGGAGAATTACGCATTATTTCCGATCACAATAATGCCAGTTTCTTCTTCCAAAAAGGGGTATTGATCTTTGGAGCTCTCAGCAAAAATCAAAAAAGAATTGGCGACCTGCTCATTGAGGCTGGACTTATCGACACTGTGAAACTGAAGCAATGTTTGAAAATCCACAATCAGCATGGTATGCGGCGGCGTTTGGGCGATATTATTGTGCGCAAAGGATTTCTCAAGTTTGAAACCCTTGCAGAAGTCTTACAGTTTCAGGCAAGAGAAGCCTTTTTTGAAATCTTGTCGTGGAAGCGAGGGATGTTTTTCTTTTATGCTAACCAGTATCCTTCACCAGAAGAAATATTAATCAACGAGCGTATTGATCATCTGCTTCTTGAAGGAATTGTCCGGATAGATAACTCCGATCCCAATAACACAGAAAGCATACCATTGCCGTAGGCTTGTTAAAACCTTGATCAAGGAAAGTATCTCTCAGATTTACGTCCGTCAATAATTAGGTTTTTCGCAAACTATCATAATATCTTGTCCTCCTGAGGGTTTATTTTTACTCCGCCACTATTTTCTTCGTCAATTTTTTGTTCCCGTTCGATATTGAACCGTTCTTTAAGTTTTGCATATGAAACAAGTTTCGTTTCCCGTTCCGACGGGGTGAGAAACGATTCCAGTTTGGTTTTTAGAATTACTGGATTCACTTCGGAACTGATGGCAATGACGCCCTCCATAATAATTTTTTGAAGGAGAAGTTCGTGATTTGTCCTTTCTTTAATTGTTGCAGCAAATGGGAGAAAGAAAAACGTAGAAAAAATAAGGCCATACAGGGTAGAAGTCAGGGCAACTGGAATTGCTTGAAGAATGATGGCTGTATCGCCTATGCCACCTAGCATGGCTATTAGGCCGACAACGGAGCCCATCATGCCAAAGGCCGGTAGATAGTCGGCAATAGCTCTGATTACTCGTTCCGAATCTTCTCTTCGCAGGCGGAAAAAATACATTTCCGTGTTGAGGATGTCACGGATCTGTTCGATTTTATAGCCATCAACAAGACAGCCTAATGCTCGACGAAGAAAAAGTATGGTGGTTTCATTTTCAAGGCTCTGAAGAGTAAGAATCCCCTCAATTCGGGAGCGGATTGATAAGTCAATTAGAATGTTAATGATTTCAGTTTCTTTGGTGATTGGTTTGCGGTAGGCGGCGATAAGAACTCTTAAAACATTTCCAAGTTGATCAACCTTAAAACCAACAAGAACCGCTGCAATCGTGCCCCCGAAGACAATCAGCAAACCAGAGAGGTTGAAATAAAGGCTGAGGTTACCATTGATGATAAAAGCGAAAAGAAAGAGGCCAGAACTGAGAATTATTCCGATAAGATTTTTATTTTTCATGGTGATTGGAGGTTGTCATTTCAGGTTTTCTGCCGATGCCGGCAATGGGTCGGGGAGTCTTCTGGAAATAATTATTTCAACCCTTCGGTTTTTTGCGCGGTTTTCAGCGGTGGTATTGGGACCTACCGGACGATAGGAAGAATAACCGCTGACCACAAACTGATTTGGATCCATCTGTGCTTCTTCAATGAGGTAGTGCACCACAGAGCTTGCCCGAGCGACTGAGAGTTCCCAGTTACTTTTGAATTTGCTTGAGCGCATAGGAATATTATCGGTATGGCCGACAACATTGATCATATAGGGGGTATAGCGGATCGCCGCAGTAACTTTTTGCAAAGAATCTCTCGCGGCCTTTGAAAGCTCACTTTCTCCGAGATCAAATAGCAGATCACCGGTTAAAATGATGCGCATGGTCTTGTCGGGAACAATGTCGATGGCAGCAAATTTGCTGAGATTATTGTTGTCCAAGGCGTCCTTGCTGAGTCTGTATATTTCCTGAAATTTGTCTTGTTCAGATGAGGTGGATTCTCCAGGGACGATTGGGTTGGGGCCGAGGACATCCTCCTCCGGGAGTGGCATTGGCGGGACGGGCAAAGGAGCAGGAGTAATCTGCTCAGGTCCAAGAGAAAGCGCTATTGTCTCCGGGTAAACATTTATCGAAGCCTTCTCAGCCGTGTTCATTTCTTCGGGCATATCAGCAGGTTTTTTTTCAGGCGAAGGAGTGGGAGAGGGGGGACTCTTAACGTTCAGGTCATCTGTTATTCGTTCAATTTTTTTTAAAGTACCTGCTGTTATCAACGGCAACCCGGGGCGTATTGGTGAAAAAGGAAAGGTGGCTTTGCTAGAGTCGAGTGTTTGTAATGCCTCCGTAGTGTCTCCGCCGATGATTTCCGGTTTTTTCTTAGCTAAAAATTCCTGGTTCGCCATCTGGTAAACATACATAGATAAAAAGAGCACGAACATAGTCATCATCAAGTCAGACCAGGCTACAGACCAGTGGGTCGGTTTAGGCATGATTGAGGCAGAATGCGGATCATCAACGAGGAAAACGGTGTTAAACTGTGAACGTCTTTCGATATTGATATAATCAGAGGCGGGACGATCTCCCCTATTGTTTGCAGGAAGGTCGGAAGCCTCAGAAAACTGATCGTGGAAGGGGTCGGAACGGGTTGGTTGAGATCGATGGATTGGTTCCGTCATAGAGGGCCTTCACCAAGCGAGAGATTTCTAGAGCAACTGATACATGAAGATGTATTTTTTATTATCGGTAAAAATTCTTATGATTCTTTAAACATCTTATCGGCACCTTGGGGCAATCCAATAGAAGAATGATGACGAAAATCGGTGATAATCCTTTGATATTATCTGTTTTGGTCACAGGTCCTTTTCGTCAGAGTATATTTTTCTTGAATTCATTGAGGCCGATAC
>JAHJLI010000171.1 GCA_018821785.1 Pseudomonadota bacterium
AGGAAAAAATTGAGAATAAATATTTTTTAAGAATGGTGTCTTCAGACGGACATAGACTCTCAATAATGCAAAAAGAAATCATTGAGGATCTTGATAAAATGGAATTGAATGAGGTTACCCTTATCCCTAAAAAAGGTCTTCAGGAGTGGAAAAAATTTTGTGAAAATAGAGATTCTATTGAGATTTCTTTTGAAAAAAAACAGTTAGTGCTTCGCGATAAAAAAGCAATCATGATTATTCGACTTAAACATGGTGAATTTCCCAAGTACTCAGCTATAATTAAAGCCGTTGAATTAACAAACTGTTTAAAAATTAACAGACTACTTTTCTTAGATTCTTTGAAGAGGATAAATATCTTTACTGAAGATATTTTCCACACTATACAGTTAAAAATTGACAATTATAAAATGATTCTCTCATCCCAAAATGCTGATCTTGGTAATGCTAAAGATGAGTTGTCAATATCATACGAAGGGCCGCCTCTCACTTTAGGTTTCAATTGTCGGTATTTTATTGAAACACTTCAAGTTATGGACTGTGAAACTGTTGAGGCCTATATAAATTCCAACAGTAGTCCTTGTCTAATGAAATCAGAAGAAGATAAAGGCTTTATAAGTATAATTATGCCAATGCAATTATAAGACGATTTTGAATTAAATTTAATGAATAAAGGGAATTAGTGTGACAGATAATAGTAATAGCTACGGTGCTGGACAAATCCAGGTTTTAGATGGTCTTGAGGCTGTAAGAAAAAGACCATCCATGTATATCGGTAATACTTCAGAAGAGGGATTACATCATCTTATTTGGGAGATTGTTGACAATAGTATTGATGAAGCCCTTGCCGGTCATTGTCACAAAATTAGAGTAACTATACATGAAGGAAATGTTGTATCGGTTGAAGATGATGGAAGAGGTATTCCTATAGAAAAACATCCTACTGAAAACATGACAGCTCTAGAGTTAGTTATGACGACTCTTCATGCAGGTGGAAAATTTGATCACGAAAGTTATAAGGTGTCAGGAGGGTTACACGGAGTAGGTGTTTCTGTTGTAAACGCATTATCTGTAGAACTTACCGCAGAAATAAAGAGAAACGGAAAAGTTTATAGTCAAAATTACAAATGTGGGGCAAAATCAACAGAACTTCTAATTGTAGGTGAAAGCGATAAAACTGGAACCAAAATAACCTTCAAGGCCGATCCTGATATTTTTACTGAAACAGTTGTTTATAATTATGAAACAGTAAAAAATCGTTTACGTGAACTCAGCTATTTAAACAAAGATCTTCGTATTTACCTTAAAGATGAAAGAAGTGGTGAGGAAGACAGTTTTCACGCTTCTGGTGGTCTAATATCGTATGTACAGTATCTCAATAGAAATAGAACTCTTGTTTTTGATGAACCTATTTATATTTACGGATCAAAAGAAAATGTTGAGGTTGAAATAGCTTTTCAACATTTCGATGGATATTCTGAAAGATTATTCTCATTCGTTAATAACATTAACACAAGGGAAGGAGGTAGCCACGTTGCGGGTTTTAGGTCGTCTATGACAAAATGCATAAACAGATATGCCAATGACGATATGATTCCAAAAAACATGCGGGAAAAAATGGGGGGTGATGATGTCAGGGAAGGACTAACTTGTGTTATTTCTGTGAAAGTTCCAAATCCGCAATTCGAAGGTCAAACAAAAACAAAATTAGGTAACAGTGAAGTAAAATCTATTGTAGAGTCCGTATGCACTGAAAAACTGACAGTTTTTCTTGAACAAAACCCAGGTATTGCAAAAAAAATATTAGCAAAGGTTGTTGATGCAGCAAGGGCAAGAGAGGCTGCTAAAAAGGCAAGAGATTTATCAAGGAAAAAAGGATCAACAAGCCTATTTATGGCTGGCAAGCTTGCAGAGTGTCAGGAAAAAGACCCAGCAAAAAGAGAAATATTTATTGTCGAAGGTGATTCTGCCGGCGGTTCAGCAAAACAGGGAAGAGATAGATCAAACCAAGCAATCCTTCCCTTGCGAGGCAAAATACTCAACGTTGAAAAAGCAAGATTTGACAGGATTCTCTCTAGTGAAGAAATTAGACACCTCATAAGTGCTTTGGGGTGTGGTATAGGCAAAGATGAGTTTGATATTGAGAAGTTAAGATATCATAAAATTATTATTATGACAGATGCCGACGTTGATGGTGCGCACATAAGGACACTTCTACTCACTTTTTTTTACAGACAAATGCTCCCTTTAATTGAGCAAGGATTTGTATATATAGGCCAGCCACCTCTGTATAGATTAGGCAAAGGAAAAAAGGAGAATTATTTTCAAGAAGAAAGTCAACTTAATAGCTTTCTCTTCACTCAGGCCAGTGAAACCATGAAAGTTGCGGTGGTCGGAGAAAAAACTGAATTTATAGAAGAGGCTATTTTTATCCAACTCCTTGAGAAACTAAGTATATATCAGCGCGTTACGGCGTTCATGAATAGAATGAACATATGGGATGATATGCTCTATTTTCTTCTAGATAATGGTATAAAATCCGCAGATCAATTTAAAGACGAGTCCTTTGTTAATCTACTTAAAAACAAACTTCCTGAAGATAAACTCGTAATAGGAAGTATACGTTGCTGTCGTTGGCGTCCTGATTGCTATGAGGTAGATGTCGCTCTTCGTGGCAAAGTCCAGATAATGATGACTCTCGGCCCACACATTCCTTTGATAAATGAATATCGAACCGCCTTAAATATATTTAGCTCTATTCAAACTTTTCTTCGTTCTGAGTATCTCATTTTTTGCGGAGCCAAAGGGGGTGTCGAGAAAGAGATTCAAGCATCTGATTGGGCAAGAATGTTAAAAATTGTTAGAGAGGAATCATTTAAGGGAAGCCACCTTCAGAGATACAAAGGTTTAGGTGAAATGAATCCAGAACAACTGTGGGATACAACCATGAACCCAGAAAATCGAACCCTTATGCAGGTTACAATTGATAACACTGAGCAGGCAGATGATATATTTACAACACTGATGGGTGACAAAGTTGAGCCACGTCGAGATTTTATTCAAAACCACGCTCTCGAAATAACAGATCTGGATATTTAGTTTCCTTTTGAAAATAGATTTAAAATCAAGGCAGATTTATTCATATGATTAATGATACCCCAAATAATAATGAGACGTTTCCTACTATTTCAATAGAAAAAGAACTCAAGAAATCTTACATGGGATATGCAATGAGCGTCATAGTTGGACGTGCATTGCCTGATGTTCGGGATGGTCTTAAACCGGTACACAGAAGGGCATTATACGCCATGCGGGAGCTTGGTGTTCAGTTTAACAAACCTTATGTAAAATCGGCTAGAATTGTCGGCGATCTCATTGGAAAATTTCATCCTCACGGAGATACAGCGGCTTATGACACTATAGTTCGTATGGCGCAGCCATTTTCTTTGAGATATCCACTTGTAGATGGACAAGGAAACTTTGGTTCTATGGATGGAGATTCTCCCGCAGCCATGCGATACACTGAAGCTCGCATGACAAAAATTGACAGAGAGATTGTCGATGATCTTGACAAAGAAACTGTAGATTGGATTCCTAATTACGATAGTTCCCTTCTCGAACCATCTGTAATGCCAAGTAAAATACCAAATTTACTAATTAACGGTTCATCTGGGATTGCAGTTGGCATGGCAACCAATATTCCACCACACAACATAACAGAGGTTCTTAACACACTTATTGCACTTATTGAGGACCCAAATCTTACTGTGCACCAAATAATGTCCCTTATAACCGGACCGGATTTTCCAACAGGTGGACAGATCTGCGGTCGTGCTGGGATAAGAGAAGCTTATGAAACCGGAAAAGGGGTCGTTGTTATAAGGGCTCTTACCCATGTTGAGAAAATAAAAGAGGGTAAAAGGGAAGCAATTGTTATTACAGAAATACCTTATCAAGTTAATAAGGCTACACTTGTTGAAAAGATTGCTGAACTGGTAAAGGATAAAAAAATAACTGCTATTGCAGAAGTTAGAGATGAATCTGATAGACACGGATTAAGAGTTGTTATTGAATTGAAAAAGGATGAAGTTACTGAGATTGTCATAAATCAGCTTCATACAATGACACAGATGCAGAAATCCTTTGGTATAATTCTATTAGCAATAGTAAATAATAGACCAGAGATTCTTAATATTAAGCAAGCTCTCGAATATTTTCTTCTCCATCGAAAGGTTATTGTTTATAGAAGAACAGCTTTCGAGCTCAAAAAATCTGAAGAGAGAGCTCATATTCTTCAAGGACTTAATATTGCGGTTAGTAATATTGACAATGTTGTTTCTTTAATTAAGGGTTCTAAAAATCCAGGCGAAGCAAAAGAACTACTTATAAAAACATATAGTCTCAGTGATATTCAAGCACAAACTATCCTTGACATGCGGCTTCAGAGGCTTACCGGACTTGAAAGAGAAAAGATTATCAAAGATTACCAGGAAGTACTCATTGAAATTGATCGTTTAAGGAAAATCCTTAACGATGAATCTTTAATAATGAAAATAATCAAAGGTGAGTTTTCTGAAATAATTGATCAATATGGAGACGAAAGGAGGACTGAAGTTATAGATGCTCCTGATGAAATTCTCCCTGAAGACCTCATAACTCCAGAGGAAATGGCCGTTACAATTACGCACTCAGGTTATATAAAAAGAAATCCTGTTTCTCTATACAGATCACAACACCGTGGTGGAAAAGGAGTTACAGCAGTAAAAAACATAGAAGAAGATTTTGTTTCAAATCTTTATGTTGCGTCCACCCTTGACACCTTTTTGTTTTTCACCAATCATGGCAAGGTTTTTTGGAGAAAAGTATATCAACTCCCACTCGCCGGAAGAACCGCTCGTGGTAAAGCCATTGTTAATTTACTAAATCTTGCTGAGGATGAGAAACTTGCAGCAATTCTTCCCGTAAGTAGTTTTGATGACGAAAATAACAACAAAACCATTTTAATGGTAACAAAATACGGTCGCATAAAAAAGACAAGTCTTAATGAATTCAACAAGCCTCTTCGTAAAGGGAAAAGGGCACTTACGATTAATGAGGGAGACGAAATTATTGCTGCACATGTTCTTGACGGTAAGGACACTGTATTACTTGTCACAAAACTTGGAATGTGTATTCACTTCCAAGAATTAGATTTGAGAGTTATGGGGAGAACAGCCGCAGGAGTTAGAGGTATTAAGCTTGGTCAAGACGATATTGTAGTTAGTGCAATAGTTATAAAATCAAATAATTCTATCCTTATTGCTACTGAAAACGGATACGGAAAGCGGAGCCCTATTGATGAGTATAGACTTCAGAAAAGAGGTGGCAAGGGCGTTATTGGGATAAAGAAAAGTACTCGCAACGGAAATGTAATAGCTGCCAAACAAGTCGATGAAGAAGAACAGGTTATACTTATTGCCGATTCTGGTAAAATGATCAGAATGGATCTCAGTAACGTCCGTATCATTGGTCGTAGCACCCAAGGAGTTACCTTGATCAATCTTGATGATAATGAGAAAGTGGTTGGAATGGACAGTGTTGCGAAAGAACGTGACGAAGATATTGATGATGATCTTGTTTCTGGTGATTTTAACGATGAGGTAGATCCTGAAAGTAGTGAGATAGTCGATTCTGATGAGTAATTTCAAAAATATTGCGGTTATAGGTTCTGGTTCATGGGGAACTGCTCTATCGATATTGTTATCAAAAAACGGGCACAATGTTCGTCTTTGGGGACACAAAAAAGAACTTATTAATAGGCTTCTTAAAGACAGGGAGAATGTAAAATACCTTCCAGGAGCTAGTTTTCCAAAAAACCTCTCTGTTAGTTGTGAACTGAAAGATGTTATTCTTGGGGCTAGCATCGTTGTTATGGTAGTCCCTTCACACGCTTTTAGAGAAATATTTTCACGTTTTCATAGTTTTTTACCAAACAATTGTCGACTCATTTCTGCGGTCAAGGGTATTGAAAACGATACTCTTCTAACCATGACCCAGATTATGGAGGAAATTCTCAAAAAACAAAAAATTTGCTACAAAACTATCGAAATTGGCGTTTTGTCTGGACCATCCTTTGCCAAGGAGGTCGCTCTTTGCACACCAACAGCAGTTACAATTGGCTTTAAAAATTTGGATACGGCGTTTGAGATTCAAAAAGTTTTTGTTAATGAATATTTCAGGGTTTACGCAAGCAATGATATTATTGGCTTAGAAATAAGTTCGGCTTTGAAAAACGTGATTGCTATAGCCGCTGGAGTTTGTGATGGCCTTGGTTATGGGCTTAATACAAGAGCAGCTCTTATTACTAGGGGTCTTGCTGAAATGCGGCGGTTAGGTAGCTGTCTCAATGCAGAAGATACTACATTTTACGGGCTTAGTGGGCTAGGAGACTTAGTGCTCACCTGCACGGGCGACCTCAGCCGCAACAGAATGGTAGGCATAAATCTTGGTAAGGGTAAAAAAATTAATGAAATTGTCGATGAAATGAGCATGGTGGCAGAGGGAATCAAAACCACAAAATCAATTTACGATTTAGCAAAAAAACACAACATAGACACGCCGATAATTGAACAGGTTTATAATATTATATACAAAGGAAAACACTGTTCTCTTGCTGTTCGCGATCTACTAAACAGAGAGTTGAAGGTTGAGTGATTCGCGTTTTAGCTACTTAAAGTTCATCAGACCAATCTTTTTTGTGGTATAAACTATGATCCGGTTTTGCGGGTTGATCCTCTAACAATCGATTTTCTACCCATTTTTTTATACTTTTTAGCTCAGATTTCACCTCAGCCAGTGCTTTTCCTCTGTGGCTAATGAGACTTTTTTCTTCCATTGAAAGTTCTGCAAATGTTTTTCCATGGCTTTCAAAGAGAAAAATAGGATCATAACCAAAGCCATTTTCACCCCTTTTTTCGTCGATAATAATTCCATCACACCTGCCAATATAAGTTAGGGCCTGCCCAGAGGGAACTGCCAGTGAAAGAACACACTGAAAATATGCAGCACGATTAATTTCTCCACCAAGTTCGGCTAACAATTTATGACAGTTTTCTTCATCACTGGCGTCTTCTCCGGCATATCTTGCTGAGTATACACCTGGTTGGCCAGAAAGAGCCTCAACAACCAACCCTGAATCATCGGCCAGAGCAGGAAGACCTAAAATTTTCGCAGTATGAAGAGCCTTTTTATAGGCATTTTCTTCAAAAGTATTCCCATCCTCAACTACAGGCGGGATAGGGCCAAATTGCTCAAGAGAGACAATCTCTATCCCAAGGTTCTTAAGAATTTCTTGAAACTCTCTTAATTTATTCTTGTTTCTTGTCGCAATAACCAACATTCTAAACATATTTTCCACCAAGTATCGTATTTTTAAACCATCATAGGTTTTAAAATCACGGTTTTTTAAATGATTTATCGTATCGCTCTTGTTCGCTGTAAATGCAACCGCAATAGGATTGGCGATACATGTTTAGTGATAAAGCTTCATCTATTCCGACCTGCCAGCCTTCACGAAAATCATGATAAATAAATGGTATACCTGTCTGAATTGAGATTTTTTCACCAAGAAAATTTATCAGGTCATGTTGTTGATATTTGCTGTAAAGAAGTGTTGTAGTAAAAGCATCAAACCCCTGTTTTATTGCTAATGTTGCAGTTTTTTCAAGCCTCATCGCGTAGCAGATCGAACACCTTTTTGATTCATTGAAAACAATTTTTTGTAGAAACTCAGTAAGGCCATATTTGTTCTCATTTACTAAAGGAAAAGAAAGAATTTCTTTGTAGTTTTTTATGGTTTCGGTTCTTTTTTTAAACTCAAGAAAAGGGTGTATGTTTGGATTATAAAAAAACACTGTTATTTCGTGACATCGAGCTTTCAAGAAAGAGTAAGGGTAAATGAGGCAGGGTGCGCAACAGGTGTGGAGAAGAATTTTCATAAAAATCAAATTTTATAAAATTTTGGAAATAGAGTGTTGATGAATTTTATAATTGATTATACGTAAACTCGTGTCGAGATCTTTTGCTGTTTTTGTCTGATTTCCATTGTTTCTTTTTAAACCTTCTATGAGAATTTCTTTCTCAAAATTAGCAACGGCCACTGCTAGTGAATAAGGATTTTGTCCTTTTGAGGAAACCTCAGCAGTCTGTAGTGTTGGGGGAAGATGAACGCCTTTTATTGTGTCACTATCACAAATAATAACAGCTCTCTCGATGCAATTTTGTAGCTCACGAACATTTCCTGGCCAATGATACTGAATGAGCATGTCTATGGCTGAGGTTGATATTCTCCTGATTTGTTTGCCGTTTTCTTTAGAATATTTTCCTAGAAAAAATTCAGCAATGAGAAGAATATCAGTCCTTCGCTCTCGAAGTGGGGGCATATAGATAGGAAATACATTTAAACGATAGTAAAGATCTTCACGAAAAACCTTATCAGCGACTGCTTTTTCTAGATCGCGATTCGTTGCAGCAACCAATCGAACATCGGAGCTTATTTGCTGGGTAGATCCCAACCGTTGAAACGTCCTTTCCTGCACCACATTCAGCAGCTTAACCTGCACAGAGTTGCTGATTTCTCCAATTTCATCTAAAAACAGAGTACCTCCTTCCGCTTGCTCAAAACGCCCAATTTTCCTCTCATTGGCTCCTGTGAATGCTCCTTTCTCGTGGCCAAAAAGCTCACTTTCAAGGAGTGTTTCCGGCAAAGCTGAGCAGTTTACAACAACGAAAGGTTTTGCCTTACGTTTTCCATTGTAGTGTAAAGCCTTTGCAACCAATGTTTTGCCTGTTCCTGATTCTCCTCGCAACAGAACAGTGGCGTTTGAGTCAACAACCCGGTGAATCATCTCATAAACATCCTGCATTCTGCTTGAGTTGCCAACTATATCATCGATTTTGTTTTTGTCCGACAACTCCCTCTTTAGTTTCAAGTTTTCAATTTGGAGTTCCTCTGTTTCTCTATTAACTTTTTGAATTCGAATAACTGTTTGAGCAATTAAGCTTGATAGTACAGTTAGATATCTAAGATCATTGTTTGCCTGTTCCCCAATTCCGTCTTTATAGAACCTATCAATACTAAGAGCACCTATGATGTTTTTACCATCTTTTATAGGAACACAAAGAAATGATTTTTTTTTGTCACTTGGATTTCCACGAGACTTTGTTCTATTAAGGAATAGCGGTTCCTCAGATATTTGCGGGACAATTATCGGTTCACCTGTTGAAACAACTCTTCCCGTAATCCCCTCCCCTATTTGATATTTCCCCCTCTTTTTTCCTTCTGAAGTTATTCCTTGAGCTACTTCAATCTGAAGTTTACCCGTGAGTGGGTTGACAATAGTTACAGTTCCGTTGGCCATATCCTTCATGTCAGCAAGAACCTGCATGGCTTTTTCTAGGCAATCACGAACTTCAAGCGATGAGGCAAGTTGTTTGGTTATCTCATAAAGAACAGTCAAATCTTCTAGCTGTTTAGTAATATCGGTTTTCCCTGACATAGATTACGCGATGGAAGATTAGAGGATAGGTTGGAAATTTTAAATTAAACGACTATAACAAAAACTCTACACCAATTCGAATAATTATTACAAAAATGTGTAAATATTTAACTAGAGGTTGTTTTTCTAGAGCATGTAGTTGACAGAAATACTCTCAAATGGTACAAAGTGCACCACGGAGGAATGGCCGAGTGGTTTAAGGCGGCGGTCTTGAAAACCGTTGTACGAAAGTACCGTGGGTTCGAATCCTACTTCCTCCGCCAAAAAATTATAAATATTATGGAGAGGTGACCGAGAGGCCGATGGTGCTCGCCTGCTAAGCGAGTGTGGGGGTAAAACTCCACCGAGGGTTCGAATCCCTCCCTCTCCGCCAGATTATTGATAAGAGCTTACTTCCAAAAAGAGGAAGCGGGCTCTTATCTTTCAGAACTGTTTTCCTTCAATACCCCCAAAGAAAATCACTTTTCACCCATCCAGTCAATCCTGAATCGTGGCGAACGTGGACCCATGTCCCTTTCTTCTCGAGCGGTGTGAAAACAACACCATAGTATGCGTTACCTACAATCGGGTTGTCGGTGCCTGGACCACTACGAACATTAATGGTTTTACCATTGTCTTTGTTTGCCTTAACAATAACTTGTCGGCTTTTTTGCAAGAGTGACCTGTGAATCCAACCAGAATCATTTTCAAAGTCCTTCACCATTACCCAATCTCCTTTTTTCTTCAGAACTTCGACAGGGAAACCATTGCCATACTCCCATGAAGTTGTGGATTTTTGGTCTGGACTGGTACGCAAATTAACCTTATCCCCTTGAACATTCATTGTTTCACTCAACCCGTAATTTGGTAAAACGTTTAACAAGAACGAAAAAAAGAAAAAAACAGACAGAGCCCTTTGATGGAAAATATTGACACTAAAATTCATAATCACAGTCCTTTACTTTTATGTAGCTAACGTTAATTTGTTTTTAGCCTAAAAGAATACCAAATACACGTTCAAGGTCATCAACAGAATAATACTCAATTTCAATTCTCCCTCTGGTCCCATTTTGATGGAGAGTTACTTTTGAGTTGAGGTGGTTGGTAAGTTGGGTCGCGAGGGTCTTAACGTAAGACTGTGACAGCTCATCTGCTGATGGGTTTAAATTGTTTTTTATTAAAGGTTTAGTGTTAGAAATTTTCTTTATTATTTTCTCTGTTTGTCTTACGGAGAGACCATTTTTTATTATTGAATCTCTTGCCTCAAGCATTTTAATTGGTTCTTCAATGAGGCGAACAAGAATTCTGCCGTGCCCTTCGCTCAAAACACCTGTTGCGATATCTTTTTGAATAGATTCAGGAAGTTTCAATAATCGCAACATGTTAGTTATTGTTGACCGTTGTTTTCCAACTCTTTTGGCGGTTTCTTCTTGAGTGTATCCGAATTTCTCTATCAGTTTCCTATAAGCATCAGCCTCTTCAATGGGGTTTAAATCGGTTCTTTGAATATTCTCAATAAGTGCTAGTTCAAGTAGTGAGTTTTCATCATCAACATCTATAACAACCACCGGAACATGGCTCAAACCAACAAGTTTTGAAGCACGAAGTCGTCTCTCCCCTGCAATGAGCTCATAACTGTTGTTTACAGTGTTTAATGTTACTATAAGTGGTTGTATTACCCCCTTTTCCCTGATCGACTGGGCGAGCTCCTCGAGTTCTTGCTGGTTAAATTGTGTACGTGGTTGGTGTTTGTTTGGCAATATTTTTGTAATATCACAATTTAGGTACTTCTCTTTTTCCTCACCAAATAAAAGCCCAACTCCTTGACCTAGCCCCATTTTTTTAGACATTATTTCACCCTTGTTTTTTAAGAAACTCTTTTGCTAGATTCAGATAAGCTGCAGCACCAGAAGATTGGTTGTCGTAATCAAATATCGACTGCCCGTGACTTGGACTCTCACTTAATCGCACATTCCTCGGAATCACAGTCTCGAATAATTGTGTGTTAAAATGATTTTTAATTTCGTGTGCAACTTGATACGTCAATTTGTTTCGCTTATCAAACATCGTCAAAACAAGACCTTCAACAAACAGGGTTGGGTTAAACTGTTTTTTAACAGATCTAATTGTTTTGACAAGTTGAGCGAGACCTTCCATTGCAAAATACTCACATTGCATAGGAATTAGAACCGAATTGGCCGCGGTGAGAGCATTGAGTGTCAGAAACCCAAGAGAGGGTGGACAATCAATAATTATGTAATCATATTGGGTCACAAGTGGATCAAGGAAATTTTTGAGACGAGACTCTCTTTTTTCAAAATTTATCATTTCAATTTCAACTGCAACCAAGTCAATATTTGATGGAATCACATCGAGATTATCAACAGCTGTATGAATAATAATATCATTTGCTTTGCAGTTACTTGAAAAAGCATGGTAGAGATGTAAACCAAGCTTTTTGTTTTTAATACCAATTCCGCTTGAAGCGTTACCTTGTGGGTCTGAATCAACAAGAAGGGTGCGTTTTTTATGAAAAGAAAGAGCGGCCGAGAGGTTTATGGCTGAGGTTGTTTTACCAACCCCACCTTTTTGGTTTGCAATTGCAACTATTTTACCTTTTTTAGACATATGGACTCCCTGTGAATTGTTATTTAATGTCTATTTACTCTTTTTTTTTAAAATTATCTTCTGTTATTTCTCACTATTTCAACAACTACACCTATTTTGTTTGTATTTCTTGGGACAATTATCGGTTGATCGCTTTTTATTTATGTTTCACGTGAAACATTGTGTTTTTTGGAGGTGGAGAGATGGATGTGGATTTTCTTGTAATTGGAAGTGGTATAGCTGGGTTGTCGTTTTCTTTGAAGGTGGCTGGTTTGGGGAGTGTTTGTGTTGTGACAAAGAAAGAAGAGGTGGATAGTGCGACAAACCTTGCACAAGGAGGTATAGCGGCAGTTTTGGATGGATCTGATAGTTTTGAGGAGCATGTTAGGGACACATTAGAGGCGGGTTCTGGGCTTTGTGATGAAGAGGTTGTAAGGATGGTGGTTGGGGGTGGACCTGAAAGAATTGGTGAGTTGATACGGTTGGGTGTTGATTTTGTGCGTCGCAAAGATGGGAGTTTGGATTTGGGTAAGGAGGGTGGACACTCACGGAGGAGGGTTGCGCATTCTTTAGATTTGACTGGCAGGGAGATAGAAAGGGCACTCGTTGAGAGCGTTGGTAGTTGTCGAGGGGTGAAGGTTTTTGAGAACCATATGTGCGCAGATTTAATAATGTCAGAAGGTGGGCGAGGGAGGAAGTGTGTTGGTGCGTCGGTTGTTGGTGAAAATGGAGAGCTTAGGGATATTTATGCCAAGAATACTGTGTTGTGTACCGGAGGGGTTGGAAAGGTTTACCTTTATACTAGTAACCCTGATATAGCAACAGGTGATGGTATTGCGGTAGCTCATCGAGTTGGGGCTGAAATTTCAGATATGGAGTTTGTTCAGTTTCATCCAACGTGTTTGTATCATCCTAAGGCTAAAAATTTTCTCATTTCTGAGGCAGTTAGAGGGGAGGGGGCGATTCTTGTGAATGAGGCGAAAGAAAGGTTTATGGTCAAGTATGAACCCAATAGGATGGAGTTGGCAACCAGGGATAAGGTGGCAAGGGCAATTGATAAGGAAATGAAAACTTCCGGTGCAGATTGTGTGTATCTTGATATTAGTCATAAGGATAGTTTTTATATAAGGGAAAGGTTTCCTAATATCTTTACAAAGTGTTTATCGTTTGGGATAGACATTACAAAGGATCCTATTCCGGTTGTACCAGCAGCTCACTATTTGTGTGGAGGTGTGAGGACCGATATGTGTGGTAGGACAACAGTGGAGAACTTGTTTGCGTTAGGGGAAACTGCGTGTACGGGATTACATGGTGGAAATAGGTTGGCGAGTAATTCTCTGCTTGAGGCAATTGTTTATGCAGAAAACGCTTTTCAATATTGCAGTAAGAACCAAAATTGGAGAGCAGGTGGCAAATTAAGATCAATATTGGATACTGTAGTAAAGAAGGAAGACATTGATGAGGAGATACTTATTAACCATAATTGGGATGTTATTAGAAGAACAATGTGGAATTATGTTGGCATTGTAAGGAAAACCTCACGTCTCATGGTGGCAAAACAGAGGATAGCTGATGTTCGACAAGAGATTGACGATATACTTCAAAAGTATAACATCACGACAAACATGCTCGAACTTAGAAATATTTCATTAGTTGCATCATTGATTATTGAAGCAGCGCTGAATAGAAAGGAGTCTGTGGGGTTGCATTATATTCTTGACTCGCAGGAAACGATTTAGAGAGTAGATCCAAACCACCAGTTGTTAAAAAAAGCTATTTAGATTTTAAAATTTTATTAAGCATCTTATTTTATTACATACGCACGAATTGTAGCTTTTTGGGTTACCGTTGGTAGATCAGGGAGAGGTCTATAAAACCCCGTGGACTGGGATTGGTGTATTGCGAAAACTGGGTTATCATAGAGATTATCTATATTCTTAAAAACTGCCCCCGATAAATGGGACAAGTAATTTTGAAATTCGTTAATAATAAATTTGAAACGAAATTATAGGGTGAAAAAATCCCAGAAAGATGGTTGATGACGTTGTTGGTTGTTGGTAGGGTTGGTAATTAAAGCAAAAGCTCTTTGTTTTTTCCTTACAGTAAGGTTGATCTTATTGTGTAGAATATCAAGTTTTTTGGTAAATGGAGGATCTGCAAGGATTGCCTCTAAGGCCCGAAGTATCGAGTGGATTCCTGCATATCGACTATACCCAACAGTGATTCTGTGAAAAATATATTCTATAGATTGTTGGTTTGCTAGGTGGAGACAACTACTGTTCCGATTGTGGTATAGATGATTTTGGAGACGGAAAAGATTTCGTTAAAGTAATTGTTGATCTGTTTGATGGTTTTTTGCTTAGAAGTGTTTGGTGGGCCTTGTTTGAATTATTTTTTTAAGTTCCTACGGAAATTTAGAACATCTTGGTGGTTGTGGTATATGTAGGCGGGGGGGTGGGTAATACCATGAACTATACAGACAGATTCTTTGACCCGTTTGGACAACATGCAGTGGTTGATGGAAGGCTATTAAAAATCAAGCAACTCAAGTAGATTTCACAATAGCGTTTAAGTCTCAACTGAGAATGTCAATGCTCGTCATTATTGCTGTAGTAACGTGTCGGTAGCATTGTGATGAAGGACACAGTTACAACTCCTCTTTGGGCCATGCAAGTTAAATCTGAGGTGTGGGATCCGATGCGAGGCGATTGGCAGACAGGTGATGAACTTCCGCGATCAAGAGTTAATTTTTGGAGCGAAATAGAAAGGTATCGAAGGCAAAAAAATCAAAACTGACCTCTTGCACAGCATGATTCATATGAAATATGGCTTGGCTGGTAAAAAAACGAGCATGAGGCCAACTGGCAATGAATTGTTTTAGAACCTGCATTTAATACATGGCCCAAGGGAAAAGGTCCGCTGGCCGTCGTCGCGGAACACTGAGGAACAATCTTATTGGCAATATATGGACCTAGTTAGGTCGGTGGTCTTCTGCACCATGACTTTGCACGTCATAGAGGGAAATGCAAGTCACTAAGTCGAACACGATAACTGGTGTGTGCGGGAAATACCAACAAAAGCGAAATTTCGCGAGACGTTTTACACTGAAATTTGCCTCATTATAACATACGGTATAGTAATGAAAATTGGAGGAATTATACATATGGCTGCTATCGTGTTTCAGACCAACAAAAAGATTTGCATCTATGCGTGCGAATCGACCTCGTACTGTGATAAAGATAAATAGTTTTCCGGGGCAAAAATAAAATGTGTCGGGCGCGGGGATCAAAAAAACGTGAAATAGTACTCACTTTAAAGAAATATCCGTAAATATATTGAAATCTAGCCAATCCGAGACCAGTGTCGATCATATGGAAGGCTAGTAATTTTTCTATAGAGCCACTTACTATTCGATCACTTGGGAGAAACTACCGGCATTACGGAAGATCTATCAACATGTTTTCACGACAGTTATATGTGGATCCTTTCCATTGCTTATTATCTGATCCAGGAAGACAAAAACCCTCTCAGCCGTTTCCTTCGCTGGTCGGTAGTCCAGCGACATCAATATGGCAGAGACATTTCATCCGAAAGAAGCAGTGAACTCTTCTTTCCATGATGAGGAGGCTAGGCAGCGCTTTTTTAGACTTCAAGGAAAATGACAGGTGGACATGAAGTATCTGGCCTATGTCACCACATCGGTTTTTAGCTATTCAAAACACTTAGGTAGGTCCTTACGGGAAAAACCAAAATGATGGCAACTGGTCTAGATCAATATGACGTTGCTGTTCGGTCAAAAATCACGGCTGCTTTGTCAAAATGACACGGGAATTCAGGATGCATAGGAATCCTATTGTTACTTGTGATCACGAGTGTTTGGGTTTTAATTGAGTGATATTAAACAGTTACATGTAAAAACTGGTTCGTTTTTGTAGTCATGTTCTGTAATTAATAGATAAATCAGCACTTTTTCAAAAACTGAAACATTCAGCACCTATAAAATTATGTAGAGGATCTCTTTGAGATGGAGTTGTTTTTTCATGATGGCCACGAGAACATACAGAGAGATTGCTATCAAGATTTCGGTTTTCACAGCGTTTTCTGATGTACCGAAAAAGCTTTTGATTCATAGATTTTTCTTGATCCATTTGAAAAATAGTTCCACCTGCTGTAACAACCACTCTACTTCCCAGTAAAAATCAAGGCCATAAATCTGGACAAAATCATCGGGTCAAGTCCAGCCATTTGCAGCGCACTTTCGCATTTGCTTCCAATGTTCTTGAGACCATGATGAATATCAGGTGGAATTTCTTTTATTTTTTCTGTTTAGTTTCTTTTTATTCTAGTTTTTCCGATAAACAGAGCTCTCAAACATTTGAGGTGAGGGTGGAACAGGTCACATTTCGGAGCGCCTGTTGCAGATGGATTCTGCGGAGAAACTCAAGAGTGAAAAATCAGCGATACTGGGGGACCAAGGCCTGTCAACAGGCAATAAAGAATGCATGGCAGTGTTAAAAACAGCAGACGGATTGGGATTATGGGTCCAAAAAAAGAGAGAGCCAAAAGATATGGCAGAAAGAAAATCGCACATATTGGCGGCAGTATCGCAGAATAAAACTGGAATATCTTGAGCACAAACCGGTAATTGCAACAGGAAAGAGACAGAAAAAAGTCATAAACGACGGATAGCGGTCTTGCAAAGATGGACTCGATAGCCTCGGGACGCAGAACACGATATCCTAGGTAAAAAACGAGGTGTGTCCTACGAGAAAAGCACTTGTTTCCGAGCGAGCCAGAACGATCAGTGGCAGTATTGCTACTATCGAGCACCATGAATTGCTGCTCTATTTTTTTCCATATTCTGGTCGCCGATAATCAGGGACTGTCTTTTTATACCTACGACAAAATATGTTCCAGGTGCCAACTATGTCCGCAATATCCTCTATCTGGAGATGACCCAGATCACCGACCATCTTCCGGTAAGGCTCAAAAAGGAGGAACTCAATGAAATCAGGTTTATAACTCCTTCTTTGGCCGAATACGACGCCATCGCTCTCAAAAGAAGTAACTCCAATGGTTGTGGCAATACAACGAAAGTTCTGGGAACTTCGTCTCAAACACAGTGCCGAAAACATTGAAACAGCACTTGCCCAGGCTACCCAGAAAAACCTCTCGATCCTGCAGACCATCGACCGGCTCTTGGATCTGGAAATCGACAAGCGCCGTCAGGCAAGATTTTCGTTTGAATCTGCCTGGGTTGAACGACAAATGTTCCCTGAAGCTTGATGTTCTGTGAATGAAGAAAGACTTCGATGTCTCGAAGACTTTCTCGATAAGTGATCTGTGCGAACGCCATGCAAAAGAATTGATCGAGACAAGAGAATTTTCAAACTTTGAAATTGCCGGGATACTTTCCCACACAGAGACGAAAGGTTTGTAGTGGCATGAAGTCAATAATCTGTGAGAAAATCAATTTTCCTGCATACATGTGTACCCCCCTTCCAGGATAGTCATGGAAGAGTGCCGTATGAAGGGATAGATTTTCAAGTCGGTTTTTAGCATTTTCACAATTATCTAAAGAAAAAACAAAAAGTTGAATGGACGTTTATTCTTTGTTAACCCATGTTTAACACTTCAAATATAATATATATATAATACAGCTAGATAGAAACACTAAATATTTCCAGTGGCACTACATTCGCATTATTTTGCATCAGTTGACCATTTTGCGGAGGCCCACCGG
>JAHJLI010000172.1 GCA_018821785.1 Pseudomonadota bacterium
TGTTCAAGGATTTTGGCTCATCATTACCATTACCAACGCAAATTGTTGTAAACATGAGCGATTTTTTTAAAAGTAATCTTATTTTTATTATAATTGGAATCTTTTTAATAATTTTTCTATTTAAAAAGTTCTACGCGACAGAGAAAGGCAGGCTGGCTGTAGACAAAGGATTATTACATGCACCTGTTGTCGGAATGTTATTACGCAAAGTAGCTGTTGCCAAATTTACCAGAACCCTAAGCACCATGCTACAAGCTGGTGTTCCTATTCTTGAAGCATTGCAAGTTGTTGGTAAAACTGCTGGAAATAAAATAATCGAGAATGCAGTATTTAGGGTGGGAGATTCCATTGCAGAAGGACGCCCCCTTGCAGATCCATTAGAAGAAAGTGGTGTATTCCCTAACATGGTAATTCAAATGATCAATGTAGGAGAATCTGTTGGGGCCCTAGACACTATGCTGGAAAAAATCGCCGATTTCTATGATGAAGAAGTTGACCAAGCTGTGGATAATCTGACGGCTATGATTGAACCTTTTATGATGGTATTTCTCGGTGGCATGATCGGTGGTCTGGTTGTCGCAATGTATTTACCAATTTTCAAAATTGCTTCTGTTATCTAAAAAGTTATACCGATACACTTCTTTCTCTTTATGAAAGTTTGACTTTTTGTTCTGCAAGCATATCATTAAGCAACGGCACTTAAATATTACTGCAAAACCAGGAGGAACTATGACACTTACCAAAGCTGATTTGGTCCAACAAGTATATAAGAATCATGAAGGGTTGACAAAGGCCCAGGCAACTGATTCAGTTGAAGCGTTTTTGCGAATCTCAAAAGACTCCTTGATACAGGGCTCAGATCTTCTCTTGAGCGGATTTGGGAAATTTAATGTGAAAAAGAAAAATGCCAGAAGAGGACGAAATCCCCAGACAGGCGACGAACTCACCTTGGATGCCAGGCGTGTTGTAACCTTTAAGCCATCAGGGATTTTGCGAGAAAAGATAAACGCTTTCTAGCCTTACAGCAGTCATTTAAGTCTGTATTGAAATTCTGCCCCCCCTGAGTGTATCACTGGTATGCTCAGGGAATCTTTTACGCTGTAGCGTTCGTCATCATCAGTTAAAACTTGTCCATTAAGTGATTGAGTGTGTTTGCAACAAGTCTGCCGTGCCGTTCAATCCCACTCTGTACAATATCATATAGCAGAGATTGGAGCCTCCATCCTTGGGAATCGCCATTTATTTCTGACGACTTACTTCAATCTTTTTCTCAAATAGGAATACTTCATAAGCCTATTCTTCTGGCTAAAGAAAATGGATGTTTTGATATTCTTTGCGGTTTTAAACGATTGCAATTTGCCTTATCAAATGCGCAAGTAGAAAATGTTGATTGTCTGATTTATTCGAAAGACACTAAACCCAAGACGCTACTCGACACAATACTCACCGATCAAAGTCTTTCCCACCCCTTATCTCTGGCTGAAAAAGCGAGATTTGTCGATATTTGCACCCACTTTCTCAGCCATGAAGATATCGTCTCAATCTATTTGGAAAGATTGCAGCTGAAAAAAAATAGCTCAACCATAATCGAACTCAAAAACATTCTGCAACAAGATCACATAATAATATCCGAAATCCACGCCGGCCGACTTCAGGAAAAAATGGTTGCAGAACTATTAAGGTTGGCTGAAAATCCTGACCGTATTGCCTTGGTTCAGCTTTTTAGAGCTCTTGGAATGGGGGATAGCAAACAAAAAAGATTTTTCACCCTCATTCGCGATCTCGCCTTTCGGCAGGACTCTACCATCTCTGCATACCTTAAAACCCCAGCAATAGATGAAATCCTCGAACACCCTGTGATAAATGTCCCTCAAAAAATTCAACACCTTAACAAGTATCTTCAGCACCAATTTTGTCCAATGTCTTCCAAGGCTGATAAGGATTTTGCTCGACGGGTTCAAGAATTGCAATTGCCCTCACAATGCGCAATTTCTCATAGCCCGTCATTTGAAAAAGATGATATTACCCTTTCTATCACATTCGAAAATTTTACAGACTGCGCAAGAATTGTACCAAAAATAAGCAATTTACTTTTGATTAATAGCTAGTTAGAGTATATTATGCGCCCAGAAATCAACATATTGTCACCGAACCTTTTATAGTGAACAGAAACCAATTTCGGAGCATTATGCCGATCCTGTACGTAAAATCCTTCAGTCAAACAGACCCCTTGAGCGCCCGCAAAAAGAGGTGCATAAAATAGATGGGCATAATCAAATAGATGCGCATTTAATAATGCGCCATGCATTTTTGCTCCTCCTTCGACCATAACCGAACAAAGTCCCTCTCTTCCCAGAGTTTTAAGAATTTCGAGAAGGTTCAAACCGCCACTTTCCCCTGGCGTAGGAAATAGTCGAATTCCCTGAGCCTGAAAATCTCTAATTTTCGATGAGGAAACCTCTTCGGAATGAAATACCCATGTGGGTGCCAGTGAATCCAGATGATACACATTCGCACTGAGCGGCGTGGATAGTTGGCTATCCACGATAATCCGCACCGGATCTTTTGTCCGTCCTTGGGGAAGTCTCGTAGTAAGTGATGGGTTATCAATAGCAATAGTTTGACTTCCAACAAGAATGGCATCAACCCTATCCCTGAGTTTGTGGGCTTCTAGCACAGATTCTTGTCCTGTAATCCAGCCACTTTCCCCTTTCTGATAATTCAATCGGCCATCGAGACTAACTCCTCCCTTCATAATCACCCAAGGAAGACCAGTAGCGATATGCTTGATAAACGAAACATTGATTTCCTCACACTCTCGTTCGAGGACACCACAAGCCACATTTACTCCATAGCTTTTTAGAAAAGCTATTCCAGTTCCATTAACAAGCGGGTTTGGATCTTTCATTCCGATAACGACCCTTGAAACTCCACTTTCGATTATTGCATGAGTGCATGGAGGGGTTTTACCTGTGTGATTGCAAGGTTCGAGTGTTACATACAGGGTTGCCCCAGCAA
>JAHJLI010000173.1 GCA_018821785.1 Pseudomonadota bacterium
CTCAACAACATTTCCTTTGAAAGTGTGCCCTGCCAGAGAACACCACCGTGAACCACTTCTTCGATGCCTTTTTTTAGAGGTAAAACTATCAGCGCACCAAGTTTCAGGCGAGCCAATTCGTAGACGCTTTCTGCGATAATTTCTATCGGTGTTTGAATCTGACGTTGGGGAACACCCCAAAAAAAGGATTTATAACTTCTTGCCTGAAAAACGCTGGCAATCTGATTACGAAATACAATTATGACAATCAAAGCAGCTGCAGCAATAATACCCTGGATAGCCCAACTGGTGACAATCAGTCCAATGTTTATAGCCACTCGCTCAAGAATCCAGAGCATGGCGATTGCCATGAACATTCTGATGACATCAGTTCCCCTGAAGAGAACGTATAGCCTGAACATAATGTAACTGTTGAGGAGAATATCTAAAATGTCCTGCCAGCGCAGGCCAACCAAAGATTGTACCAATAGGTCCATAGAATCAATCCGTTATACTGAATCGCAAAGTACGAATAACCTTGTCGTTGTTATCAACCACGTCAACCTGCCAGGGTCCTTTATCTGCATCCCTGAGCTGCATACTGGAAAATGAAGACCAGCGGGGTGGGTTGATTGTAAATTGTTTTACAGTAACCCGACTCCCTCTGTGATACCATTTGTGATAAACAACTGTTTGTTTCGGCACCGGGTCAAAAGCCGTGAAGCAGAATACCCGACCCAGGTCGATAGAGAAAACGACAGCCTCATTGACCGGCGCGAATTTTTGAATGGATTCACACATCACAGCCTTGACGAGAGTCGGCTCTTCCGAGGGAGCAGAACCCTCTTCAGTCCACACTCTACCTGGATCCAGGAACAACAGAGCCAGGATACCGATAGAACAAATTTTTCGAATTGTAATTTTCATGAACTCTTTATTAGCGGAATCACTTTTTTCCCAATAAAATATCCCATCCTCTGCGAGAAGGAAATACTGTAAGGCTTCTATATACATTCAAATCAATACCTGCCCAGTGTGCCTCCAGGCCTAAATTTGAACGATTGTAATCATTGTTGATAGAATATGCTGGTTTTCTCTTCAATTTATAGTAATGCCAAATTTTTTTAAAGAGAAACTTCACAACGCTTATAACCGGGAGGGTAGCAGATTGGCAGACAATACAAAGCAAGCCTGACTGATTGCATGCATCAGAATTAGCTTGAAGCATGTAATCAGTTGATGTATTCACAGATAAGTTTTAATGGGAGGTACGTCATGTGGTCATCCTCCTTACTCCTGAAAACCTGTCATAAAAAACAAATGATTACTAAAAAAAATACGATTATTGCGTTGCTTCTGGCCGTTCTTCTCACCGTCTTTACAGCACAGGCAGCACTCAGTGAAGGCAACATTCCCGCCAATCAAAAAATGTCCAATGGGCAGGCGGTAGTTCTCGGGATAGTGGAGGGGTTGACCGAATACCTGCCGGTCAGCTCAACAGGTCATCTACTTCTGGCTGAACGGATTATGGGTATCGGCGAGAATTCAGCACTTTCGGTTCACGAGCAAGAGCTCGACAAGGAGGCCGCCGACGCGTATACGATCTGTATCCAGGCAGGAGCGATCATTGCCGTACTCGGTCTCTATTTCAGTCGGGTCCTGCAGATGCTGCAAGGCCTGCTTGGCCGCAATCCACTCGGCCTCCGGTTATTCATCAATGTGTTTGTGGGTTTTCTGCCGGCAGCGGTCATCGGCCTTCTCTTCAATAATATCATCAAGGCATACCTCTTCGGCCCCTGGCCAGTGGTGTTCGCCTGGCTGGCAGGAGGTCTTGCGATCCTCGCGGTCAGCTTTCACAGGCTGAAGACCAACCACGTATCACCATCTGCAGATGCACTTGATAACCTTCATTGGAAAATGGCACTTATCATTGGTTTCGCCCAATGCATTGCCATGTGGCCCGGGGTCAGTCGAAGCCTGGTGACCATTGTTGGTGGGATGCTGGTGGGATTAAGCCTGCCCGCTGCTGTCGAATACAGCTTTCTCCTCGGAGTAGTAACTCTGGGAGCGGCAACTGCCTATGACGGCCTCAAACATGGCCAAGTCATGCTGCAAACTTTCGATCCTCAGTCCTTGGCCATTGGGTTGATTTTTGCCTTTATCGCGGCCGTTTTTTCTGTGAAATGGATGGTTACCTATCTAAACCGTCACGGCCTGGCCATCTTCGGTTACTATAGGGTTGCTCTGGCCCTGACTACTGCCGTTCTGCTTTTAACAAATGTAATCTGATGGAGGACTGACCAGGGAAAGAATCGACACTCTCGCCCTGGTTACCATC
>JAHJLI010000174.1 GCA_018821785.1 Pseudomonadota bacterium
AATCCCCTACGGCGAGACCGCCAGTTACGGTGCGATCGCTGAGCGAATAGGTAACCCGAAGGCCTGTAGGGCGGTGGGCATGGCCAACAGCAAGAATCCGATCCCGATCATCATCCCCTGCCACCGCATCATCGGCAAGGATGGCACCCTTACCGGCTTCGGCGGTGGCCTGGCGGTGAAGCAACAACTCCTTGACTTGGAGCGCCGGTCGCTCGGTGCTTAGGGGCCGTTAAGAAATAACTCATACTTTTTATCAATTTCTTTACGGCCCCTTATGCCGTGGAGAATATTGAATTGTATGATTTAATTTTGAATGACGGCTTAAGGTGCAACCGGGATCTTTTTCCAGCCGCCGGTGCCGGTGAACTCCCGTGCGGCAAAACACCAGACCAGGGCCTTTTTGCCGTCCAGATACCCGGCATCCTGTTTAGCCCGCTGAAAGAGTTTAATTCGCGCCGGAGTCACCCCGGAACCACGAACCCCAAGCAGATCGACGGCAAAACCGAGCTCGGCTGAGAGGTGGTCAAAAAGTCCGGCACCCTTGGCATACAGGTCACCACCCGCCTGAAACACCAGGGTGTGGCTGTCGCCAAGGAGAATAACCGGACTTTTAATATCGCTTTCCACCTGCTTGCCGTCATCCTTGCCGGTCACCACCGCCAGTTCCAGTTCCTCGTCAGGCCCTGTTCCTCCAGCCATCTGGTTGAGATCACCGCGAATAGTCACCAACAACTTCGATTTAGCGTAGGTTTTTTTCTCAAGCGCCGCATACCAGCCCTCCTTTTTGAGTACTTCCGCTGCAGCCCCTGCAAAAAGAGCCAGGCCGGCACCCGAATAATGGGTGTCGGTGCGGCAATACAGTGCTGCCTTATCCCGGTTTGCAAGAAGCTTCGGCAACAAGTCGATGGTCTTCACCCCACGATCCGCCATCTGCTTATAAAACTCACGGTACAGCTCAAGCTCCTCGGTCGCCGCCTTTGGATCGATGGTTGAAATTAGCCTGTCGGGATAAATCAGGGCCTTTGGCGGCACCGGCATGAGATACAGGCTTATCCCCCGCTCGGCCAGAAGTTTGCTGTACTCTTCTATGGCGGGCAGTGGATCGGCGACACTTTTATCTTTTACTCCTGAGGCGGTCGCAGCGGCATCACCCCAGAACCGACCGGCACTAATATGTTGCAGCTCCTCCTTCAAAAACAGCCAGCCATCAACCCCGCTGATCACACTGCCTGTTCCTGCTTTCTCAACAAGCTCGCGACAGATATCCCGAAATCCGGGTTTTCCAGCAAAAGTAACAGTCGCCAAAGCAACCGCCAGCAAAACCATAATGCTAATGCGTTTTATCATCGGTAAGCAATCCCCAATTTGGTATTTCCAATTCCATCATTTGATCGTCAAGTGGAGTACGACGGTAGCTGCCGAACTCGCCTTCCACCGCTTCCCAGGGAGTGAGGCTGAGAGAAACGTTGTCACCCGGCCGAAGAGTAGCAAGCCTGGTGAGTTGGTTGTCGCGCATCCCCCAGGAGTAAACCAAGGCCTGATCCGCTTGCACCTGCCGGTCGAGACCTTGAAGATCGACCAGGTGTATGGTGAGAATATTGTCCCGGTAAGGCACAGAACCTGGTCTTGCCGATCGCGAGATAGCTCCAACCACGCCAGTGATCCGGGTGGTAAGGCCGGATGGTGCGACATAAAAGCCGGTTTCTTTTGGTGAACCCAGTTGCAGGGCAACCGGCCGCCAGTCACCAAACGCCAGTTCCCTCTCAGCAAACTGCCAGATCACCAACCTTTTTCCCGCCAGTCGGTCACGGCCACGGGCCAAGTCCCCGGCAAGCATTTCTCTTGTAACATAGGCACCGCTGTCGTTTCTGGCAAGAAGATCAAGAGGTGCTTGCAGAAAATGGCTGAGCTGTTCGGCTAAACCGGCGCCCACTCCCCACCCAAGGCCTTCGGTCGAATAGATGTTGGTAAAAGAATCGCCGAGCAGCAGTATCTCGGCATTCTTGTCCGGCTGCCAGAACTCGTTCTGAACGGTGAGTATCTGGCGGACCTGCACCTCCTTCCCGGCAAAAAGCTGCGCCTTCTCGGGGAGGGTCAACATCCGGGCAATATCGCCCAACCCAAACACCTCTTGCGCCTGCGCCTTCAAACCTGCCGCACCAGATATTTTCGGAAATTCTCTGGTGATATGTTGGGCGAGCTCTCCGGCGACAGCCTGCATCGCGCCAGGCAGCCAATGGGTATCGGTTGGAAGATAGGCATCGCGGTGTTTTTCGGCATAGGCTGTCAGCACCGGCCGGACATCAAAAAGCTGCACGCCGTTTTCACGCAAGGCCCGAACAAATGGCTGCCAGGAATGGTTGGCAAGAGGCCGGGAAACCCTCCGGGCGGAAATCTTGTCCGGCTGAATGGCCGCCTTGACCGGCACAGGTACAACGAGGAGGGAGATCCCCCTCACCGCCAACTGGTTTTTGAAATCAATGATTGCCGAAAGTGGATCCGACTGAATGGGCTTTTCCCAGAGTTTATGCGCTTCCGCTCGTATCCTCAGCTGTTCTGGACGCAGGAACGGCGGGCCGGTGAGATAGTCAAGGGCTGGGGCAAAGTGCAACCAACCATCGCGACCTGGAATCGCCTTTTCATTGCCCTTGCCGAAAAAACGCAGGAAAACGTACTGCATGGGCGGTAGAAAGACCTTGCGCAGAAGGCTCCCCTCCTCAAGGGTGGTTTCCAAATGGTTGATACTCTCCAGAATGGTTTTATTTCGCCTGTTGATCATGGCGAAAAAGGACTCATCCGGAGTGCTCGTCCCACCGCTTTGCAGTACAAATGGTACAGTTGTGCCTTGTTGCCGGTCGAAAATGTTCTGGCCTAGGGGTATAAGAAAAACGGCTGCGAGGAAAAAAACAGACAGCGCCACAGCCATGAACCGACTGATAGCGGTAGTGCCGATCTCCACCCAGGCTATCGCTTCTCTGCTCGCTTTTTTACCTGTCATGGCTTAAAAATTAAAATAGATAAAAGGATTATAGGACTGCATACTGAGAACCGCCACGGAACAAATAAACACCCCCACAACCACCACTCCCTTGGCCGGCCCCATCTCCCGCGTCCAGTCCCAGGTTTGCGGCGCCCTCCAGACGATTACCGCAGCAACCGCCATAGACAGGAGAGTGTAGGGGGTATACAGAAGGCCGTCGAGGAGCAGTGAGGTCTGGGGCACTGCTGCCAAACAAAACATTGAACCAAGATAGTCAAAGGCCCCGCCAAAGGTCGTTGCCCGGAAAAACACCCAGGCGATATTGACCAGAACAAAGGTTACTGCAATTCGCAAGCCGCGCGGCAACATCGCATAAAACGGCTTCTTCCCAAGCATACGCTCACTTCCCAGGAGGATGCCATGCATTGCGCCCCAGACCACGAAATTCCACGAAGCTCCGTGCCATAACCCGCCAAGCAGCATGACGATGCCCATGTTTACAGCCGTTCGGGCAGCGCCTTTACGGTTTCCTCCAAGCGGAATATACAGATATTCCCGCAACCAGGTGGAAAGAGAGATATGCCACCTTTGCCAAAATTCAGTGATCGAGGCTGAACGGTACGGCGAATCGAAGTTTTTGGCAAAGACAAAGCCAAACATCAAGCCAAGACCGATGGCCATATCCGAGTAGCCGCTAAAATCAAAATAAATCTGAAAGCTATAGGCGACGATACCGAACCAGCTGTCAAGCCAGTGAAGAGATGAGGCGGCAAAAGCGGTATCGGCAATCTTGCCGCAGGAATTGGCAAGCAGTACCTTCTTCGCCATGCCGAGACTGAAAAAGGCCACCCCTCTGGCAAATTTTTCAAAGGAATGGACCCGGCTCGCTAACTGGTCGGCGACTTCCTGGAAGCGGATGATCGGCCCGGCGACGAGTTGGGGAAACATCGAAACAAAGCAGGCAAAATCAATAAAATTGCGTATACAGACCGCATCCCTCCGATATACATCAATGGAGTAACTCATCGACTGAAAGGTATAAAAACTGATACCAAGCGGCAGGAGAAAGCGGAGCACCGGTACCGGATCAAAACCGTCAATACCAACAAGAGTAAAGAGCTGATTGTAACTCTCCATGGCAAAGCCGGTATATTTGAAAAAGCCGAGCAGGGACAGGTTGCTGACCAGCGAGACCAGCAGCCCGAGCTTCCTCCGTCGCTGCTGGTCCGGAGCTGCATAACCGATCACCAACCCGCAACAATAATCGATCAAGGTGGAGAAAAACATCAACAGGGTGAAAAGTGGATTGGACCAACCATAAAATATGTAACTGAAGAGCGTCATGAGGACGTTCTTCCCTCGTCTTGGCATGCAATAATAGGCAAGCAGGCTGAGAGGCAGAAAATAGAAGAGAAATATGTGGGAGGAAAAAACCATTGAAAAAGAAATCCAGGTTAATAACACGTTGGCAATGACAGCAGGCGGCAAACGGCCCCTAGCCTAAACTTTTTCCGGAACTCATACAAGAAAATTTCGCTTTTACCACTCCCTTCATGTCTGTTTGGCTTTGACTATCCTTCATACAGCCAAAGGACATCATGCTTTTCCCTTGACCGAGGAATGGCCTTTGCACTAGCATTAAGTATCTCAGAAATACATTTGTGCGCTTTTACTCGACAATCCCCCGATGTTCAACGCTGAAAAGGAGGCTATGATGTCAGGAAAAAATGACGTGCACATTACCCGCGGAATGCAGAAATATATCGACAAGAACAATATATACTTGGCAGAGAGGAAAAAATACATCGAGGACACGGTGCGCAAATGGAAATTCGACACCATCGCCGTACACGGCCTCTATTCGGTCACCGATGCCCTGAAAGACTATCAGGGGTCAATTATTGAACCGATTTTCATGAGCACCTCCCAGGCCTATACCGACTCGGATGAGATGGCCGCAGCCCTTGCCTACAAGATCCCAACCTGGTGTTATTCGCGCATCGCCAACCCTTCGACCTACTACTACGAATGGACCCTGGCCCTCCTCGAGGGTTACGGTTATGGCGGCGAGACTTCATGCTGCTCCACCTCGTCCGGCATGGCTGCCATCATGACTGCGGTGCAGCCCTTTCTCCGAGTGGTAAAAGATACCGGCGAACTGCGCAATTTCGTGGCCACTGCGCAATGCTACGGCGGCACCTTTCAGCAGTTCACCGTCCGCCTCATGCAGGAGCGCAATATCGAATGCCGATGGGTAAAAGACGCCACCAACCTGAACGAATGGGCAACCAAGATCGACCGCAACACCCGTTTTCTCTACGGCGAATTGCCCAGCAACCCACAACTGGGATTTTTCGACATCCAAGCGGTCGCGGATCTCGCTCATAACCATAATCTACCGCTCATCTGCGATTCCACCGTCGCCACTCCGGCCCTCCTCCGCCCCATCTGCCACGGCGCCGATATCGTCGTGCAATCGGTGACCAAGAGCTTGACCAGCAGCGGTTTCGGCATATGCGGTGCGGTCATCGCCCGAAAAAACCTGGTCACAAATATCGACGACGACCAGCTCAAAGAGGATTTTTCCCTCTCGGTGAAATACATGCAAAACCGCGATTTCGGCCCCAATCTCCACCCCCTGCAGGCGGTCATGTCGCTCAACGATATGCGCACCCTACGCTCAAAGATGGATTTAATGAGCCGTAATTGCGAGAAGGTTGCCGCTTACCTTGAAGGTCACCCAGGGG
>JAHJLI010000175.1 GCA_018821785.1 Pseudomonadota bacterium
CGACCATATTCAATGGATGGCGGTGCTGAAATCGGCGAGTGCATTTGAGATGTACCGCAAAGAACACCACACAATCACACCAAACAAAGTTGCCGAGTTCCTTATATTTGACAGTCAGTTTCCGCGCTCGATCCGCCACTGTATCAACAAGGCCAAAATATGTCTGCATCGCATCACCGGGACTCCTGAAGGTGCTGCGATCAATGCGGCCGAAAAACGGTTGGGCCGTATTCAGGCTGATATTGAATACACCGATATTGAAGAAGTTATTGAGATCGGACTGCACGAATATCTCGATAGCCTGCAGATCAAAATCAATGATGTGGGCGCGGCTATCGGCACAACCTTTTTCAACCTCAAGCCCCTCGTTGATATCTCCGGCAATGAGCAGTAGAAGCAGGCAATAACAGAAACAGAAAACTTTACAGGGTAAGAGTCGTCAGTCGTTTGCATGACCTGCCCTCAGACACAGGACGGTGAAATCTTGGGTATTCATATCGCATTGCATCACAAGACTACGTATAATTATGATCGACTGATAAACCTCGCTCCTCATATTGTCCGGCTTCGGCCGGCACCCCATTGCCGCACCCCGATTCTCAGTTACTCCATGAAGGTGAGCCCCAAGGACCATTTTATCAACTGGCAGCAAGATCCATTCAGTAATTATCTGGGACGCTTAATATTTCCGGAAAAGACTCGGCAATTTGAGGTGGAGGTGGATCTGGTTGCGGACATGATTATAATCAATCCCTTCGATTATTTTCTCGAACCCGACGCTGAGACCTTTCCCTTTAGCTACGAAAAGTCGCTGAAGGTGGATTTAGGCCCCTACTTAGGTCAAGATGCCGCAGGCCGGGAACTGAAAAATTACCTGGCGGAAATCGATTGTGCTCCCATGCGAACCATCGATTTCCTGGTAAATTTGAACATCAAGTTGAGCCGAGACATCAGCTATCTCATCCGCATGGAGCCAAACGTTCAAAGTTGTACACAGACCTTGGCTTCAAGGAGTGGCTCATGCCGGGATTCGGCATGGCTTCTCGTCAACATTCTGAGATCTCTCGGGTTTGCTGCCCGCTTTGTTTCCGGCTATCTGGTCCAGTTGAAACAGGATGTCAAATCCCTCGATGGGCCTTCTGGTGCTGAAAATGATTTCACTGATCTGCATGCCTGGACGGAAGTCTATCTACCCGGTGCAGGCTGGGTGGGTATGGATCCAACTTCTGGGCTTTTTGCCGGTGAAGGGCATATTCCACTTGCCTGCTCACCTGAGCCGCAAAGTGCCGCCCCTATCACCGGCGCTCTTGATGAATGTGAGGTTGAATTCCACCACACCATGTCGGTTGAGCGAATTTTTGAAGCTCCGCGCTCAACCAGGCCATATGCTGAAGAAACCTGGACATCTATTGTTGCGCTGGGAGATCGGGTTGATCGGGAGCTCACCGGCCAGGATGTCAGGCTCAGCATGGGTGGAGAACCAACTTTTGTTTCCATTGATGATATGGAAGGTGCCCAGTGGAACACCGAAGCGCTTGGCGTGGAGAAACAGCAGCTTGCTGAAACGCTCATAAAAAAATTAAAACAGGAGTGGGCTCCAGGGGGACTTCTGCATTATGGACAGGGAAAATGGTATCCGGGCGAATCGCTGCCCCGCTGGGCCCTTGGCTGTTATTGGCGAATAGATGGCAAGCCGATCTGGCGAGACGACCATTGGCTTGCAGATGTGTCAAAGGACTATGGAACTGGTATTTCCGAAGCGAAACAATTCATAGATACCCTGGCAGACATTCTCAAGGTAAGTCGTCGTTTTATTCGTGAAGGATTTGAGGATGTTCTGCACTATCTTCAGCAAGAACAGCAATTGCCGATAAATGTTGATCCAACCGATCCGAAACTTGAGGATCCGGAAAAAAGAGCCAGGATGATCCAGGCATTTAAACGCGGGCTTGGAGCTGTAGTCGGTTATGTTTTGCCGTTGCAGCATGGTTCATGGAAGAGTGGGCCATGGCAGTTCAGAGGCGAGCATATGTTTTTGCTGCCGGGCGATTCTCCTGCAGGTTTGCGCTTGCCGCTTGATGCCCTTCCCTGGGTATCACCCGAAGATATTCCTGCTCGCTTTTCTCTTGATCCCATGGCGGAGACCGTTTCGCTTCCTGATATGCATCAAGGGCAGCAGGCCCTGACGGGAGCACCTGAAGAAAGAGCCGGCGACAGCCTTCGCAGTCAACCGGCTCCTTATTCAGACCCTGTACCGGTTGCCGGTGAGTCAGCGGCATGGGTTGTACGGACCGCCCTTTGCGTGCAACCGCGTGATGGTCGTTTGTATGTGTTTATGCCGCCAATCCCCTCTCTTGAGGGGTATCTTGAGCTTATTGCGGCAATCGAAAATACCGCAGAGAAAACCGAGGTGCCTGTGGTTATTGAAGGATACACGCCTCCTGCCGACCAAAGACTGCAGTGCCTGAAAGTCACCCCTGACCCCGGCGTTATTGAGGTAAATATTCAGCCGATGTACAGCTGGCGAGAAATGGTTGACCATACCACTAGACTGTATGAAGTTGCCCGCGAGTGTCGGCTGGGCACTGAAAAATTCATGGTGGACGGCCGTCATACGGGGACCGGAGGTGGCAACCATATCGTTGTCGGCGGGGCTACACCCGCCGACAGCCCCTTTTTACGAAGACCGGATCTGCTGCGCAGTTTCATTACCTTCTGGAATAATCATCCTTCACTTTCATTCTTGTTTTCCGGCCTGTTTATCGGCCCGACCAGTCAGCAGCCCCGTATCGATGAAGCCCGGCACGACAGCCTCTATGAACTAGAAATAGCATTTGCCGAGCAAGATCGACAGACGGGGGCGACTCACCCTTGTCCGCCGTGGCTGGTTGACCGGCTCTACCGAAATCTTCTGGTTGACGTCAGCGGCAACACCCATAGGGCGGAATTTTGCATAGATAAGCTCTACTCGCCCGACAGCTCCTCCGGACGTCTGGGTCTCCTTGAGTTTCGCGCTTTTGAGATGCCACCCCATGCCCGCATGAGCCTTGCACAACAACTTCTCCTGAGGATTTTCGTGGCATGGTTCTGGCAGACTCCTTACCGCCAGGAATTGATCCGCTGGGGCACTCGTCTCCATGATCGCTTCATGCTCCCTCAGCTTGTGCGGGATGATTTCGAAGATGTCTTGAATATTCTGCAACAGGCCGGATATCCGGTTTCCATGGATTTTTTCCATCCCCACTTTGAGTTCCGTTTTCCCATTTATGGCAAAGTAAATTTTCAGGGTATGGAACTTGAACTCAGGCAAGCCCTGGAGCCATGGCATGTCCTGGGAGAAGAACCAGGAGGTGGCGGTACAGCACGGTATGTCGATTCGTCCCTCGAAAGACTGCAAGTCAAGGTCACCGGTATGACCGGTGAACGGTATGTCGTTACCTGTAACGGACGAGCTGTGCCAATGCAGCCAACCAGGGTTGAAGGAGTGTTTGCCGGCGGTGTCCGTTACCGGGCATGGCAGCCTCCTGCCTGTTTGCATCCTACTATAGGTGTCCATGCTCCTTTGACCATTGACTTGTTTGATACCTGGTCATGCCGTGCGGTTGGTGGCTGCACCTATCATGTAGGACATCCCGGCGGGCGAAACTATGATATCTTTCCGATAAACTCCTTTGAGGCGGAAGGTCGGAGAAATTCACGTTTTTTACCTGATGGGCACACTCCCGGAGGGAAAATGGAGATTCCTGAAATGAAACCCAATCACTATTTCCCCTATACGCTTGATTTGCGTAGGTGAAATGGTTAAATAGGCCGCTTTTGCAGTTGCATACAAACTGATACCATTTTTAAGTCAACGAGGCACCAATGGCATGATTGAAACAGTGCGGAATGAACCTTTGATTCTCAACTCAACCAGTATACCATTGTTTAATTCTCTTGTGTTCCCTGCAGGGTCGTATAGCGAAACGTACTCAGCGCCGTTTGTTCCACGCGCACACTGGTTACAGCTTCTCAGCGCTTTTGAGGCCATTGGAGCTGTGGAGCTCAAGAAGTATCATGAACGGGCTAAACAGATGCGGCACGAAGATGGTGCCACCATAAATCCGTTTGATGATCCTTCCCAGCGGACCACCTCGTGGGATCTTGACCTGGTCCCGCTGACAATTAGTGCTGCGGAGTGGGGTGAAATTGAGGGAGGCCTGATCGAACGGGCAACACTGCTTGAAAAAGTTCTGGCAGACCTGTATGGGCCTCAACACTTATTGAAAAGTGGCCAATTACCTGCTGAACTGGTCTTCGCCAACCCGAATTTTCTCAATTGCTGTCACAATATTGAGCCTCCCGCCAATCGCTTCCTCACTTTTTATACGGCAGATCTTTATCGTGCTGAAGATGGGCGCTTCCGAGTATTCCGTGACTATGCTTCAAATCCCGGCGGTCTAGGCTACGCCCTCGAAAACAGAATTGTCATGTCGCGTCTTTTTTCTGATCTTTATCATAAGACGCAGATTCTTCGACTGGCGCCTTTTTTCCAGTCATTTCAACATGCAATCATTGGGCGTTCTGCGCTCGTCGAAGAGGACCCCGGCATTGTTCTGCTCTCGCCTGGACCAGATAGCCCTATATATTTTGAACATGCTCTGCTTTCCCGTTACCTTGGCTATCCGCTGGTAGAGGCTCAAGACCTGACCGTGCGAAACGGCAAAGTATTCTTAAAAAAACTGGATGGTCTCGAGCCGGTTGAAGCAATATTCCGCCATATTTCCGATCTGAACAGTGATCCATTTGCCCTGCGGCGGGCAACCGGCAGCGGAGTTGCAGGACTTGTCCAGGTATGTCGAGAAAACAATATCGATGTTGTCAATCCAATCGGCAGTGGGTTCGTCGACACCCCGGCACTTCCGGTGTTTTTGCCATCTCTTGCCCGACACCTCCTTGGAAAAGATCTCAAGCTACAGAACCATCCGGCCTGGTGGTGCGGTAGTAAAGAGCAGTTGGCGTATGTTCATGCCAATCTTGGTCAGCTGACACTTAGCTCGGCGTTTGATCGTCATACCGCAATTGATCAATCTTGTGACCAAGGGGCTTTAATTAATACATCTCCTGCAAGTTACATGGCCTCGGCACCGATAAGACCTGCTGCAGTCCCGGTCTGGGACCATCGCGGAGCGGGGTGCAGCTATAGCATGTTGCGAGTATTTGTCTGTGCAACCGCCGAGGGGTTCACAGTTATGCCGGGCGGGCTTGCCATAATTGCGGCTGATATCGAGACACTTGCCTCAAACTGTCCAGAGCGCCAGCAAAGTAAAGATATCTGGGTGTTGTCCGAGAAACCGGTTGAGACTTTCAGTCTTATGGAGGCTTACCAGTCCGTTGGTGAGTTTAAGCGGAGCAGCGATCTTCCCAGTAGAGTAGCTGACCACTTGTTGTGGCTGGGTCGATACCTTGAGCGGGCAGAGGGGCTTATACGTCTTTTGCGGTCAATCTTTCGCCGAATATCCGGAGAAGATCGACCGGAAGATATTCCGGAATTGATGTTTTTGCTGCAGATTCTTCAAGCAAGAAATATCGTTGCAGCACCCCAAAACGATGGCAGGGAGACGCCGCAATTCAAAGAACTCCACAGCAGTTTGAACAATGCCCTGTACCAAAGAAGCCAGGGTGATAGCGTGGTTTCTATATTAAATCAGGTACAACAGGCGGCTCGCAAGGTGCGGGATCGACTTTCAACCGATTCATTTCGTATTATTAATCATCTCGAAGATCTTGCTGTAAGTCCTTCGTACGACCCCTTGGAATTCCTCGATGAAACCCTCTTTGCCCTTAGTGCTTTCAGCGGCCTGGCCATGGAAAGTATGACCAGAAGTCTTGGCTGGCGCTTTATGGATATGGGGCGGCGCATTGAACGTGCCGTCAACCAGATCAAGCTTATTAGTATTGCTCTTCCTCAAGTCTTAAGCAATTCCCGAAACACCCTTGAAGCACTTTTGGAAGTTTCAGACAGTACCATGACATATCGGTCACGGTATCGATCCGCCTTCCAATTAGCCCCAGTGCTCGATCTCTTGCTTGCTGATGAAAACAATCCAAAATCTCTGGCTTTTCAATTCAGCCGGTTAGCAGATCACGTAGAACATATGCCTCGTCAGAGTGAGAGGCGTTTTGCCTACTCTGAAGAACGGATTGCCCTGAAGATGCTTACTGCAGTTCGTTTGCTGGATTTGGCTGGTGTGCAATATGGTGAGGAGAACACACAGAATGAATCCCTGGTATCTTTTCTGCAGTCGATGTCGGCATATCTCAAAGAATTTGCCCAGGAGGTTACCGGCCATTACCTGACCCGGATTCCAGCCACACCCCATTTCACTATGATTAACAATGATCTCCCGTTATGAGATATAAAATCACCCATAGAACAGGATACAACTATTCCGCGCCGGCTTCCCTTTCGCAAAACGAATTGTTTTTACGGCCCCGGGAGACTGTCTTTCAAAAGGTTATTGAAAGTCATTTGACAATTACACCCGAACCACAATATCAGCATAGCCGGACCGACTATTTCGGCAATAGTGTCGACGTCTTCATGGTCCAGCACCCGCACAATGAACTCGCGGTAACCGCCACCAGCCTTATTGAAACGACCGTGCCGATCACTCCTATTCCAGGAGGAACCGCCTCATGGGAAGATGTCGCCGGTAGATTGGCTTTGCACAATCAGCCGGACGACCTTCTGGCATGCCAGTTTGTTTTTGCCAGCCCAATGGTGACTGTCGGTTCCGGCGCCTTGTCGTATGCCGGTCCTTCGTTTCTTTCGGGAACGCCGGTGCTGGTTGGAGCTGTTGATTTAATGCGCAGGATATTTACGGAATATCTCTATGATAAAACTGCGAGTAATGTAGAAACAACTGTGGACATGGTGCTGATAAACCGTAAGGGTGTCTGCCAGGATTTTGCCCATTTGGCGATAAGCTGCTTAAGGTCTCTTGGTCTTGCAGCACGTTATGTCAGTGGATATCTGGAGACAATTCCACCTCCCGGAAAACCCAAACTGGTCGGTTCTGATGCATCCCATGCCTGGGTTTCTCTCTTTATCCCGGATTGTGGATGGGTGGATTTCGATCCAACTAACAACCAATTGGCCAATGAAAGATACATTACCCTTGCCTGGGGACGCGACTATGGTGATGTTGCACCGGTGAAAGGAGTTGTAATGGGCGGAGGTTCACATCGACTTTCCGTTACAGTTGATGTGGCGGCTAAAAATATTTAAGATTTTTATTAATTTGTGGATCCGGTACGAGAGTTGAATCTGGAAATTGCCATTATGGTACGGGAGGAAACCACCAGGAAATGCACAGGTAAGGGCTGCCTGCGAAGTTTTTTGCGAAAACTGAGAGTTTTGCCAGATACCAGGGACAAGAAATAGAGCTGGTCGGGTTTTTTCACAGTGGTGGCGATCTCGACTATAAACTCAAGAAAATGAAAGAGGCAGGCGTTCAGGTTGTGCATCTCTCGACTTGTATTCGCGGCAAAGATCCCGATTATGGTTCGTTGGTTGAAAAAATATCCAGAAATTTCGCTGTAGTAGGCTACAGCTATGGCCCAGCTGAGGGAAATACTATAAAAACACTTACCGTCACTCGGATTACTTAAGATATGCCCAAGCCTGATCTTGCCTGCAGCCCGAAACTTCGACAACTTATTGCCGATAACATGTCCGACTTCCAGAGAATATCGCTGCCCGTTGCCAAGCTCCGGCAGGCGGCTGTGGCAATTTGCGTTGTCGACTATCGCGGCGAAGGGGGTTTGGGTGGTCTTAGCTTAGTTTCTCATGAAAATGCAGCGCTCATCCTTACCAGAAGATCGAAAAAAATGAAAAATCATCCAGGACAGTGGGCTTTGCCGGGTGGGCAAATCGAGGATGGTGAAAGTGCGGAACAGGCGGCTCTTCGCGAATTGAGTGAAGAAGTAGGGTTGACGCTTGCGACCGACCGGGTGTTTGGCTGTCTCGATGATTGTATCACCAGATCAGGATTTATTATCACTCCGGTGGTTGTCTGGGGAGGAACAGGAGTTACGCTTGTAAAAAATGACCGGGAAGTGTCATCGGTCCATCGCATTCCCTGCTCCGAACTCCTGCGCCGCGATGCACAACTGCTCGAGACCTCTCGCGGCAGTGATAATCCGATTCTCTATATGCCGGTGGGCGACACCTGGATAGCCGCCCCGACTGCGGCCATGCTTTTCCAGTTTCGCGAGGTGGCTCTTATGGGCCGGGACGTCAGGGTTGGTCATTATGAACAGCCGTCCTTTGCCTGGCGGTAAATTTTCCCTGCATGGCATGGTTATCTGGCTCTGAAGGGAATCTGGCAGTAGGAGATGCCCTTGGTCGGCTGAATGCCGCTTTTTGCAAGGAACATGGCCAGGGAATTCATTGAGATAGTGATATTCGGTGTGGGGCCGAGAAAGAGGTGCTCGAGGGCAATGGGCGACTCGTTTTCGGCCAGAAGGTTGAATTGAATAAAAGGTACAAGCATTGATGTCCCCTCACGGAACTGAACCGGCGCTTTGACATAATCGGTAACCACCGGGGAGATGATCCGCCACTCTTCTTCCTCAAGAAACGACGGATGCTTGAGGATTGCCGCGATGCGTAAAAGATCGCTTTCAATCAGCTGAAAAACTGAGTGGTAGGATCTGTCACCGGCGATTTTTCCACCAGCACCTTCCCCGTCATGCTCCCTGGCGACGGCTTCAACCGCATCAATTACCTGGCGGATCAGCTTTTCCTGATGCTGGCAATTGTAGATGCATTTGCCGATCTGGCAGGATTGTTCTTGTGCGCAATGAAGAATATATTCAGGATTAAAGCCAAGGCTCACTCCCTTGCCGAGTCGGCTGTAGCCCCGCCATTGGCTCAACAGGTTACCGTTCGAGCGAAAGGATGAGGCAAAAAGCATATGGCCGTTGGTGATGCGGTGCGTCACCCAATCGAGGAACTGGTTGAGGAGGTCGGGTCTTCTATGCCCGGAATCTATTCGCCGGGTGATCTCGACATTGATGAGATCGGCCGTATGTTTCAGTTCGGCAGAATCGTTCATGTATCTGATATCACTGGCCCATAAAGATCTGCTTTCAACAATCCCCAGAAGGCCGGTAAAACTGGTGTAATGGTACAACCGTTCTTGTGGGATATCGGAATACAGTTGGGTAGTAATTTCTTGTATCATCAGACTGTTATTAGATGTCTGGAGATGTTGGCTAACAATGTGTGAGCCGCTCGAATGGTTGCGATAATAAGGCTGAATTTGAAGTTAATTTTAACGAACTCAGCCCTATTATGCCACTTTTGATCGATGTTTTTACATATTTCGACGATATTTCCCTCCGACTGCGTACAAAGCATTGGAGATTTGCCCCAAACTGCAATATTTTACCGTGTCGAGCAACTCGGCAAAGACATTGCCGCCGGCAAGAGCAACCTCCTGCAATCTTTGCAGGGCTGCCGAACAGTCATTTTTATGGCGCTCGTGGAAGGCTTCAAGTCGCTTTATCTGTTCGTTTTTCTCGTCATCGGTCGACCTGGCCAATTCGATCGCTGCATTCTGGGCATCGAAATCTGCATCCGGGTTGCGGAAGGTGTTGACGCCAATGATCGGTAATTCCCCTGAATGTTTCTGTCGCTCGTAATACATCGATTCTTCCTGGATCTTGCTACGCTGGTAACCGGTTTCCATGGCACCCAGAACACCGCCTCGTTCGGTGAGTCGGTCGAATTCAGCAAGCACTGCCTCTTCGACGAGATCGGTAAGTTCCTCGACGATAAAGCTGCCTTGGTTCGGGTTCTCGTTTTTCGCCAGGCCCCATTCCCGGTTGATAATCAGTTGAATTGCCAGGGCCCGACGTACCGATTCCGAGGACGGGGTGGTAATCGCCTCATCGTAGGCGTTGGTGTGCAGGCTGTTGCAGTTGTCATAGATAGCGCAGAGGGCCTGCAGGGTCGTTCGTGTGTCGTTGAATTGAATCTCCTGACTGTGCAGTGATCTCCCGGAAGTCTGGATATGATATTTGAGTCGCTGGGAGGTGGTCGATGCGCCGTATTTTTCCCGCATGGCGATGGCCCAGATGCGTCTGGCCACCCGGCCGATAACGGTATATTCCGGATCCATGCCGTTAGAGAAAAAGAATGAAAGATTCGGGGCAATCTCGTCGATCGACATACCGCGTGCCAGGTAGTACTCGACATAGGTGAAGCCGTTGGAGAGAGTGAGGGCCAACTGGGTCAGAGGGTTGGCCCCGGCCTCGGCGATATGATAGCCCGAAACCGATACTGAATAGAAGTTTTTCACCTTCTGGGCAATAAAGTATTCCTGAATATCCCCCATCATCTTCAAGGCAAATTCGATAGAGAAGATACAGGTGTTCTGTCCCTGATCTTCTTTTAAAATATCAGCCTGGACGGTGCCGCGGACATTGGTGAGGACAAGGGATTTTATCTCTTCGTACTCGGCATTGTCCGGACCACGGTTGTTGTCGGCCACGAATTTCTCAACCTGCTGGTCGATGGCGGTGTTCATGAACATCGCCAGGATAATCGGGGCTGGACCATTAATGGTCATGGATACAGAGGTTGTCGGTGAGCAGAGATCAAAGCCGCTGTAAAGCAATTTGATGTCATCCAGGGTGCAGATGCTGACTCCTGAGGTGCCTATCTTGCCGTAGATGTCGGGGCGAACGGCAGGGTCCCAGCCGTAGAGGGTGACTGAATCGAAGGCGGTCGACAGCCTTTTGGCAGGGTAATTTTCCGACAAAAGTCTGAAGCGCCTATTGGTCTGGGCCGGGCCGCCTTCTCCGGCGAACATCCGGGTAGGATCCTCGCCGGTTCGTTTCATCGGAAACACGCCGCCGGTATAGGGGAAATAACCGGGTAGATTTTCCTTTCGCATCCAGGTGTAAATGTCCGACGGATCGTTGAATTTCGGTAATGCCACCTTGCGGATTTTCGAATGGGAGAGTGACGTAGTGTAGAGGGGTACGCAGATCTCCCTGTTCCGCACTGTATACACCAGTTCGTCTCCCGAGTAATCGGACCAGGTTTTTTTCCATCCGCGCAGCAGATCGGTGGTATAGTGGCTGACCGCTTCTGCAAGAGCGGCGGTTTTTGCTTTCAGTTGATCGACAACCCTGGCATATTCGCCCTTGTCGTCGGCCTGCAAAATTTCAATGGTCTGTTCCAGGTGGTGGTGTCGGCGAACGGCCTTTGCCTGTTGTCTGGTTGTATGATGGTATTCGCGAACGGTGGAAGAAATTTCCGAGAGATAGCGTATCCGCTGTGAAGGGATGACAATGGTCTTCGACGAGGACATTTTTTCCGGCGGTTTGGGCAGGCTCGGGTGCAGGACCAGGTCGCTCTTCTTCTTCAGTTCTTCGATAATTCCATGGTACAGGGCGGTGATACCGTCATCGTTGAATTTCGAGGCGATGGTACCGTACACCGGAAAATCGTCGGGTGCCACATCCCACTGCTTGCGGTTTCTCTGGACCTGCTTACGAATGTCGCGGATGGCATCGTCGCTGCCCTTTTTCTCGAATTTATTAACGACAATAATGTCGGCATAATCGAGCATGTCGATTTTTTCCAGCTGTGACGGTGCTCCGTATTCACTGGTCATGACATAGATGGAGATATCGGCGATCTCGGTGATTTTCGAATCCCCCTGGCCGATGCCGGCGGTCTCGGCAATGATCAGGTCAAAGCCTGCCGCCTTAGCGACCTGTATAGCCTCCGGCAGCGCCTCCGACACTTCGCTTGCCGAATCTCTGGTGGCCAGGCTGCGCATATAGATGTTTTCCGACTGACCGAGGGAGTTCATGCGAATACGGTCGCCGAGCAGGGCGCCGCCGGTCTTTTTGCGGGATGGATCGCAGCAGATGACCGCGATACGGATATCTTTAATATCATGAAGAAATCTTGTGAGTATCTCATCGGTTAGCGAGGATTTACCGGCTCCGCCCGTGCCTGTAATACCGATGACCGGCGGGTTGTGCTTCTTCGCCAGGGGGGTGATTATTGCCATCAACTCGGCCAGGTTGCCGTTACTGCCGGCTTTCGCCTGCTGGGCGGCGGTGATAAAACCGGCTATGGCTTTTGGGTTGGTGCTGACCAGCTGGTCGGGGCGAAGATCGTGGCAGGGCAGGGTGGGGAAGTCAAGCATCTCAACCATGTTGTTGATCATTCCCTGCAAGCCCATGGACGCACCGTCTTCCGGGGAATAGATTTTTGCCACCCCGTACTGTTCAAGCTCTTTGATTTCGTCGGCGACAATAACGCCGCCGCCGCCGCCGAACACCTTGATGTGCGAGGCGTTTTTTTCCCTCAAGAGATCGATCATGTATTTGAAGGCTTCCATATGTCCGCCCTGATAGCTTGACATGGCAATACCCTGGGCGTCTTCGGCGATTGCCGTGTCAACCAGTTCCTGGACCGAGCGATTATGAGCTAGGTGGATGACCTCTACTCCGGAATCCTGCATGATCCTGCGCATGATGTTGGTTGAGGCATCATGGCCGTCGAAAAGCGAGGTGGCGGTGATAACTCGTACTACGTTTTTGGGTCGGTACACTTCGACGTCGGCGTGCATGGTTTCTCCTTCTGTCGTTCTCAATGAACTGGCGATGAGATGATCGTTATTGTCGGGGGCAGACGAAAATTGAGAAAGTATCAATCCGCTGACGTGGATTGCGGCTGTTGATCTTCAATTTTTGTTTCCTCAAGAAAACTCATGATGAATTTCGTCTGCTTTTCAATGTACTGTTCTATAGTGAAATGTTTACCGAAATACCAGCGCCTGAAGGCCCAGGTATGTCCGAGTACAGAAATGTTGTGGCCGATGAGGTTGATTGTATCATCATCCAGCATCGGCAGTTTGCCGATCTGCCGCAACTCCCGCATGGCTTCGATGAAAAGGTTGGTGATGCGCAGTTCTGCTTCGAGGACTTTTTCCTGCCACTTCAAAGGGAGGAAATGGGTAACCTGATACATGAGCAGCATATGGTCGCTCATTCTGTTGCAGGCCAGGAAATATTCCCGAATTACTTCAGCCAGGGCTGCCTTGCCGATAGTCGGTCGGGACAGCGCTTCTTTGACCCCCTGCTCAACCTCCGTATGGATGGCAATACACACCAGATAAAGCACGTCATCCTTGGTTGAGACATATTCATAGAGGGAGCCGATGGAGAGTCCGGTTTCCTTGGCCAGAGCCCGCGTGGTGGTCTTGTGGTACCCATGTTTGATAAAGAGCTTCACCGCGCCGTCGGCAATCTGCCGTCTGCGTTCTTTCACCAATTCTTGGTTCTTGATGTTTGTCGTGACCTCGCCTGCATATGAATCATTACCCATTTTTTGTGTCCCCGGAATTGCCTTTTCTTTCGTTTTTCAATATTTGCCAGTGTTACAAGTAAAAACGTATACAAAAAAACAGCAGAACCCAAGAAAAATCAATATCACAGCAAAGGTATCATCATTTCCCACGCGCTCACAGCCTGGCTATCTCCGGTAACGGTTTTTTAATTCCCATCTCCATTTCAGAGTGACCGGATTTTTTCGGTCAAGGCGGGGATGAACTGCTTGAGATCGGCAACCACCAGCACATCGGCAATTTCACTTATCGGGGCATCCCTGTCGGTATTGACGGCCACAACAAATTCCGATTTTTTCATTCCTGCCAGATGCTGAATTGCACCGGAGATGCCGCAGGCCACATAGAGTTTCGGGGCGACACTTTGGCCGGTGGTGCCGACCTGGCGGTTATGTTCAACCCACTGGGCATCGACCACCGGACGACTCGCCCCATATTCACCGCCAAGAGCTTTGGCCAGAGCAGAAATAATGGCGACATTCTCTGGTTTGCCGATACCCCGGCCGGCACTGACAATAATCCCTGCCTTGGTGAGATCAACACCGCCCTGCGCTGCTGCCTCGTAGCCCTGAAAGTGGGCATGGGGAACTTCATCGGTATCGATCGGCAGCACCGTCGGCAGAGTGTCAGGGTTGTCGATTGCCGAGAAGGCGCCAACCTGGAGAGTAAGGACAGTCCGGAGCGACAAGCTTTTCACTTGACGGCGGAGCTTGGCATTGCAGGCCGGGATAACAAAACAACCCTCGGCAACTGCGACCACCTCGGATATTTGCGAAACACCAAGGGCAAATGCAAGGCGGGGGGCGAGATCCCAGCCATAGGATGAGTGAGAAAAAACGATAAAGTCCGGTAGTTCTTTTTCAACGACCTGGAGGAGCAGAGCTTTGTGGCTATCAGGATTGTACTCAAGGTGTTTTCCCACATCCGCCAGATACAATTGGCCTTGAAATTTTGGCAGCAGGTCATTTGTCCCGACCAGAAAAACGGCGATATCAGCCGACATTTCTGCTGCAAAACCCAATAGTTCGTTGATGTTCGCGAGAAGTTTTCCGTCCCGGTATTCTGCTACCAGCAGCATCTTCATGGTTAGGCTCTCCTCTACGCCAAAACAGACGTTTTTTCTTTTAGAATTTTAATTAATTGGTCGGCAAGTGCCGGAATATCGCCTTCGAGTATCAGTCCACCACCTTTTTTCTCGGGAAAGAATATGCGGGTGGTTTCCTGCTGGGGTGCAGTTTTTTGCAACTGCTCGACGGGGATGGTCAACAGCTCTTTTTTCTTGGCCTTCATGATGTTCGGCAGAGTCGGATAACGGGGGCTGTTAAGACCGAGTTGACAGGTAAAAACCGCCGGACCTTTGACCTTGACGATCGCCTTGACGCCGCCTTCCAGTTCTCGTTTGACGAGGTATTCGCCGTTTTCGTGGGTAAAATCGACGATGGTCGTGACCGAGGGAAAACCGAGCATCTCGGCGAGCAGCACGCCGACCTGTCCGCTGCCGCGATCCTGCGACTGCATCCCGGTAAAGATGCAGGAGAAATCTTTGCTCCTGGCATATTCGGCAATGATCCCGGCAATGGCCAGGGGATCCTTGGCCCAGGCGACGTCGTCGGCTACTTGTACTCCACGATCACAGCCCATGGCCAGAGCCTTTTTCATCGTTTCTTTAATGCGGTCGGGGCCGATTGACAGGATAGTGATATCGGCTGTCCCAACTTGTTCTTTTAGTCGCACAGCCTGTTCAACAGCGTATTCGTCGTACTCATTCATGCGCCAGGCGAGGTCGGCGGTGTCATACCAGAGGGCACCGGGCGACAGTTTGAATTTTGATTCCATATCAGGAACCTGCTTCATACATACCAGAATCTTCATTTCTCTTCGTCCTGTTGAGTGGCTTTCATTGTTACAGGTTTATTTGGTCAGAGCAGAACCAATTACCATTCGCTGTACCTCGCTGGTCCCTTCATAGATTTCAGTGATTTTGGCATCACGCATCATCCGTTCAACCGGGAATTCACGGGTATAACCATAGCCCCCGAGAACCTGGACAGCCTGAGTTGTCACCCGCATTGCAGTTTCACTGGCCATGAGTTTGGCCATGGCAGAGGCTTGCGAATAAGAAATGCCATGACTCGCCTTGTAGGCGGCGCTGTATACCAAGAGCCGCGATGCTTCGATCTGGGTGGCCATATCGGCGAGTTGAAACTGTATGCCCTGGAATTTGGCAATCGGGGTGTCGAACTGTTTGCGCTCTTTTGCGTAATTTACAGCGGCCTCAAGGGCGCCTTGAGCAATGCCTAAAGCCTGCGAGGCAATGCCGATCCGGCCGCCATCAAGAGTTTTCATGGCGACTTTGAAGCCCTGGCCTTCTTCTCCAAGGAGCTGAGAGGCAGGAATTCGGCAATTGTCAAATACCAGTTCCATGGTCGGTGAGCTGCGAATCCCCATTTTTTGTTCTTTTTTACCAAAGCTAAAACCCTGGGTATTTTTTTCTACTATAAAGGCACTGATGCCATGATGTTTTTGTGCCTGTTTGTCGGTCCTGGCGAAGACAACATAGGTCTCGGCGTCACCGGCATTGGTTATAAAAATTTTCGTTCCATTGAGGATATATCCCTTGCCATCTTTTACGGCGGTAGTCCGGGTGCCACCGGCATCGGTACCGGCCGATGGTTCGGTGAGTCCGAAGGCGCCCAGTTTTTCACCTCGGGCCAATGGGGCGAGAAATTGTTGTTTCTGCTCTTCATTGCCGAAAAGGTAGATAGGATTGGCACAAAGAGACAGATGAGCGGACAGAGTCACGCCGGTTGAGGCGCAGACTCGTGACAGTTCCTCAACGGCAATGGCATAGCTGATATAATCGGCACCAGCACCACCATATTCTTCGGGAAAGACAATGCCGGTGAGACCAAGTTCGGCGAGGCGGTCAAACATCAGTGCTCGATCAAAGCGTTCTTCCTCGTCACGAATTTTCGCAGTCGGGGCAACTTCAGTTTCGGCGAATTCCCGAACCATGTCGCGGATGAGGTTCTGTTCTTCGGTCAATTCAAAATTCATCGATTATTCTCCTGCAGAAAATGCGGCGTAGAGGATCTGCCGGCATTGGTTGCCGACTCCTTCACGCAGGTCCGTGGGATAGCCGGGAAGAAGCAGGGAGCCTTCTTCCCGGTGGTGTGTGTTGTTTACTTTTTCTTGGAACTCAGCTCAGGGAAATCCTCGTAAAAATATTCTTGTTTGCTTCCCTTGATATTGTTTTCCTGGCGTTCAGTTTCTTGCTGACGCAATTCGACCCGGCGAATTTTACCGCTCAAGGTTTTGGGAACCAGAGGTACAAATTCGATAATGCGAGGGATTTTGAATTTGGCCAAGATTTTGATTGAGTGCTGAAACAGTTGGAGTGCCAGTTCTCTCGAAGGTTCATAGCCTTGTTTCAGGATAATGAAGGCTTTGACAAGTTGATGCCGTTTCGGGTCAGGAACTCCGACAATAGCAGACTCGGCTACAGATGGGTGCTCAATAAGGGCACTTTCCACCTCAAAGGGGCCGATGCGGTAGTCTGAGGATTTGATAACATCGTCACTTCGCCCGACAAACCACCAGTAACCGTTTTCATCAAATGTTGCGCGATCACCGGTGTAATAGGCGTTGTTGATAAACACGCCTGCCATTTTTTCCGGACTGCCGATATATTCGGTGAAGAGGCCCATTGCCCGCCATTTGTCGAGTTTGACAACGATATGGCCTGGTTCGTTAGGTACCGTGATTTCTTTGCCGTCGTCGTCCATAAGGGCCACATCATACATGAACGATGGCTGACCGAAAGAACCGGAACGCATTTTGCCGTTCATCCAGGGATGATTGCCGATCATTGCCGTAGATTCGGTCTGGCCGTAAAAGTCGCGAATCTCAGTGCCAGTGAGTTTTTTCCATTTGGTGATTACTTCCGGGTTAAGTGGCTCGCCTGCACCAATAGATTGACGCAGGGCGGAGAAATCGAACTTTGAGGTGTCGAGGTTGATAAACATCCGCCAGGCGGTCGGAGGTGCACAGAAAACAGAAATTTTATGGGTGGTGAGGGCCGTCAGATATTTATTGCCGTCAAGGACGGTAAAGTTGAAACCGGAAGCGGTGGCTCCGACATTGAGAGGGGCAAAAAAACTCGACCATGCCCATTTTGCCCAGCCGGGGGCACTCAGATTATGATGAATATCATCGGTACGAATCCCGGTCATGATTGAAGTCGAAAGATGACCGAGCGGGTAGGAGGTGGCGGTGTGGCCGACGCGCTTGGGGAGACCGGTCGTTCCCGAGGTGAAGAAGCAGAAAAGCAGGTCACTGGAGCGGGTTTTTGCAGCTTCGGCTTCAACTGCTTCGGCAACGAGGTCGGCATAGCTCGTCCAGCCTTTTTTCTCCCCTAGAACCAGCTTGATTTTCGGGGTCATTTTCGTGGTCTGCAGGGCCAGATCTATTATGTCGGTATAAATTGCATCGGCGATAATAACGTTCGGCGAGTAGGCTGCAAATCTGAACTCAAGCTCGCGCTGGGTCATAGTTGTTGCGGTCGGTACGGCAACCAGGCCACCTTTGATGCAGGCGAAACTGGCAAACCAGGTTTCCGGAACGATCGGCACCATCATATACATATTGTCGCCTTTCTCCACTCCGGCCTTACGCAGTTTGTTCAGACATTGATTACCACGGAAGGAAAATTCCTGATAGGTGAAGGTTTTGTTCTCAGCGGTTGCTATATCTGCCCAGATCAGGGCGTTTTTGCTGCCCCTTTCCTTCACATGAAGCCCTTCGAAGATTTCTGAGGCCCAGTTAAAATATTCCGGAAGTTTCATGAAGTTGAGCTTCTCGAAAAAGGCCCTTGCTCCGTCCCTTTTGAGGTCATTATCATCCATCATGTTAAGGCTCATTACCTCTTTGTACAGATTTTCCATACCCATCAGTGACTCCTTACAGTTAGACTTGAAAATGATTGACACGGGTTGTGAGAACCCTTTTTATTTACTCCCAGCTCCACAACTGAGCGCTCGGTCGGTTTTATGAGTGAACTAGATAATAAAAAATGTTGTTTGTCAAAGTATTTTTTTAATTATCCACGATAAATGGTAAATTGTCTTGAAAATATGCGGAGTTCTGTGGGGAAATTACCTGCTCCTTGATGTAAGGCTGCCAATTCTGCAGCTTGATGCTACGATTCATCAATGAATCGTAGCAACTCGGTGGACGAGTATGAAAAAAGATTGACAAATGAGGCCGGTTGGGTCAGGATAATAAAACGATTGAGCGCTTGGTCGGAATTTTTATCACAAATTTCCAATGCTAGAGTGCAGAAATATACCTAGGTCAAACACCCACTGTGTGGCGATTTTTCTATCGATAAAAAGGCAGCGGTATTGTCGAAAGAATTTTTAAAACCACCAGAAATTTGAGGAACACAATGAAAACAGCGGTAATTGTCAGTGCGGTAAGGACTCCTTTCGGAAGTTTTGGCGGAACCCTCAGTAAAATGGGTGCTACCGACCTTGGTGCTTTGGTCATTAAGGAGGCTGTGATTCGTGCCGGGATAAACAAAACCCAGGTGAACGAGTGCATCATGGGTATGGTGCTGCCCTGCGGCTATGGCCAGAATCCTGCCAAACAGGCGGCCATCAAGGCTGATCTGCCGCAGGAAGTTGAAGCCATAACCGTAAATAAAGTCTGCGGCTCCTCGCTGAAGGCGGTCATGCTCGCAGCCCAGGCAATCCAGTGCGGAGATGCCGATGTTGTTGTCGCCGGTGGCATGGAGAATATGAGTATGGCTCCGTATTACCTTGAAAAAGCCAGGTGGGGTCACCGGATGGGACCAGGCAAGATCGAAGATCACATGGTCCATGACGGTCTTTGGGATATCGTCAACGATTTTCATATGGGGATGTCCAACGAACTCATCTGTGAAAATTGGCAGGTCAATAGAGTCGATCAGGACAGATTTGCCGAAGAGTCATATACTCGAGCCGTTCGAGCTGTTCGTGACGGAATTTTTAAAGATGAGATAATGCCGGTACCAATTTCCCAGAAAAAAGGGGAAATTAAATTATTTGCAGATGATGAATGTCCAGCCGAGACAAACTATGAAAGCTTGCAGAAGATGCGTCCGGCTTTCAAGAAAGATGGCGTTGGAACTGCGGGCAATGCTTCGATTATCAGTGACGGTGCGGCAGCCTTGGTGTTGATGAGTCGGGAGAAGGCAGAGGAGCTGGGTTGCCGGATCATGGCCGAAGTCGGTGCCCAGGCCTCGGCGGGAATAGAGTTGCGCTATGTGCTTATGGCACCCATTCTCGCGATCCCGAAGGTGTTGAAAAAAGAAGGGATGTCTCTTGCAGATATGGATCTTTTCGAGATAAATGAAGCCTTCAGTGGAACATCTGTTGCCATTAATCGGGTATTGGAATTGGATCCATCCAAGGTCAATGTCAACGGTGGTAGTGTCGCTATTGGTCATCCTATTGGTGCCAGCGGTGCCCGGTTGTTGACCACAATGCTTTATGAGATGGTGAGAAGGGACGCAAAACGTGGATTGGTCTCTCTCTGCCTTGGCGGTGGTGAGGCGGTGGCGATGGTTGTCAAACGATAATTGAATGAAAAAGTGATAAGGACATAACAATGGCAATGGAAATAAAAGCATTCGGTGTAATTGGAGCCGGCCAGATGGGAGCGGGCATCGTCCAGGTTGCGGCTGCCAGTGGACTCATGGTTTTGATGAGCGATATAAAAGAGGAATTCACCCAAAAGGGCATGGCTGGTATAGCGAAAAATCTTGCCCGGAGTGCTGAAAAAGAAAAAATAAGCGCTGCCGAACGTGATGCGATCCTTGGCCGAATCACGACCACAACTCATCTTGCCGATATGGCCGGGGTTGACTTTGTTGTAGAGGCGGCGGTTGAGAGAGAAGATCTGAAATTTCAAATCTTTCGGGATCTCGACAGTTTTTGCCCAGAGCACACTATTCTGTCCACCAACACCTCTTCCATCCCCATCGGCCGAATTGCCGCGCAAACCAAAAGGCCGGACAAGGTTATCGGCATGCATTTTATGAATCCGGTGCCGGTGATGAAACTGGTTGAGGTTATAAAAGCACTGGCAACCAGCAAAGAAACTTTTGCCACCACCTGGGAACTTTGTAAGAAATTTGGCAAGACTCCGGCTGAAGCCAATGATTTCCCAGGATTTATTGCTAATAGAATCCTCCTGCCGATGATCAATGAGGCAATCTTCTGTCTGTATCATGGGGTTGGCAAGGTTGAAGATATCGATACGGTCATGAAACTCGGCATGAACCATCCGATGGGGCCACTGGCCCTGGCCGACCTGATCGGCCTTGATACCTGCCTGGCGATCATGGAGACCCTCCATGACGGCTTCAAGGATTCCAAGTATCGACCCTGTCCGCTGCTCCGAAAATACGTTGAGGCCGGCTGGCTTGGACGGAAAACCGGTAAGGGTTTTTATCAGTATTGAGAAAACATATCAGGGTGTCTGTCAAGCAACTGTACGGCGGAGGAACTATGCGACCTCACGATAAAAATGTGCCATCCCATGAGCTCGCGGCGAGGATAGCCAAACTGCAGCTGGCCATCGCGGAAAATGGCCAGGATGGCGCCCTGATTCTCCAAAAAACAGATCTTTTTTATTTCTCCGGTACCTCTCAGCAGGGTTGGCTGTATGTTCCTGTCAAGGGCAAGCCGATTCTCATGATTTTTAAAGAATATGAGCGAGCTCTTGCAGAATCTGCGCTTGAAGAAGTTGTATCGATTGTTAGTTTTAAAAAAATTCCTGAAATACTGGCTGGCTACGGGTATTCGCCGCCGCCGGTCCTTGGAATGGAACTGGATGTTTTGCCGGCCAACCTCTATTTTCAATATCAGAAAATTTTTGGTAAGGCAAAAATTGTTGATATTTCAAATGAAATAAGGTTGATCCGAGCTGTCAAGTCAGGCTTTGAGGTCGGCAAACTGCGGGCCTCTGCGAAGCTGTCCGACAAGGTCGCGGCGCGAGTGCCGGAACTGCTGGTGGAAGGTAAGTCCGAGGTTGCCATAGCGGGAGAACTTGAGAGTTACGCTCGCAGTCTTGGTCATCAGGGGATTGTCCGCATGCGGATGTGGGGCAGCGAACTCTTTTACGGGCACCTGATGTCCGGGGGTTCGGCAGCAGTGCCCAGCTATCTCGCCTCTCCAACCGGCGGGGTGGGGGTCAGCGGCGTTATCGGCCAGGGCGCCGGTTTTAAGAGAATTGGAGTAAAAGAACCGATCCTCGTCGATTATGTTTTTGCCCTGGACGGTTATATCTCTGACCATGCCAGGATTTTTTCCATCGGCCCTCTGTCTGGGGAGCTGCAAAAAGCCCATGAAGCGATGCTTGTCATCCAGGAAGAGATCAGACTGCTGGCGAAACCCGGAGCCATCACTGGAGAACTCTACGACCTGATGATCGCACGGGCCGAAGAAAAAGGTTACAAGGAACATTTCATGGGGGTGGGGGAGAGAAGAATTCGGTTTACCGGCCATGGTGTCGGGCTAGAACTCGACGAATACCCCTTTATTGCTAAAGGGCAGCAACTGACCCTGCAGGCGGGGATGGTCATAGCCCTTGAACCTAAGACGATTTTTCCCGGAATTGGCGTGGTCGGTATCGAAAACACCCATCTCGTCACCGACCACGGTCTGGAGTCACTTACCAGATTTCCGGATGAAATTAGTGTTCTGTCCGAAGTGTAGGGCTGAAAATGACATGGGAGACCAATATGACACAACAGGCTGGTAAAGCGAGTGAGTTGAATCACCAGGATACTGCACGTTTCATTGTAGATATGTTCCAACGAACCATTTTACACCATGGCCTGTGGTTCGCAGAAGTGAAACACCAGGTGGGGATGGAGCAGGCCCTGCCTTTACTGACTGCGGCAGCAAGCAAGAGCATGGCAATCCAGCTGCGGCACCTGGCCGATCTTTTCGGCTTTACCATGGTTGACGGAGTGCCCTCTTTTCTCCTGGAGATGGAGCCGGAAAAGCTCTTGTCGCTCAAAGACCGGATGGCTAAAAACTGGCTGGCCAACGACGGAATATGGTTTCAGACCATCGAAAAGGCTGGTGGAATGAACGAAGCCAAGCGTTGTAACGATTCCTGCTGGGCTCAGTTTTCGCCAGTTGAGGCTAATTGTATTCGTCAGTTTCTTGGCTTGTCGGAAAGTCCAGGACTGGAGGGTTTGAAAAAGGCGCTTGGCTATCGTATCTATGAGAGCATTAATGTCCAGTCGATTGTTGAAGAGACCGCTACGAGTTTTGTTTTTCAGATGAACCATTGTCGCGTTCAGGATGCCAGGAAGCGGAAAGGACTGGAAGATTACCCCTGTAAATCCGCAGGGCTTGTTGAATATTCGTATTTTGCCAGGGCGATAGACGCAAGGATACGCACCGAATGTCTGGGATGTCCGCCGGATAGCCACCCCGAAGAATGGTATTGTGCCTGGAAATTCATTCTGGATTGATTCGCAGAAAAAACACATAAGTTGATCGAAAACCTGGAGGGAACACATGGAATTGAATAATTTGTTGGTTGTCAAAGAAGAGGCTATAGCCACCGTGACCATCAACCGGCCCAAGGCACTGAACGCCCTGAACCTTGATACCCTGCTTGAAATGCGTGATTGTTTCAAGGACCTGGCTGCGGACCGGAGTATACGGGTGGTTATCATTACCGGTTCTGGTGAAAAGGCCTTTGTCGCCGGTGCCGACATCTCCTTCATGCAGGGACTTGATCCCTCTGCCGGAAAGGCCTTTGGTAAACTTGGCCACGAGGTTTTGCGAACCATCGAGAATTTTCCGCAACCGGTAATTGCCGCGATTAATGGTTTTGCCCTCGGTGGCGGCTGTGAACTGGCTCTTTCTTGCGATATAAGAATGGCCAGCAGCAATGCCAAGTTTGGCCAGCCCGAAGTGAATCTCGGCATCATCCCCGGCTTTGGCGGTACCCAGCGGTTGCCGAGGATTGTAGGCAAAGGTATTGCTAATGAATTGATTTTTTCCGGCAATATAATTGATGCCGAAGAGGCCTGCCGTATAGGCCTTGTCAACCGGGTCTTTGCTCCTGAAAACCTGATGATTGAATGTCGCGCACTGGCACTGAAAATTGCCACTCGCGGGCCAGGGGCAGTGCGTCTTTGCAAGGAAGCGGTAAACAACGGTATGGAGATGGATCTGAACCGGGCCTGCGTCTATGAGGCGGATCTCTTTGCCCAGTGTTTCAGCAGTGCTGATCAAAAAGAGGGCATGAGTGCATTTCTTGAAAAGCGGGCACCGAGTTTTCAAGACAAATAGCCGGATAGTTGAGGAGAATCTATGAATTTTGATCTAACCGAGGAACAAAGGCTGATACAGGATACCGCGAGAGAGTTTGCCATCGCCGAACTTGAGCCGGCAGCAGCAGGCCTTGACCGTGGCGAGGATGAACAGATTTTTTATACAAATCTGGCAAAGCTTGCCGAGCTCGGCTTCATGGGCCTCAATATTCATGATGCCTATGGTGGCTCCGAGGCAGGAGTCGTTGCCTTCAGTGTGGCCATGACAGAAATAGCCAGGGCTTGTGCTTCAACGGCGGTAACGGTGTCGGTGAACAATATGGTCGGGGAAGTTATTCAGGCTCTCGGCAATGAGGAACAGAAGAAAAAATATATTCCCCGGATCTGCAGTGGGGAATATCCGGCAGGGGCTTTTGCCCTTACCGAACCGGGGGCCGGATCCGATCCGGCGGGGATGACCGCTACGGCGGTGCGGGATGGTGAGGAATGGGTGCTCAACGGTTCGAAGATATTCATCACCAGTGGATCTTTTGCCGGAATCTTTGTTGTCTGGGCGGTGACTGATCAGACAGCTGCCAAAGGCAAGGGTATCAGTCTATTTTTGGTTGAAGCAGGTACCAAAGGGCTGATCATCGGCAGAAAAGAGGACAAAATGGGTCAGCACGCCTCGCCCACCAACGAGGTGCTTTTTCAGGATTGCCGTATTCCGGTAACTGCTCTCATGGGCAAAGAAAATGATGGCTTTCGGGGGGCGGTCGGTGAGCTTGCCGGGGGACGCATCGGTATCGGCTCCCTGGCCCTCGGCATTGGTCTTGCGGCAATGGACAAAGCTACCAGGTATTCCCTGGAGCGCGCTCAATTCGGCAAGAAAATCAGTAGCTTTCAAGGCATCCAGTGGAAAATTGCCGACATGTATACCGACCTTGAGGCGGCCCGGCTGCTCTTGATGCATGCGGCTTTTAAAAAGGAGCAGGGTCGACCCTTTGCTAAAGCCGCATCGATGGCCAAACTCTTTGCCACAGAAGCTGCCAATAGGGCCTGTTATGAGGCGATGCAAATCTTCGGTGGCTACGGCTATACCCGCGAATTTCCCATTGAGAGGTATGCCCGTGATGCCAGAGTTACCTCGATTTATGAGGGAACCAGCGAGATACAGAGGCTGATCATCGCCCGAGAGATTTTAAACGAATTTTCATGAGCCGAGCAGCAATACGGAAATGAGAGAGTCATATGGATGATATAATAAAAAAACGTAGAAGCATAAGACGCTTTCAGGATCGGCCGATCGCCGCTGAAACGTTGGCTGACCTCTTTGAGGCGGCAAGATATTCCCCATCCTGGGGAAATTTACAGTGCTGGGAGCTTGTTGTGGTGCGGGTCGCAGAAGATAAAAAGAAACTGGCCTCGCTGCTTTCCGAAAAAAATCCTGCCGGCAAATGCACTGAGACCGCGCCGATATTGCTTGGAATATGTGGTGATCCGCAAAAATCCGGCTATTACAAAGGGGTTCAGGTGACCAGGTATCAGCACTGGTTTCTCTATGATCTCGGGATTATCAGCCAAACCCTGTGTTTGAAGGCCTGGGAACAGGGCCTCGGATCGGTAATAATCGGCTCCTTCGATCACAAGGCCGCCGAGGAAGTGCTTCAGGTGCCATCCGGACTTGAACTGGTGGCAATCATTGCTCTCGGCTACCCAGACCACGATCCTCCTGCACCGAAACGCCGGGAGGTTGAGGAGTTTGTCCATTATGATCGTTTTCCAATGCCTTGAGGGCTTAAATCACTGTGAAAAAATATAGGAACATTTTTTGCGATAGGCTCCTAGCAAGTGTTTATAGAGATGTTCCAATAGGTTGTAGACAGGAGAGAAAGTGCTAAGGAGAAAAGCATGACTGCCGGTTTCAGCGTAAGAGGCGAAGGAAAAACTATTATATTACTCCACGGTTCTATGGCAAGTAAAGAGCAATGGCTAGGATTCACCGAGGAACTTATACCACGTTACAAGGTCATATCGATGGATCTGATCGGTTATGGCAAAAATATGCGGCCCACTAACGCCGATGATTACTGCCTGAAAGATGAATCGGAACTACTGCGATCCATCCTGGAGTCAACCGTTGGCTCTGATACACCATATCACCTGGTCGGCCATTCCTACGGTGGGGTTGTCGCCATGCACCATGCATACCACCACCAAGCCAATGTCAAAAGTCTCACATTAATCGAGCCGATGGCATTTCATCTCCTCGATAAAGACCACACACTCATCAATGAATCGAGGCAGATGGTTGATGAAATCCACCGTTTCATCAGGGAGGGTAATGCCATTGCTGGGGCGGAAAAATTTATCAACCTCTGGATGCCTGCCGGGACTTTTGCCAAAATCAGCGAACGGGAAAAAATGTTCCTGAGTGAGGGTGTCAAAAAAATGGTGATGGATTTCCAAGCTGCCGTTTCCGAACCTCTTTCAGTCGACGATTATGCAAAACTTTCAATGCCCGTCTGCCTGATCGCCGGCAAAGCTAGCCCACCTTATTCTCTTGGCATCACCGAGGTAGTTGCTGCTGCAATCCCCGGTATCGAGTTCCACTGGGTCGAAGGGGGCCATTTTTCGCCTGTATCCCACCCATATCAAGTTAATCCGCTTATTGCCGATTTTATCGGGAGAGTTGAGGCTGGTGCCTGAGATTTAGGTATTCTACCTTTTCTTCTATCTACATTTTGACTTTTCCAGCTTCCGCAATTAAGATGGCGGCTCGTAATCCATCTTATTCATGTTTTTTTGTGTTTGCTGCGGTTTACTATGTTAAAAATAGGATTTGAAGTCTTACTCGACAAGCCACCACCTTCCTTGACTGGAAAAAGGATCGGATATCTCTCCAATCAGGCCTCCATTGTCCGTACCTTGGAGCATGGAAGAATTCTCCTGCAGAAAAAATTCGGCCGGCAGTTGACCTGTTTGTTTTCTCCGCAACACGGCTTCTTTTCAGAAAAACAAGATAACATGGTCGAATCGGATCATTTATTTGACCATGTTACCGGTTTGCCGATCTTCAGTCTCTACGGCGAGCATCGGCGACCGACTGCCGAGATGTTCGAACGATTTGACGTGCTGCTCATTGATCTCTGCGATGTTGGCACCCGGGTCTACACTTTCCTGTATACAATGGTCTACTGCCTGGAACTTGCGGCTGAACTCGGCAAAGAGGTTATTGTTCTTGATAGACCCAATCCGCTGGGTGGTGAAAAGATTGAGGGCAATTTGCTTCATCCTGACTGCAGTTCCTTTGTTGGATTGTATCCGTTGCCTATGAGGCATGGTCTGACTTTTGGTGAACTTGCCGTCCTTATTAACAATGAATTTGAAATCTGGGCCGAGGTTACTGTTGTGAAGATGCAAGGATGGCGACGCAATATGATTTTTCGCCATACAGACTTTCCCTGGGTTGCACCATCCCCCAATATGCCCACCCCGGAAACCGCCCTGGTCTATCCGGGGCAGGTGATCTGGGAAGGGACCAACGTGTCCGAAGGAAGAGGCACGACGCAGCCCTTCGAATTTGTCGGAGCCCCTTTCTGGAGCCATGAAGCGATGTTGAACCAGCTGGAAAAGATCGAACTTCCTGGCTGTTATCTCCGGCCGATCGTTTTTCAGCCGACCTCCGGTAAATGGGCAGGAGAGCCGTGCCGGGGTTTCCAGATCCATGTCATTGATGCGGAAACCTATATGCCCTATCGCACAAGCCTCGCTCTCCTGCAGGCGACAATGCACCTTTATCCCGATGATTTTCGATATAAAGAGCCACCCTATGAATACGAGTTTGAACGGTTGCCGCTGGATTTGATTTTGGGAGATCGGACTGTACGCGAACAGCTCATGCAGGGGCATGATATTATGTCGATGGAAGCCGGATGGCAGCAGGAACTGCGAGTTTTTGATGGCGCCCGGAAAAACTATTTTCTTTATTGAGTATTGAAAAGCATGACTGAAAAAAATGTAACTTTAGAGGCCCTGGCCCTTATGGTGAATGGGGTGGTGATAGGCGATAAAACGTTACGCATTAACGGTGTTGCCCCCCTCGAAAATGCCGGGTTGGGTGATATCTCCTTTCTTGCAAAGGCCAAACAAGCAAGATTACTGGAGAACACCGGTGCCGGCGCGGTGCTTGTTCCGCCAGGGGTTTTGGGAAGAGATACCTTATCGGTGATTCAAGTAAAAGATACCTACCTGGCAGTGGCGATCATTCACAGTTATTTCCTGGCCGAACCTTTCGTTGCGAAGGGTGTTCATCCGCGTGCCTTCGTCGGTCAGGATTGCACTCTTGGGCAAGAGATTTCCGTCGCTCCTTTGGTGGTTCTCGGCAACCGAGTCCAACTCGGAGAGAGGGTCAACATCGAAGCGGGAGCAGTCATTGGTGATGATGTGAGAATTGGCAACGACACGACAATCAAAGCCAATGTTACTATCTACAATGGATCGGTCATCGGCAACCGGGTGATAATCCATTCCGGCACGGTCATTGGTGCTGACGGCTACGGATATTCAGCCAACGAGCGGGGAGAACATATCAAAAGACCGCAGGTTGGCATCGTCAGGATAGATGACGATGTTGAGATAGGAGCCAACTGCTGCATCGACCGGGCGACCTTTGGTACTACTTGGATCAAGTCCGGAGTTAAAATAGACAATCTGGTTCAGATCGC
>JAHJLI010000176.1 GCA_018821785.1 Pseudomonadota bacterium
CATGTTGGTGTTTCCTACAATTCCCTGCGCATCCAGGGTTACGCTTATGGCTCGATCGGCCTCGGCGAAGGGATGACCCATAATCCCGATGACTGTATTTTTCCTAACGTTGATCTGAGCACCGAGTTCGGCGGAAAAATCAAGACAAAAACCCGCTTGCCGTTGATGACAGGAGCTCTTGGATCAACATTTATTGCTGCCAAATATTGGGATTCCTTTGCCGTCGGCTGCGCCCTCACAGGCATTCCCATTGTAATTGGTGAAAACGTCGTTGGCGTCGACAAGGAATCAACGATCACCGGCGGCCGGATTAAAAAGTCGCCTGAGCTCGATCGACGAATTGACATCTATCTACGCTATTATGACGGCTATGGCGCTATCATTGTGCAGATGAATGTTGAAGACACCCGCAATGGTGTTGCCGAATATGTTGCTGAAAAATACGGCAATAAGTGCATTATCGAATTGAAATGGGGACAAGGTGCAAAAAATATCGGTGGGGAAATTCAAGTAACCAGTCTCGATTACGCACTCTTCCTGAAAGAACGCGGCTATATCGTCGACCCCAACCCGGCGCTGCCAGAGGTACAGGAAGCTTTCGCAAAAGGCGCCATAAAGTCATTTGCCAGACACAGTCGTCTGGGCGGAACCAATCTTGATAGCGTCGCCCTGGTGCGGGAAGATTTCATGAAATCGGTTGACTATCTGCGTAGTCTCGGATTCGATCGCATATCTTTAAAGACCGGTTCCTACGGCATGGAAGAGCTGGCAATGGCCATAAAATTTGCAACGGATGCCAACCTCGATCTTCTAACCATCGACGGTTCCGGCGGTGGCACCGGCATGAGCCCATGGAACATGATGCAGAGCTGGGGTGTTCCGTCTATCAATTTGCATGCCAAAGCCTATGAATATGCCAGTATTCTTGCAGCCCAGGGCAAGAAAGTAGTCGATCTTTCCTTTGCCGGTGGCTTTGCCCTTGAAGACAGTATTTTCAAAGGACTGGCCCTCGGTGCCCCCTATGTGAAGATGATCTGTATGGGTCGGGGAATCATGATTCCCGGATTCTTAGGCGCCAACATTGAAGGTGTTCTGCATCCCGAGAGAAAGGCCGCAATTAACGGCAACTGGGACTCTCTGCCAAAATCGGTAACCGATATCGGCAGCTCTCCGGAGGAGTTGTTCGCCTCGTATTTCGATGTTCAGAAAAAAATCGGCAAAGAAGAGATGCGTAATATCCCCTATGGCGCAATAGCTATGTGGACGATGGCTGATAAACTTGCCTGCGGCGTGCAGCAGTTGCTCGCCGGTGCCCGCAAGTTCAACGTTGCCCAGATAAGCCGAAGTGATGTTTATGCGGCCAACCGGGAAACGGCCCAGGAGACGGGAATCACCTATATCACTGATGCCAAGAACGAAAGCGCTAAGAGCATTCTCTTAGGATAACAAGCAGTTCACCGAGAAAACTCCGTTTGTTCAGTCTTGCGGCAGCGGAGTCTCTGCAACAAAACTGACTATCGGTTCGGCACCAGCTGAACCGATAGTCAGAGCCTCTTTCCGATTTATCCCTTTACCTTAAACCAGAGAAGTTCAGCGACGGCCTCCGAGGTGTTTCGCCACTGGCCTGGTATGTCTTTTGGCAGGAACACAGTATCTCCAGGGTTGACCTGATAGGTATGGTTGTCGATGATCATCTCCAGGCGGCCGGCGATAAGATATCCCAACTCCTCGCCCTTGTGGGCGAAAAAATGGCCGGCCAGTTTTTTACCAGGACGGATTCTAATGATGACCGCACCGATTCGGCTTTCGAGATCGGGCGGTAGCAGCCAGAGAGCTTCTGCGTCCTCCTTGGCAAAGTTGTCAAGGATAGCGGTTGATCTTTGTTCAGCGGCATAGACAAAGAGGTTTTTTTCAAGACCATGGTCTTTGAAAAAGGTGGCGACCTCGATGGTCAGGCTCTCTGCGATCCGGAACAGGGCTGGCAGAGATGGGTAGATGAGATTTTTTTCAACCTGGGAGATGGTGCTCGGTGTCACCCCGGTGAGATCGGCCAAATGCTTTTGCGACAAACCGCGCATGAGGCGGATGCTCTTGATCTTCGCCCCGAGATCGAACTTGCCCTTGACCTGCCTCTGACCTTCAAAAATAATATCCGATTCCTCGCAGAGATACTCATGCTGCTCGTTGAGAAATTTCGAATTGCGTTTTTCGGCTTTGACGATCTTCAGGGTCGATTTGCCGCGCCGCACCGAAAGATCGATTGCTACCTGAGCGATTTTATTGATATTTGCCTTGAGCCTGTTGGAATGGGCACCTTTTTCGATCAACCAGTAGGCGATGGTTTCTAATTCGTAGAGGCGGGGGCAGGTTTTGGCGTAAAATTGCAGCACCTGCTCTTCTCCGCCCCAGAGGGCCTGCATTCCGGTAAGGCTGTCTAAAATAAAGTGAACATCCCCTGACAGGTTACTATGCAGGCCGTAAATTGCTTCGCCGACATAATTCGGATTGGTTGGGTCGTTGACCTTGATGACCTGGTAGGGCCAGAGTGCACCGTCTTTTTCATAGAATTTATTAAAGACCTCCGACCTGTCACCCTTGCCGTTGGTAAAACAGTCGAGAATGGTCAGGTTTTGACTTTCCGCCAGCGGCCCGAGGAAAGACACGACATTCTTCGGGGAACGGTCAAAGGTGACATAGATCAGGGGTTTTTTACGAGCCAGGGATTCTCTGATGAAATGGAGGCAGAAGACTGCTGAAAAGCTGCCGGTGTCCTCGTACCAGAGAACATTATCTCCGATAAAAAGATCCCCGAGGAGCCTGTCGAGCTCAGGGATTCCCGAGGAAACCCTCTTTTTTTTCATGCTTTCTGATTCGATCTTTGTTGATGGCATAATCAATGTATATGGAGGCGACTAAGCTTAATTTTATTCATAAAATGCCATTGGTTGGCCACCTTTAATTGTCAGGACAAGGGTCGAAATTTCAGAGAGGTTCAGGTTGGGCCATTTGAAAGAAATTCCCTGTTCATCATTTACCAGAACGTCCCAGATCTCAGCATTTTCTTTGCGCGATACATGAATCCTCATCGTCTCCTTGTTGGGAATGGTATCGACAGTCAGCACTTCTTCGCCCCAGTCACCACGGGAGGCGGGGCTGAAGAAGAGGTCAATAATTTCGAAACCGGTTTTGTTGATCAAGGTGAAAGAATAATCACTCGCAGCGGCAAAACCGGTAAGATGAAGAAAGAGAAGAAGAGAAAAGAGGATTGTTCTCATGAGTGTCATGACTCCTTGCAGTTAAATTGTGATGAATTCCGGCAGAAAGGCATTTCTTCGGAGAAATCGGAAGAAGAATCGTCACTTTCGGGACCGGTATTGTTTTTATAGATTTCCGCGCATTCATACTCGATTTTTTGCGAATTGTCGAATAGGTTGCCATCCTTTTTCGGCATGGTGGAAATTATCGGAGAGGGTATCAACAGTGAAACAACATCGGTGTCGGATTCTTGCCACGTGCCTGCATTAAACAGGGATAAGGCGGATGCAGAGGAGGACACCGCTATCGAATTGCACCGTTGCATCAGAAATCTGCAGAACGTTACTAACCCCACGCGTCGAACCGAAAAGAAGGGTGGCATTTGCTAGTGGGTATTCGAACCCATTCAGGACAAGGCCCTGTACATCGCCATGCAGCGGCAGGAGGGAAACCCTCTGGCCGGGGGCGCCATGCAGGGTAAATGGTTCACCGGGATGGAGGATGTTCATGATGCATCCCGGTCCTGGTATGGTGAAGCTGAGTGTTTTGTATTTCTCTGTGGCCGTTAGCAGCACATTGGCAAGGCTCATGTCCCATCTGCCGCCGAGTCCACCAAACAACCAGACCTTCCGAGTTCCTTTTTTCAAGGTGAGATCGAGGGCCAGTTCCAGGTCTGTGGCATCTTTTCGAGGTGGATGGCGATCAATGGCGACCTTCTTTTTTTGGAATTCTTCAAGAACTCTTGGATCAATGGAGTCCAGGTCGCCGATCAGTACATCGGGGATTATCCCAAGCCGCCAGCAGTGATTGGCCCCGCCGTCAACGGCAATAACAAGGCTGGACCTGGCTAAGATGTCCGAGGGGTCAAATGTGTCTGCCAGGTCTCCGTTGGCAAAAATGACAGTCAGCAAGGGCATCACTTCTGTTTTTCCCGCAGGTATCCGATGAGAAAGGCATCCATAATCAGGTGTACGATATGGTGCACGACACAAACCACCAGGGCGACCCCGTATTCGGGGAAAAGAGTCACCTGAAGAATTACCGAAAGAGGCAGGGTTTTCTGGCCACCCATGAAGATGATGCTTTCTCTTCGGCCTTTAGGTATCCCGGCAACTTTGGTGACTCCCAGTGCCATCAGGACCAGAACAAGATGAAAACCAAAAACTGCTGCCAGGACAATAATGATTGTATTCATTTCAGCAACGATTGCCACTCGCCCTGAACAGAGAGCCATCCATACGATGACCAGGACAGCTACCTGGTTGGCGATTGTCGTGTAGGGCAGGAGGCGGCGGAGTTGCATATCCATTTGGCTGCGGAGAAAGGTGCCGGAAAGCAGCGGCAGGAGGACAAGCGTGGCAATCTTTATCATAATCGCTGATTGGTCGAAAGCGATGGCTCGGCCGTCACCCGCTGCCCCGAGAAGGAAACTGAGTGTCACCGGGATAGTTATAACAGCAAGTGCATTGGCGATGATGGTTATCAACAGCGCATGAGCCATATTGCCTCCAGCGCTGCCGGTCATGACCACGCCGCTGCTGAGAGTAGAGGGCATGACGGCCACCAGATAGAGACCGAGGATGATCCCGGTTGCCAGGGGAAGCAGGGAAAAGGCCATGGCGATGAGGGGGGAGATAACAAAGATCAGCACCAGGGTAAGTATTGTACCCGGATAATCGGTGACTCCTGCCCGGATCTGCTTGGCATCAAGGGCAATTCCGGAAAAGAAGAAGATAAGAATGATGACAGCATCCGGCCCCCGGTGCGCTGCCAACCAGAGTCCGGGAACAACGAGCAGGCCGATGGCGTCGCTGATGGTTATCGCGGCGATCCCGAGAAGGCCTAGCATAAACCAGTTATTTTTTATAAAAATAAACATTTGTGTGAATTATTCTGAGTGGGGGGAAGCGGTGAAAGAAGCATTTTCCAACCGGGATTGCTGGTGCCGATTCTGCCTTTACAGCGATGACTATACTGAGGGAGGGTCGGTAATTCAAGAATCCTTTCTGGTGGTCGGCTTGTGGTGACCTGGAACTGCCGAGAATTATTTCGAACATTTTGATTTTTCAATAAAAAAATAATTGAGAAGCGTATGTTCATATGCTAGGCTGACCAGTGATGGATGTTTTTGTCTTTTCCAAGGGGTAAGGAAAAAGGAAGGGTTATAACGTCAAGACCAGAGACCGAATCACCGGTCATAGGGCAAAAAGGAAGAGAGGACATGGTTGTACGAAAGAGTTCGGAGAGTAAGGAAAGTGGAGGCAGTATACAGCAGACTTTGTCCTGGATCTGTTGGGTTATGGCCCTGGTCGGGGTTGTAACTGCAGGCACTATAGCTGCAAAGCCGGTTTTGGCTGAGGAAGAGTGGCGGGTAGGGGGTATGATCCAGATACCTTTTGGTGGCACGAAAAGACAATCTTTTGTGCATTTTATTGATACGCGAATCGGGGTTAAGGTTCAATACGCCGCAGTAGACGATGTTATCATGAGAAATGAGCAGGCTGTTGAGCGGGTGTATCAAGATGGGGTACTGCAAAGTTCGACCGTCATTTCCGATGGAGTAGTTACTGTTCAAGGGGGAGACAAGGTCGTTGGAGGGGAAGGCTATCTTCTGGTGGCTCCATTCAACGGGTTTTGGGATGTGTCAGGTGGTATCAATGGCTTTGCTGGTCAGGACACCATCCAAGGGGCGGTAGGTCTCGGCTATGACCCGTCTTTTGGAGTCTACATTGGTATCGGGGGCTTGTTCCCCTTTAGCGAGGCAGGGATCCGCCTGAATTTTCGTCATATTGACTATTTTGTCGGGGCGACGTCTTTTCCCAAATTCTCAGAGAAGACGGTTTTGCAAGAGGATAATATACGTTATATTGACATCTTGCAAACATCCCCGGTAGAAGAAGAAGTCGAGGTGACTGAAGTTTTATTGTCAGGTTTTTAGGAGCATATGTGATAAAGCCAATCATGCAAGAACAGATCCTCAACCTGTTTAACCCGGACGAATTGCACTGATTTATACTATCGTTTCTGGAGAAGATACATGAATGAAAAAAACCGATGGGACTCGCGGCTAAAAGTAGGCTCAGAAATCATTGATAATCAGCATAAGGTTCTCTTCGATTTGATCAAAGATCTTAATAATGCAATCCAGGTTGGGGCAAGCGTAAGGGTTGTCAATATTCTTCTTGGCGTTTTAAGAGACTATGCACTTCAACATTTTCAAACCGAAGAAGATTTTTTTGAAAAACATGCTGAATACAAAGATCATTGTCTCGAACATTACACGCTTATAAAAAGATTGAATGAATTTATTCTCGATTTCAGAAATAATAGAATGTTGGACGACAAGACACCTGCATCCTTTTTGGAAGACTGGTTGTATGACCACATTGAGCTGTATGATTTGCCATATTTTTCCCATGAATCGGTAAATAGTGGTCTTTTGGGTGAACCTGTTGTGATAGATGAGTTTGATGCTGATGTTGAAAAAAGACGTCAGCATAGCAGGATACCCCATAACGAAGTTGTCGATGGCGAAATTCTAGCTCATTGCTACAACGCCACAAGGTTTGCCAGTGGGAAGGCTAAAATTGTTAATATGAGTCCTGGCGGACTGATGTTGAGTTCCGTGAGCGATTACCAAATAATGGATTTATTGATTGTCAGCTGCAGCATTGGCCGAAACTTCAAAATGGAAGAAAAGGTCATGGTAAAAGCGGTTAATGACCGGTTATATAGTGTCCAATTTATTTCGCCATCGGAAGAAACCATCGATTTTTTCACAAAACTCTATGGTTCTGTTCATTTGAACCGTGCTAAAATTGATTGACAGGACCATCCCAAGCCATCGATTGTCGTTCAATTGGCTTTTGTGATGAGCTTTGCCTGGAAGGTGGCAAGTGAGTGGGCTGTCGATCAGTGAGGGCATTGTCAACCTTCTGTTATTGCAGAAAACTAAGTTACATGTTTTTCCCCTTCAAGGCGGCACTGAATAATGCCGAGTTTGTTGGGGTCAGGGACCACCACAAACCACTGGCTGCCCCTGATACTACCATTACTTACTAAGAGGAATATCAATGTCTAAAGAAACAGCGCAATTGATCATCGACGGCACAACATATACCTTGCCGATTGTTGAAAGCACCACCGGAGAAAAGGCTTTGGATGTCAGGTCATTGCTTCGTCAAACCGGATACATCACCCTTGACAGCGGTTACATGAATACTGGCTCCTGTGAGTCACAGATAACCTATCTTGACGGCAGCAAAGGTATTCTCAGGTATCGCGGCTACGATATCGAAGATTTAGCGGCAAACTGCGTCTTTATAGAGGTTGCCTACCTTCTTTTGACCGGAGAACTGCCAACCGCCAAAGAACTTGATCGTTTCAAGTACGACATGACCAGGTATGCCCTGATCCATGAGGATATGATTCATTTTTTTGATCATTTTCCACCAAATTCTTCGCCCATGTCGATACTCTCCACAATGGTCGGCACCCTTCACGACTTTTATCCGGAAATGGATAAGGAGGAAGACCCCTATGGAGGACTTACCACCACGACTGCACGTTTGCTGTCAAAGCTTCGGACGATCGCCGCTTTTTCCTATAAAAAGAACATTGGCCATCCTTTGGTTTATCCCCGAGCTGATTTAAGCTATTGCGCCAACTTTCTCAACATGATGTTTGACCGGCCCAATATGCCCTATAAAGTAGAGCCGATCAACGTTATCGCCTTGAATAAACTGCTGATCCTCCATGCCGACCATGAACAGAACTGTTCAACCTCAACGGTTCGACTGGTGGGCAGTGCCGGCGTAGGTCTGTATCCGTCCATTTCGGCAGGTATTAATGCCTTGTGGGGCCCTCTGCATGGTGGAGCCAATGTCGCCGTAATTCGAATGCTTGAAGGTATTTACCGGGATGGCGAAGATTACGACAAATATATCTCCAAGGCCAAAAATCCGGACGATCCTTACCGACTAACCGGTTTCGGGCATCGTGTCTATAAAACCTATGATCCGCGGGCAAAACTGATCAAGGAAGTCTGCCAGGCTGTCCTGGAGACGCTCAATGTCACTGATCCGTTACTGAATATTGCTCAGGAACTGGAATATCGGATCAGTCGGGATGACTATTTTGTTTCACGTAACCTCTATCCGAATGTCGATTTTTATTCCGGAATTATTTATCGGGCCATGGGCATACCCACCAACATGTTTACTGTCATGTTCGCTTTGGGCAGACTTCCTGGCTGGATCGCCCATTGGCAGGAGATGAACTCGGACAAGGAGAGCAGTCGGATCGGTCGACCGCGGCAGGTGTATAAAGGGATCACAAACCGTCCGTTCGTAAAGATCGAGGACCGGGGGTAGGCGCTGGACACGAAATAGCCTAACCCTGATAAAAGGGTTTTTCGGCAGGTTTTTTGACCAGCTTGGTCGCCACGAGCCTTGTTGGATGAAAAAATAATCCCTCATACGTTATATTTCACGGAAAAGGAGCAGGATCTTGCTGGATACGTCGAATCTTGGGGTTTTTGTTATGGCTGGTTTGCTCCTGAATATCACTCCTGGGGCAGATATTCTCTTTATCGCCAGTCGGAGTGCAGCTCAGGGGACGAAGGCGGGGATTATTGCAGCCCTGGGAATCGGGGCGGGATGTCTCGTTCATATTGTCCTTGCGGCTCTGGGTTTATCGGTGGTGCTGGCTACCTCAGCTGTGGCTTTCACTTTTGTTAAACTTGGCGGTGCGGCCTATCTCGTTTACCTGGGGCTGGGCATGTTGTTCTCTTTACGATCTGACGCAAACACCAGGGACGAGGCGGCGGGGAGAGCAGTTGCTCCTTTGCCATACGCTCAGATATTTCGCCAGGCAATTCTCGTTAATATCCTCAACCCTAAAGTGGCTCTGTTTTTTATGGCATTCCTGCCGCAATTTGTGGCCCCGGATGCGACACACCCTGCCATTTCCTTTCTCTTTCTCGGCTGTCTTTTTAACTGTAACGGCACCATTGTAAATGTGGTTTTTGCGGTTTTTTCCGCAAAAATAGCCAGCAAATTGAAACGACACAACAGTATCGGCAGCCTTATGAAAACAGCAGCAGGATGCCTCTTTATCGGGTTGGGGGTACGTCTTGCCCTGGTCGCTCAGAAATAATCGCAGCGACAGAACCTGGTAATTCAGCAAAAGTCGGTGAAGGTGTTATAAGCCAGGCCAGCTGAGGGCATTGAACGGTGCGGTGGTCAGGGGGAGGTTACTTATTTTTGAATGTTGAAACCCTTTGCCATCCCTTCCTTGCAGCATTCGAGAAAGAGGCGGACGGTATCAGGACAAAGCTGGCCGCCTGCAACCTCGGTGATGATTGCCAGGGCTTTGTCGTGCTCCATACCTTTCCGGTAAGGTCTGTCACTGGTAAGGGCGTCGTAGGTGTCAGCGACTGCGGTCATTCGCGCCCATAAGGGGATAGCCAAACCCTTCAGGCCCTGGGGATAGCCGTTGCCGTCGAAGCGCTCATGGTGGGATATGATTACCGGTAGAATATCAGCGATGCTGGGGATGGTCTGGATGATCGAGGCGCCGATCGTGGGATGTGTTTTGATGTGATTAAATTCAGCCTCGCTGAGACAACCGGGTTTCAGCAGGACATTATCGCTGATACCGATTTTGCCAATGTCATGCAGGCGACCTGCGATTTGAGCGCGCTCTATCTCCCTCTGGCTACCCCCCAGCTGCCGGACTAGGCCGGACAGGATGAGGGAGACTCTTTCGGAATGACCGCGGGTGTACTCGTCTCGCGCTTCCAAGGCTTTAATAAGGCTGGTAATTCCGGACAGCAGTAATTTTTGCTCACCATCCAACCGTTCGTTTTCCTTCAGGAGAAGGAGGAATTCATAGGAGAAAATTTTATTCAGAGTCATCAACAGCTGTTCGATATTAAAGGGCTTGATGATGAACGCCGCAGCACCCAGCTGCATCATTTTTTTCATGTTTCCGGCATCATTTTCCGTGCTCATTACAACGAAGGGAATGCCGGAATAGAGTGGGTCCCCGTGCAAGGTTTCACAAAGTTCCAGACCGTTCATTTCCGGCATATAGACATCGGAAAGGATGAGGTCAAAGCGATTATTGTGCAGAAATTTCAGGGCAATTTTGCCATTTTCAGCGGTTTGCACCCTGTACCCTTCCTGGGAAAGTCCCTTTTGCAGCATGAGCCGAACAGAACTTGAATCATCGACCACCAGAATTCTGATGCCGGCTGGGTGTTCGGCTGATTTTTCAAAAAGTTTTTCAACGGCGGATAAAAGATTTTCCTCTTCTTCGGTTGCATCAATATAGGCAAATACACCGGAATCGATGGCAGCGGCTATTTTTCCCTGAGATTCGCCGTGGCCCATGAGGATGACCGGCAGATCACTGAAGGACGGATCTTTTTTGAGAAGGGTCAGCAAGCCAACCCCATCCTGGGATGAGTCCTTGAGGTTGGCGAGGACCAGATCAGGCCGCATTTTGCAGAGAACAACGAGACAATCCTTGCTGTCCGAGAGTTCCAGGTAATCGGCATCAATGGGTGAAAGAATGGTTTTAATTTTCGCCCGGTGTGGAAGATTGTTCTCAATAATGACGATGCGGGGTTTGACCATCGCAAATCCTTCTGTATTTACTCTCTATCTGCTTGAATTAAGACATACTCTATGCAACCAGATAGACTGAATGTGTTGAGAGTCGCTATTAGGTAAAAGTCTACTCACCCAGCAGGGTATTTGCAAATTTATTTAACCATTGACTCATCCCCATTATCTGCTTGAACGACGGTTGCAGGTGTGGAAAAAATTTAAAAATACGGCAGATATATACAGCTTCTTTTAAATAGGGACGCTTCCTATATTTTAATTGCGATCTCATTTACAGAAAGAGCCCCAGCGATCCCAAGACTAAAGAACAAAACAAATCCATTAGGTGTTGGGAAGGAGGGGCTAAGTCAGCTTACAACGGTAAGCGATATTCTTTGCCGGCAAACTGGATGTTGTCAACTGTCGGCGACATAGGGGCGACGGCGTGTACTCCGTCGCATTTTGGGCACTGGCCCAGGTATGTTTCCAGGAGGAAGGGCGTATTGCATCCCTGGCAGGTTGCAGCCAACGGCCCCTGCATTATTTTCTGGTCCCTGACGGCGCCGCCGTGGGCATGAAAGACAAAGTCCACCAGATCTCGGCCCTTGGAGAAGGGTCCACCACCGCTATTGCTGCATCCGCATCCACATCCAGACATATTTTCCACCTTTTTTCATTGAGTGTTAGGGTATTCGGTGCCCACTGGCACCACGGTCTCTTCCCCGTATCTGTACAAGGAAACGGTGTGGTCAGCCTTGATATAGGTCAAAATCCAAAAAAAACAGCGTTTAGTCAACGATAAAAAGTTTGGCCCCGCAATCGGTCGAGGATCGGTGTGGTTCGGCATTGTCGGCAACCTGATAACTCATCCCGGGATGCAAGACAAATTTACGGCCATCGGCGAGTTCGGTGTGCAGTTCGCCCTCGAGACACAGCAAAATATGGCCCTTCACGCACCAGTGATCGGCCAGGTAGCCTGGAGAGTATTCGACCATGCGTACCCGGATGGACCCGAAGTTTTGGGTCTGCCAGAAGGCTACACCTCGGTCACCTTGATGTTCAGTTTTTTCGATCTCCGTCCAGGATGTAAGGCCGAAAGGAATGTCAGACATCTGCATAATGGATTCTCCAATTTTTTAGTCGAGCAGGATAAGAGCAGCCGGATTGACGCTCAGGTGTATCGGCATGCCGACCTCAGGTGGTGGCGGGTCGATGGGCAGATCAAAGGTGAGGGAATACGTTTGGCATTGCAGGGTCACACGGTAGCTGCCGCCCTGGAACAGCCGGTTGGTGACGGTCCCTGATAATTCGGGGCGGGCAGGGTCGGGTTTGGTCGGCGGTATGATCATTTTCGACCCTTCCGGACGGATGAGCAAGGTGACTTTAGGTCTTGGGCGCATTGACGGTCCGGGGAGGGGCAATCGGCCGATCGGGCAGTGACACACTCCCGCCTCGTCCAAGCTGCCGTCGACAAGATTGGTGAAACCCAGGAAGGCCGCAACGGTTGCATTCTGCGGGTGCCGGTACAATTCTTCCGGAGAGCCGAACTGCTGAAGGACGCCGTTATGGAGAACGGCGACCTTGTCGGCGACACTGAAGGCCTCGGCCTGGTCGTGGGTGACAAAGATGGCGGTGACTCCGAGTTTTTTCAGGATGCTGCGGATTTCGCCGGTCAAGCGGTCTCTGAGGGTTC
>JAHJLI010000177.1 GCA_018821785.1 Pseudomonadota bacterium
ACATCCTCCATTTCGCTTAGCCTTCCTTCATCTTCAGGACCGCGGCAAACTACTTGAACCATGACTTGTTGTCAATAACAAAAGTGATCCTGTAAAAATAAGTATTGAGTTATTCTATAATAGACTATTATGTGGGGAAAATTGTTACAAATTGCTGGAGAACAGCTTCAATCCTCCATTGCACACAACATTAATCACACTTTTCACTCTATAAAAGACCTTATGGATGCAAAAAACCGATTGCTTAGATGTCTTCCCAAGGTGGATGAATGTATTGGCCTCCTGATGAATGATTCTGAAGTTGAAGCCCCTCAAAATATCATCAAAGCCGTGGTTCAAATCGCTATTGATAAAGAGAGAGAATCCATACTGAGTGGCCAAAGTAAAGATGAAGAACGTTCGAAGGATGAGTGGATTTCTGTTTTTAAAGAGAACATCTTCAAAAAGATGCAACCAAATTTTAAAAGAGTGATCAACGGCACGGGTGTTGTTATTCATACAAATCTTGGCCGATCTGTCCTTTCAAAAACGACCACTGATTGTCTTGCCGAGGCTGGTGGATATTACTCTAATTTGGAATTTGACTTGGATACGGGCAAGCGCGGAAGCCGCTATAGTTTGGTGGAAGAACTGGTTTGCTACTTGACCGGAGCTGAAGCAGCGCTGATCGTAAATAATAATGCCGCTGCAGTTCTTATAGCTATAGATACGTTAAGTAGGAATAAAGAAACAATTGTTTCACGGGGACAACTTGTGGAAATAGGTGGATCTTTCCGTATTCCAGATGTCATAGCCAAGAGCGGTGCAAAGCTGGTTGAAGTCGGGGCGACGAACAGGACCCATCTCTACGATTATGAAGAGGCAATTTCTGAAGAAACTGCGTTGCTGCTTCGAGTGCATACCTCAAATTTTCGAATTATTGGTTTTACTTCAGAGGTGCCCGCTGGAGACATGGTTAGCCTGGCTCGGAAAAATGACCTTCTAACCATGGAAGATCTTGGCAGTGGCAGTTTGATTGATTTTTCCCGTTTTGGTTTTCCAAAAGAACCGACCGTGCAAGAGATTGTCCAAGCCGGAGTGGATGTTGTTACTTTTAGTGGAGATAAGCTCCTCGGCGGTCCGCAGGCTGGCATTATTGTTGGGCGTAGGGATATTATCGGTCGGATTAAGAAGAATCCGCTTAATCGTGCACTGCGAATCGATAAATTTACTCTTGCCTCCCTCGAAAGTGTCCTTCGTGAATATCTTGATTTCGAAAATGCGCTGAAAAATATCCCGACCCTGAGAATGTTGACGATTTCCGCCGAGGAATTACAGAAGCGAGCTCAGCGGTTGGCTCGACGGTTGACAAAGAAGCTGCGGCAACGATGTCGGGTACATATTGCGCCGACTGTCTCTCGTGTCGGTGGTGGTGCCTTGCCAGAGTTCAGTATTAGCAGTTGGGCAATTGTTTTGGAACCGTCGGCTATGACCCTCAACAGTTTTGAGAAAAAACTCAGAAATCTGCCGATTCCGATTATCGGACGGATAGAAAATGATCATTTTCTTCTTGATGTTCGCACTCTTCAGGAGCGGGAGTTCGGCGAACTCGATGGGTTATTAGCTAAACTCTTCGACATTGGAGCGAGCGGTGATTGACACATTTCCTGTTTTGTCCAGTTACCGCGGATTGATTACCCATGACTTTTTTCGGTTTTCTCAAAGCTTCGCAGAGATTCTTAAAAAGTGTCTTCCAACCGCTCAGAAAGTCTATTTTTCAAATGTAGCTGGACAGTTTACTGATTATCCGGGGGACAAGCAGCTGCCTGCCGACTGGGTTGCCCTTTTCGAGGCAATGAGAAAAGGGGGAAAAACAGTTGCTATACATGCACAAAGCCTAATGCTGTTGTTTGCAGCAAGAGATGGAAAACCAGTGGTTGCTCTTGTTGAGGGGGCGGATCCGGTTTTCCTTGGCAAGGTAGGTGAAGATTGGCTGGAGGAGACTCGAGCGGCAGCAGAAAGACAATTCATCTTGCTGAAAGAGGCTCGTGTAGATGTCCAGACCGGCCTGCTCAATCTTTGGAACCTTTATTCTCTCCTCGATTCCTCAAGGCAGTCAGCTGGGTTGCACCTCATTCTGGTTGAACTCCCGCCAAAAAGGATGTCTTTCCGATACACGGTTCGGTATTCACAAAAGTGTGCAACTTTGATCCTCAATTTTATTCAGGGAGACTCAGTTCTCCATACTATCGGCCAATCAACCTTTGCCCTGGTGTTGCCAAACCGGCAAAGAGAGTATAAGTCTGAGGTGGAAAGCGCTCTGGTTGCTTATCTAAAGCGAGAAGGTTGCCACAAAGTTCACATTGGATCAAGTTGTTCGAGAGCAGAAGATAGAGAAAACAATATGGGACCCCGTGAACGAAATCTGCTCAATGAGGCCTGGACGGCTCTTCATCATGCGGAGAAGCGTGGACCATTTAGTTTTTGTGATTACAACCTCCTGGCTCACCCAGAGAACCATCCTCTTATACCGCCGAAAGGAAACCTCGTGCGCCGACTGAGCAGACTATGGCGGCAATCCCTTGTTTTCAGTCTGGTACATTTTCAGTGCAAGAGCGCGGTCAACAACGCAAAAGACATCGTCCTGCCCCTCCTTGACCGGGGAGTTTGCATAGCAACCGACAAAGATGTCCTGGTGTATCTTGATGACTTCGATGCTGCAGCTGCATTATCCTGGGCCCGGGAAGTGCTACACCTCGCTGGTGATGCCACCACCGGCAGCCAAGTGTCCGCCGGGGTGAGTAGCTATCCTTGTGGCGATTTCAAAAAAACCGAAATGCTCTTCAACTGCCGCAAGGCCTTGCTTCATGCCTCTTTTTTTGACTACTCGACTGCAGTTATCTTTGATTCGGTAAGTCTGAATATCAGCGGCGATATCTATTTTGGTGATGGAGATTTAGCAAAGGCTATTCGTGAATTTAAAAGAGGCCTGAAGATTGACAAGGAAAACGTCAATCTTCATAACAGCCTGGGGGTCGCCTTGGCGATGATGGATAGACTCGCTCCAGCAATGATGTGTTTTGAAAATGCCTTAGCCATCGACAATCAAAACTTTATGGCTTTTTATAATTTGGGTCTTGCCGAAAAAGCCCAAGGGAAAAAGCCTGAAGCCTATAAATATCTTGAAAAGGCTTTGTTGCATTACAGTGATGAAGATGGTGGATCCAGCCTCTTGGATGACCTGAAATTACAAATGGGGATGCTCGCCGGAGATTTGGATAAACATTTACAAGCCCTCGATTTTCTTAAGGCCTGGCAGACAAAAAATGAAAAAGTGCAAAGAGCCGGCAGGGCTCTCTATCATATCGGCAAGGCCCACCATGGAACTGGTGATAATCGCCAGGCAATGGTTGAACTGCAACGGGCACTGCAGTTCAATGAGTTTGATGATCGGGCTATGAATCTACTTGGCATCATATATTTTCGCGAGGGGGAAGGGGATGAAATTGCACTCGCCCTATGCCGAAAAAGTGTTGAACTAGAGCCCGGCAACATTCTTTATAGAAGCAATCTGGCAGAGGTACAGCTACAGTGTGGTCTTCTTATAGAGGCAAGAGAAAATCTCTATCGGTGTTTGAAAGATAAAAAAACCAGGGCAAAAGCTCAGGTGCTGCTTGGTCGAAGCTATGTTCGGGAAGGATTGCCAGTACGAGCAAAAAGCTGGTTTGAAAAGGCATTAAAGCAGGACGATGTATTGCCGGAGTTCTATGAGGAAGCAAAACGTGGCGTGCGAAAAGTTTGAGGGTGCAAAAGGGTATTGACAGGAGAAAGTCATGGGCAGTGTACATCCCAAAATAATGATTAAAGAATCAAAATATTGCCTGGACAACACTGTTGTTGGAGATTCCTGGCGAATGTTCCGAATTATGTCCGAATTCGTTGAGGGCTTTGATGCTTTGTCGGCTATCGACGCTCCAGCAGTAACCATTTACGGTTCGGCGCGAACCGGAACCAGTGACAATTATTATCTTCTCGCCGAAAAAATTGCCGCAGCTCTTGCGCATGCAGGGTTTGCCGTTATAACAGGAGGTGGACCCGGAATCATGGAAGCTGCCAACAAAGGGGCTTCAGAGGCTGGCGGCTTGTCGATCGGGTTGAATATCAATCTGCCTCATGAGCAGGAATCCAATCAGTATACAAATTTCCCCTTGAATTTTAAGTATTTTTTTGTCAGAAAAGTTATGTTTATGAAATACTCCATGGGCTTTATCTGCATGCCAGGCGGCTTTGGTTCTCTTGATGAATTGTTCGAGGCCCTGACTCTTATCCAGACGGAAAGAATTAAGCCTTTCCCGATAGTTCTCGTCGGTAGCGAGTTTTGGTCTGGACTTGTCGATTGGATTAAAGATACAATGCTGAGGCAGGGTAATATCAATGGTTATGATTTACATCTGTTCAAAGTTTTGGACGATGTTGATGAGGTGGTGCATTACCTTAAGGAAAATATAGGGTCATGATAATAACTATCGATGATTTAAATAAAATAACTCGAGGAATGATATGGCTCAGATAGACGGTTTTTTTAAATTGATGAATGACGAAGGGGCCTCTGATCTGCACATGGTGGCAGGGCAACAGCCACTTCTCAGGATCCGCGGTGATATGGAGCGGGTGAAGTTTAAAAAAATGGGCAACGAAGAACTTCGTGCAATGCTCTATGAGATCTGCCCAGAAGAGAAGATTAAGGTTTTTGAAGAGACCGGTGACATTGATTTTGGTTATGAGATTCCCGGCCTTGCCCGCTACAGGTGTAACTTTTTCCAGCAGAAATATGGGATTGGTTCTGTCTTTCGGGAGATTCCCAGTGAGATAATGACCGTTGAACAACTCGGTCTGCCCTCAGTCATTGCCCGCCTGGCCCATCTGCCTAAGGGCTTGGTGCTGGTGACCGGACCGACAGGTTCGGGTAAATCGACAACCCTGGCAGCTATTGTCGATGAATGTAACAAAAATCGCAAGGACCATATCCTCACCATCGAAGATCCTATCGAATTTGTCCATAAGAGCCAGAAATGTATCATCAACCACCGTGAAGTCGGTAGTCATACCAAGAGCTTCGCAGCGGCACTTCGAGGCGCTTTGCGCGAAGATCCTGATATCATCATGGTTGGTGAGATGCGTGATCTTGAGACTGTCGCCCTGGCCATGGAGGCGGCTATGACCGGTCATCTGGTGTTCGCGACCCTGCATACCATTAATGCCATGAAGACGGTGGATCGTATTATTGAGATTTTTCCGGCAACCCAGCAGGGCCAGGTTCGTTCGACCCTGGCCGATGCCCTGAAGGCCGTTGTTTCGCAAACACTTTTCAAGAGGATCGATATCAAAGGCAGGTGTGCTGCTCTTGAGATACTTATTGCTACGCCTGCCGTGCGAAATCTCATCCGAGAAGGAAAAACCTTTCAAATTTTATCAACCATGCAGACTGGGAAGAAATACGGCATGCAGACCCTGGATGACGCCATCCTGTTCCTCCTTGATAAGAAGATGATTGATCCGAACGATGCCTATTCAAATGCCGTCGAGAAACCAAAATTCTTGAAATATTTAAAGAAAGCGCCATCCGATTTCACAGAAGTCTAACCCTTGTCAAGGCAAAGATAATTTCTTCTCACTCACCAGAACCGGCTTATAAGAGTTAAGAGGATTATCTTGTTTTTTGAAATAGCCGTAGACTTGAGTCAGTTCCCGGTCAACACTGGTTTCCAGTGTGCCGTGCTCTGAAGTGGTCAACAGGGTGATCCCTTTCTGGTCACAGTCTTCTTGCAGGTGAGCATGGGGGAAATGACTATCACCGCTTCGTCCTGCTGATACTATCATGAGTGCCGGAGACACTGCTGTAAGAAATTCCTGAGAGTTTGATGAGATCGACCCGTGGTGCGGAGCGAGGAGGATATCGGCATTCAGGTCATAATCCCGGTTGACCAGAGAATGCTCTTCAGATCTGCCAATATCTCCCGGAAAAAGTGCACAATGCTGCCCTGAGCAGGCTTTGATAATTATCCCTGTGTTGGCCTGGTTTCTGGATTCTTTGCCGCTGGAAGTGGTGCCGTCCGATGCAATATTTGCAATGCATTCTAAAGAATCCCGTCCATACCCACTTCCCAGTTTCATACCTGCTTGAGGGGATACAACTTCTATTTGCAGTTCTTCCGCCAGGCGTATCAGTTCTCTGAAATCTTCCTTGTGGCCTTGCCTGTCCCTGATCCAGAGTTGTTTTGGGGAAAAGTGTTGGAGGATAAAGGCAAGGCCGTTGTAGTGGTCGGCATCGGGATGGGTTATTACAACTGCGTCGAGTTTCTGAATACCTTTTTGCCACAAGTATGGGGCGATGATCCTTTCTCCGACACTGCTTGTTGTTGAGGATGATCCTCCCCCATCAATCAACACTGTCAATCCCGATGAAAAACGGACCAGTGTGGCACTGCCCTGGCCGACATCGAGAAAAGACAGTTGCAGGGAATCGACTGGGCGGTTCAGTAAAAATGACGGCGGATGCAGCATCAGCACCAAACAAAAAACCATTCCACCAACAGAAGGCCATAAACAGATATTTGGTAGCCTCCCCCAAAGGCAGCAGCCTAGAAATCCAGCAAAGAACCCAATTATTATCAACATTGGCGGTGACGGCAGCCAGAGTGTTGAAAAGGGAAGACTGGAAAAAAATGTCGTTACCTGCACGGCAGTACTCAACCCCACCGCACCGATACCAAATAACCAGGTGCTGATCTCTGGTTGCAGAAAAATAAAGGGGATGGAAAGAAAGCCTGCTGGGAGACTCCAAAGGCAGATAAGAGGTTCAACAATCAGGTTGGCAAGAATGCCGACAGTGGAAAAACGGTTGAAAGCGAAAAGGGTAATGGGGGCAGTTGCCAGTGTGGCAACAGTTGAGACCAGGGCAGCGGCGAGCAGCCAATTGATAACGATCTGTTTGAGTGTTGCGGGGGTGGATGTGGAATCGCTGACAATAAGTTTTTTTAGAATAGGCAAGAGAAAAAGAATAGCTGTTGTAGCCACAAAAGACAGTTGAAAAGAAGCAGTCAGTAAAGCCATAGGCTCGACAGTGAGAATAACCAGCGCCGCAGTTGCCAGAAGTGTTGATGATGATTTCGGCCGATCGGTGCAAATCGCTATGATTACTATGCAACTCATTATTACTGCACGAAATACCGGTGTGTTTAGGCCGGCGAGCAGACCATATCCCAGAAGCACAGGGAGACAAAGCATGGCTGCCCATTTACGCAAAGGATAGCGAAAAAGGAGTCTTTCAGATCGACTCAGGATCCAGTAGAGAGCTGTGTAGAGGAGGGTGCCGATAACGGTCATATGCAATCCAGAAATTGCCTATATATGTACATATAGCACATGCAAAATAATACAACATATTCAAAATGTTATCAACATATATTGCGTAGCACATCATGTTGCTTAAACAGATATTTGGTGTTTTTTGTTGTTGGATAAAACTTTGGCGTCAGGACTAGATGTTCAGTTTGGAGAGGTCGAAAGAATGTTAGAATAATTCATAGAGGTCAGTTTCTTGCCGATCACGATCCAACGACCAATCCATCTGGAACACCAATCCTCCTCAAATACCGAACAAACCGGTCTCGTGGTCCCTTTTTATAAAAACGTACCAGAATTTTTTTACAGCCATCTTCAACACCACCATCTATACCAACATTCTCAATAATTTTTCCAAACCCCAATTCACCCCATATCAACCGTGAAAAAGGATCAAGATCAGCTTCAAGAACAACAAAATGCTCGTGATCAGTATTGTAGATGTCAATGATAACCGGGTTTGTCTTTAGTGCATAATACTCTTGAGGGGTCTTACCACCAAGCAGGATCAATTGCTTTTCAGCCTCATCAAGCAACAGCATAAACTGATTTCTTAATGCAATGTTCTCTTCAGGAGTATTGGATAGGGCAGCAATAGTCGTTCCACATTCCCTAATGATTCGAGTACAACCAAGTGATTCGATGCATCTGATGACATAATGGTAAGTCTCGAAGCTCACTCTGAATATAAAAATTGTGAAGCCGGTTTTTGCACTGCTGTATTGAGGGTGTCCGTAATGTATATGCTCATTATGCTTTTTCAGCAGGTAGCCGACATTGAGAAACAGGTATTCGGTTAGTTGGTGTCGGATGTTTGATGGTAAGTAGTTAATATTAATTGTCATTAATCAATATTTTCTTTGTAGTCTACTATACCAAAAGCATTTTCAGGAAGGTGGTTGTCCATATTCTTTTTTAGTGCCCATGCTATAGTTTCGGGTAGTTTTGCCATCGGAGTGCAGAGGTAATTTGGATCAGGAATTGCTCCTATGCGCACTAAATCAAGGCGATCCGAGTCAAAACAAGCTGCGATTGTTATATCTTGATGAGTTCTTGCTGAGGTATGAAGAGAACAGGCGATGGTGAGCAGTTCAAGTTCCTCATAATCCAATGGCAAATATTCTCTCAATGATAAAATTAATTTTGCCGCCCTTGGTCCATGCTTGGGGTCCAAGTGCTCATTCAGCCTTTTTGAATCATGAAGCACGGAGAATAGTTGTACCACGGAGGAATTGACGCCTTTCTGTTCAGCCAGCCTCACACCATTATCATAGACCCTCGACCAATGATAGATTCCATGCGTCCCATACCAATTGAGAGAATAGTGCTCACGAATTTTGGAGAGTAATTGTGTTGTGATAATGCTCATTTTTTATATAGCTCCGATAGTTGAGATTCGGTCCAAATTACGATTTCTTCAACACCATCATCGGACCATCCACCGGCAAGAATATCCAACGATGTATAAATTTTTTGTCCATCCTTGAATTGATCCATTATTACAGCAGCATAAGCATCTGAATCGGAAGATGAAATATATCTCGCCCACTTGGAAATTGATTGTTTTCTTTCTTGAGTCAATTCGTACAGTTGAATACTCCAATGCTGATTTCGTTTTAACTGGTGCTTGCGGATTCTGACGTTATTTTTTTGAATTATTCTCAACAGGATCGATTCTCGTGCTCTTCCCTCATGGTTTGAACTGGGGGATTGTTCACCGTATTCACTGAAGGTAGCATTTATTGATTTAGCGGTTTCTCCAAAGATTTCCGGAAAATTCACCACTGCTATTATATGTTTGGAGTCTGGTGCAATTATTCTTCCATCAAGGAGTATCCAGAAACAGTATAGAGACATTATGCCACCTCCTCTTGGTACTGTTCAACTATCCCATGCGCCAAGTGCCGGAAAAAATGATTCACATCGCCATTGCGGAAATCGATTTGGACGATGATGTTTTTGATTTTCTTTAGTTCTTCAGTAGGCGCATTTTTAATCGTCTCTATAACAGCTTCGCAATCAATGAAGTGGGTATTCCCGGCACGATCAACGATCTCCCATGCAACATAAGGAAGATTTTTCTCATCAAGGAAGGTCGAGAACCATGTATTGAATTTGTTGTTCATCATCTTACCTCCTTATGATTCTTACACTGAGGATTCACACACCCCGGATGGCAAGGAAGAATAGCAACATGAGCAGTACATCCGTTTTCATAAAGAACATCCGACCCCACAGGCATTTGCGACGGTGATCCACAATCAAGACAAACCCTGTTCCCGCACAACTGACAGAACCATGATCTTTTTCCCTTATGAAATGCTGCCGTAGCTCTCTGTATGGCATCACCTGACCATATTGTTCCAGGACCCCATACAACAAGATAAAGAGGGTAGGGGCTTAATTTGTGGCTCTTGTAATGATGATCTCGATGACCGCCACCAATGGGTTTGTTTGATATAAGAATACCCCTAACTTGTTGGGCAACTAATCTTCTACCACCGATCTCTTCAATGGTCTTTTGGCAGATAACACAATGGGAGTCAGGAAGGAAGGTGGGAGATTGGATCAACTGCTTTTCTGAAGGTGATTCGGGAAGATTGAATTCACCGGCATCAATGCGTTTCTTTAGGGCTGTTCTATAATCATCGTACTTTTTTTGATTGATAGCCTTTTGGTTGGGATCGGTTGCTTTAGGTTGTTTGAGAAGACGTTGTGAAGGAATACCGAGAAGTTTTAGGCGGGATATGATTCTTTCTTGGATGGATGGCTGTAAATCGTGGGAGGGTGTTTTCATGTGTACCTGTACCTTTTTAGAAGCTCCCTTAAAGATCATGGCATGAGAAGCCGTGGGAGAAGTACAGGCATTATCATGTTTAGCCACTTATATACCGCTGCAAGTCTGAATAAATTGCGGTTCATTCTTTCATACGTTGCCAATAATACAGCATTTATGGGATGTTGTCAATTTTGCTGCTTTAACTAATTATTATTGCAGGAATTGTTCAGATGTCAAAAAAGGATATTGGTGGGAGAATTTAGGATATTTATGAGCAACATCTACTATTGATTCTTTGGTCCTGGTGATAAATTCTTCCATGAGTTGTTGCAACAGTTCATTTTTTTCAATACCGAGTAATTCAGCCGTTGCAGTAAATTGCCCCCCGGTCTCTTGGTCTATCCTGAAGATCATTCCTTTCTTTTTGGTGTTTTCCATAGTTTTCCTTTAGTTTACTTGTATTTATTCATTTTTATTGTGGTGTTTTTTTGTTATAAGAAACATGCTGCTTTGACCTAAATCGTTTCGCATAAACCATTCAATATAGATAGCCCTAATGCCTGATATCGAAATTAGTCTGTTATATCGTTTTCTTACATTAAGTTTCGACTATAGCATTTCCTTTTCAGATTCATTCATTCAATATCACAAAAAAGGGCTTAACCAGCAAACGGATTATTCATCGATAAAGAGTAAGCCCGAACTCGTTGCCGGGATGTTTTGGGATAAGGTCGAATTAAAAACAGATACTGGACTTTGGTTTGTTGCATCAGGGTTAAGTAAAAAGAACTCAATCGGTACAAATGATGAGCTTATTCGGTCCATTGGCAACTATCACATTGAACAAATATCACCTGCATATCAAAGAATTCGAGACTCCTACCAGAGATTCAAGGGCATTTTTGGAAACTGGTACATAAGGCATAGCAAGGTTGAGCAATGGCGGGAAAACAATCGTGAACTAGTTGGGCTCTTTGGAAATCAATTTGCTATAGATTTTCTTCCGGATGAAAAGAAAACAAATATCAGCAAATATTTGGAGTTGTATAAAAAAAGCCACGATATTCGAGAGAGTCAGAATCAAAAATTTACAGCAAGAGAATTAGAAAAATACCAAGAGTTTTTCGATCAAGTTGAAAACAATCCTCTTACCACAAGTCAACGTCTGGCATGTGTTGTCAATGAAGACAATAATTTTGTGATTGCTGGCGCAGGTTCTGGCAAAACGAGTGTAATTATTGCAAAAGCCGGATATCTTGTTCAATCTAACCTTGCAGAACCACATGAGATATTAATTCTTGCGTATGGTAAGAAGGCAAGTAAAGAAACAGACGAAAGGATCAAACTAAAACTGCCACATATCGAAGGAGTAACAACCAGCACTTTCCATAAACTTGGGTTGAACATCATCGGTTCTGCCACCGGGAAGAAACCACGAGTTACCAAGTTGCAAGATGACCCGGCTGAGTTTTATGCTCTTCTAAACAAAATAATTACTGTCCTTACCCAAAGAGATAAATCCTATAATCAACGAGTTATTGACTATTTTGTTACCTATTTGATCCCCTATAAAGATGAATTTCAGTATGAGCAGCAGGGTGAATATTTTTCTGCATTGAAAGATGGAGATTTGAGTTCAATCAAGTCTAAAATCCAATGGTCGGAAAAACGAAGTGGAAAAATATCATTACAGCAAGAGCAATTAAAAAGTTTTGAAGAGGTTGTAATTGCTGATTTTCTTTTTGTGAACAATATCCAATACACCTACGAATCCCCATACAAAATTGATACCGCCACACAGGATCATTCCCAATACCATCCTGATTTCTATCTGCCTGATTATGATATTTACATCGAACATTTTGGTATAAGCAGAGAGGGAACAACGCCTGAGTTTGTGGATCAAATCAGCTATATTCAAGGAATCGAATGGAAACGGGGACTACACAAGCAACATGGGACCAAACTAGTAGAGACTTTTAGCTATGAAATGAAGGAAGGTGTTCTTACTGATCTGCTCCATACAAAGTTGGAAAAACATGGGGTCAAGTTCAATCCATTGTCATTCCAAGAACTGATCCAATTATTAGTAAATATTGGTGATGAAAAGAAGGCATCTCAATTCACGAAACTCATTGTTACCTTCCTCGACCTATTCAAACAGTCCGGATATTCAATCGAAAGAGTAAGGGAAAAGGCTGATCAACATCAGGATAAACCTCGATGCCATGCCTTCATTGATGTATTTGTGCATGTTTTTAATGAGTACACGGCTGAATTAGACAGATCAGGGACGGTTGATTTCAGTGATATGATCAGAAAAGCAACGGAATTTGTGAGGGCTGGCAAGTATATACATAACTTTAAATATATTTTGGTGGATGAATTTCAGGACATTTCAGCAATACGGGCAGACCTTGTAAAATCACTGATTGAGCAGGATAAGGATACGAGCTTGGTCTGTGTGGGAGATGACTGGCAATCTATCTACAGGTTCTCCGGTTCTGATATAGGTTTTACGAGTAATTTCGAGAAACATTTTGGATACACGAAGAAAGTGCCATTGGACTTAACTTTTCGTTTCAACAATAAAATCAACTCTTTTGCCACAACGTTTATAACAAAGAATCCTGCTCAATTAAAGAAGGATGTACGGTCTCATAAAACCGTTGATTCAAATGCAATCACGTTGGTTCAGTATTACCAAGATGTAGATCGAGCCATTCAGCATTGTGTTGACGATATTCGAGCTACCCACCAAAAACCCGGAACGATCTATGTTTTGGGACGTTATGCTTTCTGTAAACCAGCATTTTTACAGACAACTGCTAAACAGTATCCCGAATTCAAATTTTTGTTTGATACCGTTCATGGAAGCAAAGGAAAGGAAGCGGATTTTGTAATTGTCGTTGATGTAAATGATGGGAGATACGGCTTTCCTTCTAAAATTGCTGATGACCCATTGCTTGAACTGGTCCTTCCCCAAGCTGAATCTCACGAACATGCTGAAGAAAGAAGGCTTTTCTATGTGGCAGTAACAAGAGCTAAACATCACTCCTATATTTTGTTCGATATTGAGAAGCCTTCAGAATTTATCCAAGAGATTCGTGAAGGAAGTGGTGGAAAATATGTGTTCAATGAGATTAGTACGGAAGGAACAAAATCGGCTCCACCAGATTTAGGGAAATGTTCTTCCTGTGGTACTGGTAAGATCGTCATGAGGGTGATGCCTGATGGTAGTTTCTTTTTTGGTTGTGGAAATTACCCATTCTGTAAACACACCCCTCGAACCTGTGATCAATGTAGTAAATATCCTATGATAAAAAATGGAAATATTTACAAGTGTTTGAGTGCAGATTGTGGGAATATTGCAAAGGCGTGTAGGCAATGTAAAGATGGCATAATGGTGAAAAGATCAGGAAAGTTTGGATTGTTCTTGGGATGTTCTAACTACAAGAAAAAACAATGTAAATATACTGAGAAGATTGTGAACTGATACCATGCCTATAAAAAAGATCGTTTCAGGTGGACAACTCTCTATTGCAATAGGTAGTGTATATCTGCCCACTCCCAACAGAAGTTGTTATCATCTATTTTCTCAGACTGTAGTGATATCTTGAGTGAGTAATAGAACTTTCTTTTAGATCATTCAGTATTACATCTTCAATAACAGATTCAATTTTTCTGTCATCAATACCGTAAAGATCATCTGTAGTGATGAGTTGATCAAATAATCCTTCCTCCTTATATATCTCAATTCTTGAGTTCCAATTTTTCAAATAACTATTATTCGTTAACAACCCAAGGTGTTCCCAATATACAATCCTTCCATCTTTGAAACATAGTGTGAAGTCTGGCTTAATTGAAAAAGACCGACCTTTTGGTGAATATTTTTTCTCATAAAAAAAATCGAACTCAAGTTCGCTGTTTAAACAATCGTCTTTAGCGTCCATTAATTTTTTGAAAATAATATATTCAACTCTGCTCTTAACAGTAATTCCTTCAATAGGGTTAAGAGAATAATCCCAAACTGGATTTCCAAAAGCTGTGGTTTTTCTTAGCTCAATATTTGATATTTGTCTTGCTTGCTCAAGAATTGAATTGGTTATATCTTGTGAAGGATCACCATATATAAACAATTCAAGAGATTCTTTGGAACGAGTTAATCCTGTGTAAATTAACTCCCTGTATAATAGCGATTTTTTAGGGGGGAGTATTAAAAATACATCTCTGAAACCACTACCTTGAGATTTATGAACTGTTATTGCGTATGCGAGTTCCATGTCATCTTGACTTAGAACGGAGGAATTTAATGGGACATCAGATTCCGAAAAATAAAATTGCCCTCGTTTTGTTCTTGCATTTACTAATCCTGTTGAACCATTTGATAATATTAGTTTACCATCTCTATATAAATTTTTTGTCTGAATAACTTTGTCACCATGCATAAAAGCAAAGGAGGTATTCGCTATAAGTGCTGTTTTATTTTTTGAGTTTTCTTGAATAAAGCTGTTTAACCCAATAGTTCCGAAATAGTTTGCCCTATATGGTGTTAGAATTTGAAAATTGTCGATCTCAATAACAGGAGTATTTTGATTGTCAATCTTAGTTGACCCATCATCTTCAAGATTAAAGACTCTATTTAAAGATGTACCAAAGTCTTCAGATAAACAATCGCCTTTATATCTTGCTTTGAAGGCTTTTAGTAATAATTGGCGTAATTCATCTCTCGATTTCCAATAATGAATTTTAAAATAGTTAGAAAATTCTTTACCTTTTACAGCTTGAGAAAGTAATTCTTCATAATTCTTGATTTGACCAGTAAATATTTTGGAAAATCGAATTATTGATTTGTCAGATTTCTGCCTCAAATTAACATCCAACTGAATGCAATAGTTATCATATTTGAGATTAGTTGATAAAAAACGAATGATATCAACAAATATCTTACCAAACCCTATGGGGGGAAGTTGATACTGATCACCAACGAGAATCAGTCTTTTGAATCTGCTTTTTTTGATGTTAAACAGATCAAGTAGTTCGTAGAATTTGACAATGTCAACCATTGACATTTCATCAATAATCAGGTTTTGGATATCGGAAGTATCATAGTTGTTTCGTTTTATTGAATACAGAAGCTTGTCAATTGTCATGCATTCAATATTGGAAATTCCTTCTTCATTAACTGATAACCTTAGAGAAGCTTTTCCTGTTGGTGTAAGAACTAAATAAGTCTCCTTGTGATTTCGCAATGTCTCAATAACTTTTAGAAGTTCATAAGACTTACCGCTACCCGGAGAGCCTGATAAAACAAACAAGTGTTTTCTGTATATGTTATTGTATAGCTTTTCTCGCTCATTCAAAAATAGTGCTCTATCGGAAGAATCGTCTAATAAACTCTCACATCCTTTCGCAAAATCATGTGGCTCATAAGAATTGTGATCAGGCTTATTAATTAGTTCAATAAGCAATTTTTGGATTGCTTCTTCAAACTCATAAATTTCCTTCAAGTAGTATCTATACTTGCCTTTTCCGTCTTCAATGCAAGCGATCTTACCAGCAAAATGCTTAAGTAATTCATTATTTGGCTCTTTGAGGACAGTATCTGAAACTTTGTATGCTGTTTGATAAAACAAAGGATATTCAAGAATATATTCCTGGATATTCACAGGAAAATCAAAACAGTCACCAGAACTCTTTTCCAGAGATTTCAAATATGAAAGAACTAGTGCTCTCAGTCTTCTCGGATCGTGGGGTCTTATAGATTGTATAGCCCTAAGTCTATTCAGGTATCGAGTGTCAGGAAATAAAGAGATGTCAACTTTGTAAAGAGGAATGAAATTATCAACTCTCAAACCTGTATGTTTATCATCTGGATATTCATGCGGTTCATATGCCTCACATAGTAGAAAGAGGTTTTTAGATATTTCGGATAAGGAAATATTGCTATGATTATTCGATAAATTTCCAGTTAATATTCTTTCAATTTGATGATCAGTCAAATCAAGCATACAGATTCTTAACAAATCAATGACATTAACATTTTTTATCAAGAGCCAGTCTTTAATTTCTTGAATAGAATCTATAAGGTCATCATTTTGGATTATGTTCTCAGGTTTTTCAAACAGGTCAATTAAAGCATTTGACCAATCAGGGTTTCGACCAATCTCCTTCGATATGAAAGAAGAAAGAGCCAATGGTAATGCCATATCCTGCTTTTCAAGTATAATTTTAAAAACATTGTCAAGTGATGGAAAATGACCTCTATTTTCCCAAGAAATTTTCAATAAATTTTCAATTTTCGCTATATTATTATTTACATCGTATTCTTCACCACACCTACTATGATCACGAATCGTAAGTAGTTTTTGCTTAATTCTTGTAAGTAAATATATGCATGTGTCATCATCAACATCCATTGACACATACTTGAAATCTTGGACTAATTTTTCATCATCAATCGAAATTTTAATTTCATCAAGCAACTCCCAATCTGTGTTGTCATCAACATCAACCAAGTATTCGTGATAAGGTAATCTTACAGTGCTTTCTTTATCAAGAGAAACTCTAATTTCCCATCCTATTGTTGGAAAATTCTTATAATCTTTATCAGTTCTAATTTCTTTTAGGTCACTACTAGGGATTTTGTAATCAAAAAAATCCCCCTTATCTGTTACTAATCCACACCCCACAAGCAGATACTTATACTCATCTGCAGTTAATGGATTATCGTAATTGCAATACAGGAAAACTATACTCTGAGAATTTTTAACTTGAGAGAAATACTTCTTTGCTCTATCTGGCAGATTCTTGGGATATTTACCATCCACCCTACTAAGTGCATCATTGCTTCGTAGAAAAGATAGCTTAAAATTCCAAGTAAAAAATGACCACGGAGGAAGGTCTTCTTGGACGTTTGGTGTATTCTTTATGTTTATGTGGGTTTCCTTCATAGGATGTTCATGTATAACATCAAACTTGCTGTCACCAAAAGTGTTCAAAGACCAAAAACATGGAGGAACATAACCTCCCATTTCACTGAAATTAGGAGTTAATCCTTTATTATTACATTCGATGTCAAGATTTCTCCTCCTTTGCAGTCTTGCGGAAAGCAGTGAATAGTCTCCAACACAATACTCGTTCAATTCTGGATTATTGCATATTTTTCCATTCCATTTATTATCATGCCAAGCAAGACGAGCAGTAATATGTTTCCTTTGAGTAGTCACGACAATAGCCTCAGTTTCAGAGTGTCCTTTTCTACGCTTAATGACTGTTTTCTTATGTTTATTAGGGTAAATTCTATCAACTATTTGAAATGCCCATTTTAATTGCCCTAAGGTTGGAAATTCCCCTCGTTGTCTCCATTTTCCAATACTGTAGGCAAATTCTCGTTCCTCCTTACTTGTTTGGTCTTTGTTTTGAGACAACTCGAACCAAAAATCGGCAGAAGAACAGTTTTTCTCAAACCATACCTCATAATCGTACTGTGATTTTGGCTTACTTGATTTCATATTTTTATGCTCTTAAATATTCAATCTACGCATCTACTATGCTTCCGATATCCAGCCCCAACAGCCTCATTAACACTACCCAAAATCACAGTACAATTCTTACAGTTATAATCTTTACAGGAAGGACCATGGAAAACATGACTGCGAGTGTTTCCATGATAAACAGCCGTTGCTGACGTTGTTGATGATGATCCAACACTACCAGCAGGAATAACAGCAGGAACAACATTACCACCACTACTACCATTTTTCTTCTCTGCTCTCCAATCCCAAGGAGGTTGAGGATTGTTTTCTACCCATAACCCAATACGAGCCTTCCGAGCCTTTTCTTCGAGCTTCAACCAATCCTTACAATAGTCCGCTACGCAATACTTTCTGAACACCCATGCATGACCGTTCACCACGATCTGTTCATTGATATTAGAGCCATTTACGAGAACCATGCCAACAGTTCTTCCGTACTTATCAATCGTTTCGGGCTCGATTCTTACTCTTTTCCCATAGACCAGCGATGAAAGATACTGCTTGGATTTTTCACCATGCGCCTGGACACCTTCAGGACTGTCTATACCGGCTAATCGAATTTTAATTTTTTCGTTGGTTTGGCTCTGAACGGTTATCGTATCGCCATCAGCAACATCAACACATTGTCCGGTAAAGGTGTCAGTTGTGGTTGAGGAAGAATATGCCGGTGATGGCGATGACGTGATGATGAATGACAGGATGATAGCGAGATAAAATGAAAATAATCTGAAGGTGTTGCTGGAAGGAGAGTTGCTTGATATTGGGATTTTCATTTTTTGAACTCTCTCATGATCACAAAAAATTTATAATAAATGGTATCTAGTAGTTTTTACGCATTATATCATGCACCACAACATCTATAACCAACATGGCATGATCCGGTTCTCTGTATTTATTTTCTCCACACTTCCATAGTCCTTTCACTTCCTGGATATAGGCAGCATCCATAATCGTTAAATTTTGGGTCAAGAATGCATGATCGAGTCGATGGGGTGCATTGTTATGGTTGGCATAGAAACTTGCACCATCAGCCGGAGAAGCTATCTGCCAGCCATTTTCAAGAAGATCATTCAGATGATGCCGGAACTTATATTTCTTCATGGACGGATCAATATTGAAGTCCCCGATCATGATCACAGAACGATCAACAATTTCTTCTGTAAGATCACTAAACCACTCCCAATATTTTTGTGCTACCTCTTTGTAGATTGATTTGCTGTAGTCAGGGACACGAATACCTATGATTTCTAATAGTCTGTTCTCAAAGGTAGTTTTTATATGAAGAAAATTTGATGGTACAGATGGATGGATTGTTGATGGTGGGGCGATGTCTCCCGGTATAATCTCTTGTCGGGATGCAATGAGCACATGATTTTCTTTAGGAGGCGTGACCGATAGCAGTTGATGAGTATAACCGGCATTCCTCAATTGATCGTAAAACTGTTGTCTGTCTGCTTGGGTGTCACAATGAACGAATTCGGTGAAGACAATAATGTCAGGATTCGTAGAGATGATTGATTGAGCTATGGAAGAGGGGATGGTTTTTCTGGCGGCTCGATGATTGACGTTCCATGTGGCTATTTTATAATTGATCATTTTAGGTCGTTTCTTGGACGCCACGCAAATTTATGATATGCCCCCCCATTGGATAAATAGTTGTTTTTTTGCTGGAGTGGATAGATATTAAATTAATGCACATAAGTAAAAAATAATTGTCGGGCTGTGGGTGGATCATGAGGTACGAAATGATCCATCCTAAAGCTATTCAGGCGAGGTACGAAGACTGAATAAATGACTGTGTTAATTTAATTTTCTCATAATGTTAATGCAAATATCTATCTACAAGATGTCCTGTTTTATCATCAACATAGAAAAAAACATTATTTTTGAACCAGTCGGTATTTTTCAGATTAGACACTTGTTTTGCTGTTAACCCTGCAATTTTTCCAATACCATCCGGCTTGTTGCACTCAATCTTTCCTTCTTTCTGAACAGCACGAACAAGAGCCATTCTGTTTTCATTCAATAAAATATCTTCTTTAATCAAAAGGTTATCCACCAAAAGTCCATCGATCACAAAATTTGATAGATATATAACAGTCTTCTTTTCTGAACCATGAAGAAGGCGAAGACGACTAATTGCTTGTAATACTTCACCTTCATTATAGTATTTACTCATGATCTGCATATATGGATCAACAAAATCGGGAACTTCAATTTCAGCATCGTATTGATCATCATTCATCTCGATTATTCTTTTTCGTCTTACCCGGCATTCATCTATATAATCGGATTCAAGAAGAACTGAACCTTTGGCAGATAGTGCTTGATGAGGAAGAAAATGCCTACCAATCACCAAAATGAGGCTGAAGTTCTCAAACCCACCTTTTCCACGAGTATCACCAAAATACATAAATCGATCCGGGTCTGCTTCTGGATGGAGTTCAAGATATTCTGATATGATCTTTTGATATGAGACAAAACAAGTTTTCGAATAGTGATAAAAATAATCCATCAGAGCAAAGACTTGATTTTTATTTTCTAATGCCTGTTTTAGAGATAGTGATTGATTCTGAAGTTGATGGACCGTCACATTGGGATTGTACTTAACTCGAATTTCTTCTGTAAAATCAAATTTATCCACTCCAAAAACAGAATCTGAAATTTCTTCATCGCCAGTCCCATTCAGATACAAAATAGGTACGTTCAACCATTTTTTAAGAATAGGACGCTTGTAATAGACATGAACTTGACCATCATAATAAGAAATTCGAGCCGTACCATTTAAGAGAAGACTTATGACCTTGAATTGTGATAGTAGACTATTGTATGAATTAAGGAGAGATATATCATTTTTCCTAGTTCTCAAATTATTCCTTGTTCCATCAATTTTCACCTTTAGACGTTTTTTCTCAGCATTATAATCAGCAGTAGTAATTGAGTGTGATTCATCCTCAATGATTTTTTTCCACATGATTCCAGAATCTTTAGTATAACAATTTTCTACTAATGAGTGTGAAGTAGGGTCTTCATCAATTATAACAAAATCTGGTTTATAATTTTTGTCTTCTTTAGAGCTATTGTATAAGTAATTTTGTGGATAAATTCTAATCAGATTGTCTTGGATCGTGAATTGACTAAAATACCTACAACCACTCTCTCGAAATTGACACTCTTTACATTCATAGGAGTTACGCACAATCCCCTTTACTTTATCTTTAGGTAAAATTTCGAGTTTTTTGCAAGTTCGACTGTAGCCACCAATAACCTTATTATTCTTTTCGTTATTGAGTGTAAATTCTAGTGATTCCTCATCAAAGTCAAAATACAAATCTGTTACCATTCCTTCGGTTTTTGGTAGTATTTCATTTCCAAGTTTATGTGATGGTACAAAAAATGCTATCTTTACATTCTTATTGTTATTCCTCATGTACTCCAAATATCGAGCAGCATGTCTAGCGGCATATAGAGTTTTCCCAAGTCCCATTTCTACTATCAATTGGATACTCTTTCGCTCATAAAAAAATTGTCTTATTCTCTCATCAACTAATCGTAGTGCTTCAGTTGTAGAGTATCTTTTAGTGCGTAGTTCCTCTTTAGGAACCAGTTTTGCTCTTACTGTATTACCCTTAGTATTCTCAAGTTTGAAAGAATCGGTAACACGTTTAAAACCACCTTTTTTCGCATAATGAACTATTGTTCCAGCATCATAATTATTAATCTTTTTGATAATGGAATGTAGATATTCTGTTTTTCCTCCAAAGAGTTGTAGATCATGAAGGATAATAGATTTTCCATCCTCATATCCAAATACATTGAGTATAGCATTTGAAAGTTTAACTCGATCATACTTTTTTAATAAACAGTTTTCTTTGTTCTGTTTTATAATTTCAATTGCTTCGAGTAATACAATTTTATCAGCGTCAGAAACAGCGATTGAAACTTTCGGAAAATATGATGGTGTATCTGTTGTATGTATGGAATAATCAAGAGATTGGAGATAGTTATTAACTTGGAATATTTCAGGATTTGAATTGTAATATGCTTCTGGATCATGAGAGAAATAGCAAAATTTTTCTATTGATCTCATGTCTTGATCAAATTTTAATATATCGGTAAAATCTGCATCATAAAGTATCTTTTTTATATAACTTTCTACCTCTCCATAACCATCTGAGAATTGTTTGTTTGTGCAATTGAAATCAGAAAGTATAGCAAATTTAACACCACACGAAGGTGATATGAAAGCATACAGCAGCGAGGGTACATCATTGATCAGAATATTTTTAATTTTAACTGAATTATCATAGTGATAAGTGTCTATATCTAGTTGAATAATTCCTGTTGGTTTATTTTGATAGATACATGGAGAAAAGATCGAAAGATTTTTTTCTTTGTATTCATCTCTCTCATTTTTATCGACAATTGAGCGTACTTTAGTAACTGTTCCGGCTAATTTTTCATCTTCTCTAAAATGACATATGATATCTTCAAGATAGAAATCTTCCGGATGGTGCTGGCTGTAGACATTATCATAACAGTGAAGTAAAATATCGACTTTTGTTTGCATATAAATAATTGTGTTAGTGTGTTATTTGATGCTCTCAGATTTCTCACGTCAGTAGCATCGTATTGTAAATCATGTGTTTTATATATAGAAAGAGAGGGTGGTTATCCGTGAACATAGCCACTCTCTTTTTTTGTTTTTTTAGAAATCAGGGAAAAAACCATTATTCAATCTTCGTCCTTGATGCTGTTTTCTTACATTATATTCCTGCAACTCTCTTAATTCTTCATCCGCAATTTGCTTTTTCCGTTCCTTTAAATATAACCTGATCGCATCACGAATCATGGACGATAAAGTTGCTCCCAAAGTGGTTTTCATGTTCTGAAGCTCAATCCACAATGCGAATGGGATACAAAAATTCATACTTTTCAATCCGTTCTCTTCTTTCCACAACGTTGTGCTTTGTTTTCTTTTCAATTTCATTCTCCTTGGATAAAATTAAGTTACTTCATTATTTACTTAATATTTATACATCGAAAGAATCTAATTGTGTTTGATGCTATTGCAGTTCAAATGTGTTTGTTAAAATAAATATAAAAGGCTCATGTTCTTTTCGATCATGAGCCATTTTCATTGGCATAACAAACATGTCAGCCTCTAAATGTGAGTTTGATAATTTTAATAATCAAACTAATTGAAATCGTCATTTATTGTCTGCTAATAGGTATCTCTTTTTCGATTCAGCTAGAACATAGTTCCCATAACCGAAACAGTATTTTATAGCATTTAAATTGATGTTAAGTTGTTTAACCAATTCGAGTTTAAATGATACTTCTGGATCGTTTTTTGTAAAATTGATAAAATTCCAGATACCTTCACATTGGTCGCTACACTTATTAGTACGCTCCTGTATCTCGGACCATAAGTCTTTGATACGTTGTTCAATTTCATAAACATTGTTTTCAGCTTCTTCCCAAGTAATAGGAGTAAAACCACTTGTTTCGGGATTAAAGTCAATACCATCATATCTATTCATTTTTATACCTCTTTTTAAATTTTGTTTGTAATACTATAGATAAACTACCGCATGTTGATACTCTGGACAAAAAATACCAACCAATGTTATGTTTTCATAGAATACACCTCCTTATTGAGCCAATGATACACGAAGTGATTATTTTACTTAAAAAAATATCAGCCCTACGATAACTCCTGTATACGTTCCAGCAGTCTTTTCACAGAGGAATTCACCCATTCACCACCAGAACGTGTTTTTATCCCTCTTTTATTCAGTTCATTAGCGATAATATGATGTTTTTGTGAAGTATCGATTTTTGGTAATACTTCATCTCTCATTTTTAGTGCAAACTCATCGGATTGTTTCATTCTTTGTAGGTTTGCAGCTTCCTGTTTATTCCTTAAATGTCCTAGGTTTTCATTACGATCTCCCCCTCTATGTTCAATTAGTCGTTTAACAGCCATTCTGGTCCAGCTTTTACCATAAATTGTTGTATGCCCTTGTTCGTTTAATAGATCAGCAATTTGACCGAAAGATAGTTTAGTTTCTTCTGGCTGATCATTTTTTTGTAGCAAATCGAATAGTGATAATTGCTTAACTTCTCGTGGTTTTATGTAATTCTTTTCAATTTGTTTAATAACCAAGAGCATTTTACGTACAAACTCATCTACCTCATCACCCCTTTTTAGAGGGAATGGTGGAGGTCTTCTCGTTCTGGTATCTCTCTGAATACCGGAAGAGGGTGGACGTTTGATTTTCGTATCATCGTTTACCATGATGTCTCCGTTATACACGAAATGATAATCTCAGTCAACGAAATTATCAATACGTGTATAAAAAAAGTTTGTTTTTAATTATGTTTTGGTTAAATGGGGAAAAGTTTATGGAATCAAAACATTAAGATAAGTAATTTTTCCATCATTTGACCAAAACACTGTATATGGTCTGTCGAGCCACTTTAAATTCTTTCGCCAATGCCCCTTTAGACTCACCATCCTTCACACGATCCCTAATATCCTTCACCTGCGCCTCACTTAAAACAGGCTGGCGACCAATCTTAACGCCCTTTTTCTGAGCCTGGGCTATTCCTTCTCGTTGACGTTCTTTTATCAGGGCTCTTTCAAATTCAGCAAAGGCTCCCATCATCTGAAGCATCAACTTATTCATCGGATTATTATTGGTACCGGTGAAGGTGAGATTTTCATGATGGAAAGTAACCGACACGCCTTTATCGTTGAGTTGGGTCACGATTGTCTGAAGATCGATTAAATTCCTGGCTAGTCTGTCTATCGAATGTACATGGAGACAATCACCAGCCCTAAGATACGAAATGCACTCTTGCAGTATAGGGCGCTTTGCATCCTTGGCTGAGGCTTTCTCTTCAAAGACCTTCTCCAGTGTTATACCATCAAGCTGCCGATCAGTATTTTGAGAAAAAGAGCTTACTCTGATATACCCCACATCATGCCCGTTGTTTGAAGTCATAGATCATCTCCTCATTAATGACATATTGTCTATCATCTATATAAACTATTCTAGACAAGATGTCAATCAATTAAAATTAGACTTTGTTGGACGGTTATTTTGGAGGATTATGAGGTGTATGAAAAGGTGTAGTTTGATGGACAGAGAAAAAAGTATATGAAACTGAAGAATCCGGTGTTAATGCCAGAAGGTATAGATTAAGTAAGGACACCAAGAACTCATGGAAAAATTGTTTGGTCCCTTAGTGTGAAGAAACAAACCTCTTCTACGAGGCTCGTCTTGATGAAAGGCACAAGAAGTGGATCGAGAAGGGCATTGATCAAACACAACATCCCCAACGGCAGAAATATTTCCAGTACATCTTGGAAATTTTGTACCGGTTTCTTGATTATCAAGTTAGGATATCTTTGGAAAAATCTTGACTTGAGATAAAAATAATTCACCAAATGTTGAGTTCTTTTCGCATGCCATTCTTTTTGAGGATGATATACGGACTCGCATAATTACTTTTTCGAGCAAAAAAACTATGAACGAATACATTAGTATTTTAGATAAAAAATTCAGAAATGAAGATGAAATTAAAAACGAACTTAGTGCTACTATAGAACGTATTAGTGAAAAGAAAAAACTAGCTTATAACAATAAATGGATAACCAACCAAGCTATAAAGAATAGAGTGTCTTACGATGACATTTGTATAGAAATAGATAATGAATTAAATCTCTTAAAAAAATATGTTATAGCCTTCCGCAAGTACCTTGAAAAAGAACAAATAATTGTTTGCACTAATTGCAGACAAAAAATCCGTGTAAAGGAATTCAACATAGAGGTCAAGGTTACATGTCCGAAATGTGATTCAATACTAAGATTATTAAAAGGTGCATTGGGAAGTATTAAGGTTACGCTTATAGAAGAGAAGGAAAAGAGAAGCTCAAATTCTGAATCCCACGATACTGATTTCTCGATTGAGAATAGTTTTAAGATTCTAGGTATATTACCAACTTCTTCTTTCGAAGAAATAAGAAAAGCATACCGAGTTCATATTGCAAAGTATCATCCTGATAAAGTTAGCCATTTAGGAGAAGAATTCAGAAATTTAGCTGAACATAAAACCAAAGAGATCAATATTGCCTTTAGTTTTCTCAAATCGAACTATGAATAGAGGAAAATCAAGACAGTGACCGTATAATTTCAAGACGTTAGCTCATCTTTTGAGGTATGTCTTTGCCTGACTTGGTTTTATTTCGAGGGCACTATACAGAATTCCAACAATAAAATGCACCGGGTGACATGAACCGGTGATTATTTTCAAGTTAACTGAGGGAAACAACGAATGATAGATTGCGGCATATCGCAGAACAAATGGGTTGAAGCAGCACTCGATTATCTCCCTGATGATGTTTTCGATAAAATCAATGGGAAAATTGCCATTACTTGCCTTCGTAGTGACGCCTGCCGCTTGGGAAAAAAAATATGCAATCATGAAGAAATAATCATTCTTTCGCCCTGGATATTCTCTTATATACCACCAGGTTCTTCTGAAATTGATAAAGAATGGAGATATTTTATTTTTTGTATTTTACATGAAGTTGCTCATGCTGTTTGTAAGCATTTACCGCCCAACGAAATATCTTCACAAAAGCATCAATATCAAGAGTCAGAGGCAGATAAATATGCTTTAAAATGGTTTAATGATTATGTGATAGAGAATACTAAAAAGGGCTTAACTGCCCTTGCAATTGAAGAAATAAATGAGCAGAGAGAAAATTATCAAAAGAAACTAGAATCAATCTTAAGCTGCAGTTAACCAGGCAATACGGCTGATCGCTACGCTCCGGCTGATTTTTTTCGTTCTCAAAAGTCAACATATCTCCTATGAAACTTGAAAGACTGATTGTAAATTGACCAGGATCAAATGCTGGTTCAGAGAAATCGAGACCCAGTTTGGTGTGTGGGCGAAACCAGACAGCAACCATTATAAAAGATTCGCAATAACAGTATGATTGATGTTGCGAAATAGAGTTTCTAAAGCTGTGAACAGGTCATTTAGAAGAAACATGGCTGGTAGTGATCTCTGCAATCAACCTTCCGCTATTATCTGTTACAACGGTTCTTACAATACTAACGGCTTTTCCTCGTTTAACATATTTGGATTGAGCAAAAAACATTCCTTCCTTCCCATTACCCATCAGATTCGCATTCAGATTTATAGCCAATGGGAATCCCTTCATACCCTCAGCAACCTCAACGTTCTCAAGCACAAGAACAGTAGCCGCAACATCAGCAAACCAGATTATAGCACCAGCATGGACAGTACCGAATGGATTAAGTATACCGGCTTGTATCGGCATTTCACCAGTAACATGATCAACTGTTTTCTCGGTTATTGTAAATTCGATTTCACCGTTGAATTTCATATGGGCGTGGCTCCAGGAAAGAAAGGGAATAGGTCAACTCAAATGAAGGGTTGAAAAATATTATTTGCTCGGTTGTATCATACGCCATCCCAGTTCCGTTGATATAGAGAAAAAAGACATTATCATTGTGGATTATGAAAAATGAAGACTTCCTCAGAATCGGAACATGTAGTTGGAAATATGAATCTTGGCAGGGGTTGGTATATTCTCGGTCTGACGAGATAAATTTCCTACAAGAATACAGCAAACATTTTTCAACGGTGGAAGTTGATCAATGGTTCTGGTATAGATTCTCTATCCCGACGCCCTGAGAATCGGCCGAAATTCTCAACTTGCGTTACATTTCATGAGAAAGAGACAGCCAAGGAGAATGAGAAAACCTCTGCTATTGCCTGAGTGAGTGGGTAGAAAGCAGGAAC
>JAHJLI010000178.1 GCA_018821785.1 Pseudomonadota bacterium
AGAGGACTTGAAAACCAACGGACTGCGGATACTCACCACGCTTGATCCGCAAATCCAGTATCAGGTAGAAAAACACCTGCAAGAAACAATTGCTGCGTTGGAAAACAAACAAAAATATCAGAAACTTGAAGGGGCGGTGATTATCACCGGCAGAGAAAACGGCGAAGTGCTGGCACTGGCCGGCGGTAAGAACCCTCTGACGCCCGGGTTCAATCGAGCCCTGAATGCCAAAAGGCCCATTGGCTCACTGGTTAAACCGGCGGTGTATCTGGCGGCTTTGAAAAAGGGGTTTAGCCTCGCCAGTCCCCTCGAAGACAGTGCAATTTCACTGGATATTGGAGGTGGCGGCAAGTGGCGTCCGGAAAACTATGACCATAAAGAACATGGCCGGGTGCCACTTTTCACCGCACTCGCCAATTCTTACAATCTCGCCACCGTTCGTCTCGGCATGGAGGTCGGCCTGGATAATGTCCTTGCCGCCATTCACGATCTCGGCTATGTGGGAGATATAAAATCATATCCGTCGGTGCTCCTTGGTGCAGTCGATATGTCGCCGTTTGAGGTCGCCCAGATATACCAGACCATAGGCGCGGGCGGTTTTTATACGACTCTTAGGGCGATAAGCGGTGTCATGGCCGCCGATCACACCCTGATTAATCGTTATGGCTTGGCGGTGGAACAGAGGTTTTCCTCGGAGATCATGTATATCCTGACGCATGCCATGCAGCGGGTGGCGAGTGAAGGCACTGCTGCGGCGCTTTTATCTTCACCGCTTAGAGATCATGCAGTAGCCGGGAAAACGGGCACCTCCGACAATCTTCGAGACAGCTGGTTCGCCGGTTTTAGCGGCGATCACCTGGCTGTGGTCTGGTTGGGCCGGGATGACAATACATCCATCCGCCTCTCCGGCTCAGCCGGCGCTTTGCGAGTATGGGAAAAAATTATGCGGGAAGTAGTGTCATCTCCCCTCAAGCCTGTTGAGCCTGACGGGATCGCCTGGATGGATTTTGACAGGACGACGTTTGGTGAGAGTCGTAACGGCAGCACCCGACTGCCATTTATTGCCGGCAGCAAACCAGAATCCTCTGGTTTGCAAGATTGGCCCCGCAGCACGCCGGAAAAGGGTGCCGCAGGTGTTTTCGAGACAATCAGCGGTTGGTTTAAATAATAAAAAAGAGACTACCACACATCATGGATGACCTGCGCCGCTCCAAACTTTTTGCCCTTTGCCGTCAATTGACGGTGTTTCTTGTGGTTGCCACCTTCTTGAATGGTTGCGCCACCCCCCGTCTGGTAGCTCCGCCATCGGCTCCAGGCCCTGAAGTTGTCCCTCCGCCGTCGGAGTATAGGCCGGTTACAGGGCCGGCCGCAGCTCTCTATATCGAGGCGGAAAAGGCTCTGCAGTCGGGGCGTCTAGCTCATTCGGAAATGCTCCTCGAGCGGGCTCTACGTATCGAACCTCGCAACCCCTATTACTGGCATACCATGGCCCAGGTCAAATATCGGCAGGGGCAATATCGTGAGACAGTGCAATTCTGTTTGAAATCGGACAGCCTCGCCGGCAAGCAGACGCAACTTGTGGCCAGCAACAAAGAATTGCTTCGACAGGCGAAAAAATCCATGCCGCCAAAGTGACAAATAAACATGCTGCTAGGGTTTGCATGACTACCATCCTCCCGAGGGCCGCCGCCAAAGCCACCACCGCCGCCGCTGAAACCGGAATTGCTACTGCCGCAAGAAAAGCCGTCGAAACGGCTCGAACTGCTTCCGGAATAAAAGTGCATATTGCCGAAAATCAGGCTGGCGAGCAAGGCGATTAGTCCAGCCGGGTCGGTGTTGACAGAGGGTGCTGCAACGGCTGCCCTCTGACCATGGAACTTGCCGCATACCGCTGCGATCATTGCCGCTATCTCGTCGCTCACCCCCAGGCCTTAGACACTGGATTTTTGCAGTATCTGCCCATAGTCCGTCAGCCATCCGTTTCTTGACAGAAGGAGGAGGAGGGCGTAAATTGTTGACTCGTTAATTATTAAGGAGACAACCAATGAGTTCGTGCGATGAATCTTTTTTTCGGCTGATTGCCCTTACCGGGCAAGCGATGCGCAGTTATGCAGATCAGCGGTTGAAGAGTTTCGACCTGACGGTGGAACAACTGCAACTCCTTAAAGAGCTTGAGGTCGACACCGGTCGGCCGCAGAGTGTTCTCTGTGAGGTTTCCAGCAAAAGCCCGGCCAACATCACCAGGATTCTTGACCGGCTGGCAAAGAAAAACAGGATTGTCCGCCGTCAAAATCCGGAGGATCGCCGGTCGAGCCTGGTTTATCTTACCGAAAAAGGGGAGAAGTTGCGCGCTGAAGTCATCAGTCTGTTTGATGGTCTGCGCTCCGAACTCGTGCGGGGAATAAGTGATGAGAGTCAGCAGATGACCATGCTGGTGCTTGAAGCGATCAAAACCAATATTGAAAAGGAGTCAAATAAATGAAACAATGTAGTCTTGCTCTTGTCTTTCTGTTCTGTGCTACCTGCAGCCAGGCTATGGATCTCGTCGGGATGCAGGCAATGGCTTTGAACAACCGCGAAGTGGTTCAGCAGTATATGACCGTTCTCCTGCAGAGCGAAAAAGAAATTGTCCGAGCGAAAGGCGGCTATTATCCTTCGGTTGACCTCTCGTACACCTCTAATGTCCTTGATGAAGACAGTCTTTTTGAGAAAAAAGAGAACTCGGTAGCTTTGGGCAAGATCAGCTGGAATCTGTTCGCCGGCTTTCGTGACAAGTATGGCCTGCACTCGGCGGAGATGTTGCGTGAGGTCGAACGGTATAAACTGCAGGGCGTCAGGCAGGATCTTCAACTGAATGTTGCCCTTGCCTATCTGGCGGTGTTTGAGCGCAGGGCTAATCGGTCGGTGGCCGAGTCGGCTTTCCAGGCCTTGGGAAAGATATATAAGGATGGCGAAAGCCGTTTTCAGGTAGGGCTTATCGGTAAGAACGAGTTGCTGAAATTCCGTGTCGATTATGATAATGCTGATATCACTTTCAAATCCGCCGATGCCGGATTGCAAAAGAGCGTCAACGACCTGTCTCGTCAGGTGGGGAGTGAAATCAGCCTTGCCGATCTCGACTTTGCCGATTTTGACAACCTCCCTCCGTTGGCAGATCGGGAACAGTATATTGAAAAAATGTTGGTGGAGAGAAGCGAGATCAAGGCCATGGAAGCGGTCATCGCCGCCACTTCGGCGCAGGCCCAGGCGGCCAAGGGCGGTTACTATCCCCGGGTCGACGCGGTGGGCAGCTACCGACGTTATGATGACAACTTTATCGTCGGCAATGGTTCGATTGATGATGAGGAACTGCGGGCACAGCTGGTAATGTCGATGAATCTCTATCAAGGCAACAACACTGAGGCGACTGTCGCCAAGGCCTTGCTGCAAGCGAGGTCCCAGCAATACGAACTGCAGGAGCTGAAACACGGCCTGGTCAACGAGTTGGGTAATCTTTTTGTCGATTTACAGGTGAACCTTGATAATGTCCTGGTGGCCAAACGCTCCATTGAACAGGCCGAGGAAAACCTTCGTATCACCCAGCTCAAATATGATGAGGGTTTGCAGCGGGAATCAGATTTGCTGGATGCGATTACCAGTCTGTCCCGGGCCCAGTATAACCATGTCGCGGTTATACGAACGGTTTTCACCAATCACTTCCGTTTGACTCGGATGATCGGTGGTTTTTGATGAACTTGGCTCAATGAATGAAAAAGGTCGGGTTGTAACAGTCAAATAATTGGCCACCAAGAGAGCCGCTGTGGAAAGTTTGGTGCGCGTAAATCGGCAAAGTGTTAAATAGGGCGTGCAGTGTGAAGACCCTATTGCAGCGAGCAGAAGGCTAATTGGGCTCGCGGTACCCTCATTTTTATAAAACATACTATGGAAAGATTACTGACAATAGTTGCAGCAGCGTCGATTGGAACCGGATTCTACCTGTGGTTCTCTCACATGGTACGCAAACCTGCCATGCGGAATTATATTGCTGCCAATCAATGGCTCCTCCATCCAAATTCCATCTGCTATTGGCGAGCGGCCATGGCACTGGTGGGTTTTGTCCTCTATTTCTTTATTGGCTATCAGGCCATTGCTATTTTTATTTTTACTTTTGCTGCCATTCTCGACGGGGTTGACGGTGTTGTTGCCAGAAGTTGTGATATGGCAACGAAGTGGGGGGAGACGCTCGACCCTCTGTGCGATAAAATGACCTATCTGCCGCCATTGGTCGGATTCGCCTATCTTGGAATTATGAGGATTGATCTGGTCTGGATTTTGGTAGGGGTCGAACTGGCAGGCCAATTTTTGGCAAGACATGTCCTCACTCTCATGAAATATTCAGGGGCCGCCAATAATTTCGGAAAGATCAAAGCAATTATCTGTTTCTCTCTGGTAATTTACTGCGCCCTGCTTCATGGGAATTCCGGCGTTATTGACATGGCAGATGAGGTCCTGGTGGCCTGTCTTATCCTTGCTGCGGCATCGGTGATCTGCAAATTCATCCCCAACCGGCTGTATG
>JAHJLI010000179.1 GCA_018821785.1 Pseudomonadota bacterium
CAACATGTTGTTATGGTACAGGTCTTCTGATCGTTCTCTGAGGTGGGGAAGTTCGGGGAGGGTGTCAGAATCGAAGTCGCCCCCTGCGGTATTCCAGTTCACCATGGAGCGGCGTGTTTTCGATGCCCCGGTGTATGACTCAGCCATAGCAAGCTCAAGCCTGCTTTTTGCTCTTCCTGCGGCCCAACCTGGAAAGACTTTACCAATTGCTTTATCAAGTGCGGTTGCTGTTGGAGGTGTGAATTTGCTCATCACCCAACCTCAATATAGCGGACACGTGAACCTGTTTGTGCTCTTGCTTCTCTTGCTGCAAGTGGTTCAAGGCGTTTTCTTTCGTCAAAAAGAACAGACAGGTCTGCATTGGCCTGCGCCCGGTCCTTTATAGAAAAAGACTGAACGCCACCGAGTATGATGGTGATTCTTGCCTGGATCTCGTCTAGCTGTTCCGTGTAGGTAAGTGCCAAATTATCTCCAAACGACAAAAGCCCCGGACATAGCAATTCAGCTACATCCGGGGCTTTTCAAATTTATAAAACTTTTTACTCAGGTTCCCGATTATTTATATCGTATCACAGGAACAAATATGTTGTCAAGTTTTTTTATAATATTTTTTTATAAAGTTTTTTAATAACTCAATCCAGAACTTCTAACCTTCCTCCCCCTGGCTGATCTTATTTTTTTCTTTCCTGAAGAGTAAACGTCCCCGATACTGCCTTGCGTAGAGTGCATTTCTATGGTGGTGACTCCGGTAAACTTTCCACTCTTGACGCTGGCTATTTCTAACACCAGACTTTGCAGGGCTTCGAGCTGTCCGTGGTCAAATCCATCAACAAGCTTTTGAAGATCATCGAGCATTGATGCCGGAACTCCTTACCCTGCGGCCTTTCGGACGCGGTTTTAATGGAATGTTTAGTCGTAATGACTCGGCCTCTGCCTCAAGTCTCATCTTCAGTCGCACGAGGTTAGGGTTAAATCTGGCAAATGCGCCAAGATTGTACGCCCGGCAGTCAAGTTGCTCGTTTGGTCCTTTCTTCACCCACTCATATCCCACCAATTGCCCTGCTTTTTTCTTCTCTTTCTTCTCCTCGTTGGTCAGTTGAGTGAAATACTTGTCTGTATATTGCCCTGGAAAGTGGCAATAACCTGGCCCTGGCTCGGTTATCTTATTGAGACGGTTGAAAATTATCGTTTTTGCTTCGTCAACATTGACAGTATGAAGAATTGCCCTGCTTACTTTCTTATCACCCTGCCACGATCCTTGGTTGCACAACTGCCCCGTGTTCACGCCCTTGGTAGCAAAAACATTTTCCATTCTTCTTGGCCCGGTGTATTTGTAAACCGTTGTCGATAGATAACCAGAGTCGATAAACCCGCCATGAATGGAAAGCTCTACATTATCAAGGCGTTTTATTTTCATTTTCCGCATTTCATCCAAATGATCCCACACAAGAGGCTGCTCAATATCCCCTTTGAATACATAATAGCCAAGCGACCACGTTTCTTCGTCCAGGCCATGCCCTAATATTTCAACCTCAATACGTGGGTCCATACCGCCCTGCACATCAGCCCCGAACGTGATGAAAAGAACATCGTTTGGTATTCCGGTTTCGATACTGTAGTCTTCTGCTGTTTCGGCCAGGCCAGTAGAATCTACGCTTTCACCTTTTTCCTCGTATGTTTCTCCAAGTATAGTGTTTATTACGGCCTTTAGCTCTGCGTCGTTTCCTGTCTTTGCATCTGCCGCAGCGTTTATCCATTGTTCCGCTACCCACTCCCATGTGCGAAAATAACTATACGCGGCCCAAATTCTCACACCTATCTTTCTTGGTCTTTCTGCCAGCGCTCCGTCTTGCGAATGAAAGCAGTCTGTGGCATCGTCGTAGTAGTCTCCGCTCAACGTTTGCCATCTGCCTTTTTTGTCCATCTCGGCATAATATGAATAATCAAAAGAGCAACCATTCTCAGGACAAATCATCACCGTTGTTTTCGGATCTTTATTTTCCCATCTCATGTTTTTAAATTCAAGCCGGTGCATATGGCCACAATGGGGACAAGGCAAGTACCTGAAGTAAACAGCCTTGCATTTAGCCAAGGCCTTTTCCATAAGGCACACCCCTTTGATCTTTGGAGTTGAGCCACGGATTGATTTTGGAAAACTACTATCATCAAGGCGACCGTCACCGATTGAAGTTGGCGACCCTTCCCCGTCTATGTCGCTATCGAACGCCGCCAGCTCATCATATATGGCTACATCCTTAGTCATGGCCCGGTAGTTTTTGGCAGACGTGCCACCCTTCAGGTCAAGCGTGGCCCCTAAAAACTCTTTTAGGTCTATCGTGTTGTGTGGACTCTTCGCCCCAACATCGCACTTCAGTGCCTTTCCCATGACGGGCACATCTCTGATCATTGTAGATATTTCGACCTTGGAAAACCTACGCATGTCCCCGTCTGTTGGTTGCCAGATAACTACATTCCTCTTCTTGTGCTCAGTGGAATATCCAGTCGTTATAAGGACACGCTTAGTAAATCCAGTCCTCCGCGACTTCATCTCGTTGTATTCCTCTATATCGTCGTCGCACATCCAATTTAGCGGACCAATTTGAAAAGGAAGCGTTTTCCATTTACCCTCAACACCTGAAGACTCGGGCGATAGGTAGAAATTTTTATCTGCCCACTCAACTCCTGTCATCGGCTCACCGACACGAAGAAACTCAAGAGCATCGTTGGCTGCTGAGATTACATTTTCATTCATCTGCTGAAATCTTCGCGGCTGCCATGGCGTTTCGGCACTTCGCTATAGCTTTTTTTGCCAACTGAATGTCGTGGCCGGTAAGTTGTGGATTTTTACGTTTCATTTCCACTGGCAGGGAGTCCATTATGGGGAGGATTTGAGAGAAGGCCTTTATCATGGCGTCTGACAGCATAGAGACAGGAGCAACGAGGTTATCAGCTTCGTCGTTCTCACGTTTTAATTTGCGGTGCTTCTCCTCGTCAATCATTTCTATGATGTTTCCGGTATCACATGACGCTTTGTGCGTATAAATACACTCAAGCGCATCAACAGAATCAAAAAATATTTTATTACCCTCGTCGGCAATTGGATTCACCCCGGCGCTGTCAAGATACTTCTTTATTGTCCTGTATGTTTTCCCTGTCATTTCGGAAAGTTGGTTATACGTGACCCGCAACGCTGCTCCTTCGTGATGTTGTTGCTAAAATATTTTCGTAATTAGAGAAACCTCGCGCTCGAAGCACC
>JAHJLI010000180.1 GCA_018821785.1 Pseudomonadota bacterium
GTTCTTGCCGCCGGCAGTGCTCTTGGTCGCGGGTGTGGGCCTTTGTTGATTGCCCGGTCGGCAATTGAGACCAATGAATTGTCTTCAAAACGCATCGCCATTCCCGGTAAACTCACCACTGCAGCACTCCTTTTACAGTTGTTTCTACCGGATTGCAGCGAGCTGGTAGCAATGCGTTTCGATAAAATCATCGACGCCGTCGCCAGTGGCGAGGTTGATGGCGGGGTCATCATTCACGAATCGCGCTTTACCTATCAGGATAGAGGCCTTGTTTGTCTTCAGGATTTAGGCAGTTGGTGGGAAAACAGTTTCGGCCTGCCCCTTCCTCTTGGCTGCATTGCGGCGCGCAGAAGTCTTGGGAAAGAAAAGATCATGGCGATTGATCAGGCTATTCGCGCCAGTGTCGACTACGCATTTTTGCATCCTGAACAGAGTCTGCCGTATATTCGTAGTCTCAGTCAGGAAATGGATATCGAGGTCGTTCGCAGTCATATTGGCCTGTATGTCAATGATTTTTCACGAGACCTCGGAGTAGAGGGATTCTCGGCCATTGAGACCTTTTTGCACATGGGCCGGAAAGCCGGAGCTCTGCCGGCAAGCTGCCGCGATATCAGGGGAGAGTCGCTGTGAGTCGAAAAAAAGATCAGGATAAAGGAGGAAAAACAAATGGAATCGCCATGCAAAGTTTTTCCCGTCTCCCGGTCTTCCTTCTCACTGGTGGCACCGAAAATTCGCGTGCTGATTACGTTCGTCGCCTGATGGTTGAATTGACCCAAAGTTCCCTGACCGCAGTTTTTCACCGCAAAGGAGACGGAAGTAATCCCTATACCCTGACTATGCTGGCCCAACGATACGATCTGGTAATTGTTAACAGCGGTATCGAATCTCCGGAGACACCCATCATGCTTGCTGCCTTTACTGGCGGAGAAGCCGGGGCACCTTCGTGGTCACTCAGTTGGGAGGAAGGCTGGCCGAGGTTCATCGCCGGGCTTCTTGAAAAATTGAGGGAATATGGCCGGCGCACCCCGGTCTGGGGCTGTGTCCTTATTGGCGGCAGGAGTTCACGGATGGGACGCCCTAAACACCTTCTCAAAGACGGACGGGGCAAGACCTGGCTGGAGAATACCATCGCCACTCTTCATCCCCTCCTTGATGGTGTGGTCATTTCAGGTGGCGGCGTGTTGCCCGAAGCGGTTGCCACCGCCCACCGGCTTCCTGATATTCCAGGGGTGGTTGGACCATTGACCGGCATTCTCGCCGCGGGGCGATGGCAACCGCTGGTATCCTGGCTGCTGGTGGCCTGCGATATGCCGCAGGTCTCAGCAGAGGCGGTAAGCTGGCTGCTTGCCGGTCGCCGGCCCGGTTGCTGGGGACGGGTGCCGAAGTTTGCCGGCAACGATCGACTCGAACCGCTCTTGGCTTGGTACGATTTCCGCTCGATTCATCTCTTCGAAGAACAACTGTATTCTGGGAATATGCGCATCGGCGAGGCTGCCGGCGACATGAGGATTGATCATCCTATCATTCCTGAAGAACTCTGCTCTGCTTGGGAAAATGTAAACACACCCGAGCAGTTACAGGCGGTCGAGCGGTGACTTTCGGAGCTGGTTGTCGAGTATTAAGAGCAGGGGGTAAGAGAAACCAATGACACTTGGTTTCTTAGACAAGGATAGACGATTTTACTGAAAGGGCACAGGATAATTGGTAACAATGCTTAATCTCTGATATTTTTCATCACCACGCAGGTTTTGCACATCTCCATTTTCTTTTCCCAAGACTTGCAATCGGCGCTTTCACAAAGAGTCCCATTGATGAACCAGCAGAATTGTCCTGAATCAAACTCCCAGGCCGGGCATTTATTTTTTTTCTCTTCCGGGCAATTACGGACTTCCCAGCAGTTGGAGTTATCCTGCTGGCCTTTTCTTGCAAGGAGGAAAATAAGCTGTCTCTCGACATGGGTAGGAATTGCGCGCCAGCCTTGTTCGTAGCTGCAAACGGCCTTGAGGGAAATCCCCAGAAGATTGGCAATCTCTTTCTGGGTCTTGTTAAATTTTTTTCTTATTTCAACGAATTCTCTGCTGTCCATGGTCACTTGAGCTGATTACCCCTTTCAACATAATTGCCAAATCGTTTGTCTCCATGTACCACAAGGTAACACATTCGGTCGGTGATGCAAATAA
>JAHJLI010000181.1 GCA_018821785.1 Pseudomonadota bacterium
ATGAACAGCGGCAGCAGCAAGAAGAGCTACAGCAGCGAAAACAGAAGGATGAGCAGCGGCAGCAGCAAGAAGAGCTACAGCAGCGAAAACAGAAGGATGAGCAGCGGCAGCAGCAAGAAGAGCTACAGCAGCGAAAACAGAAGGATGAACAGCGGCAGCAGCAAGAAGAGCTACAGCAGCGAAAACAGAAGGATGAACAGCGGCAGCAGCAAGAAGAGCTACAGCAGCGAAAACAGAAGGATGAGCAGCGGCAGCAGCAAGAAGAGCTACAGCAGCGAAAACAGAAGGATGAGCAGCGGCAGCAGCAAGAGGTGCAGCAGCGAAAGCAGAAGGATGAGCAGCGGCAGCAGCAAGAGGTGCAGCAGCGAAAACAGAAGGATGAGCAGCGGCAGCAGCAAGAGGTGCAGCAGCGAAAACAGAAGGATGAGCCTGCAAAACAACAAGATCAAGCAGTGAAGCAAAAGAAAAAGAAACAACAGGAAGAAGAACAGCTTGAAAAACAACCACCTCCAGGCGCAGGCGGCTGATTGCTTACGGCTCGACAGGCGGCAGCGAACGGCGGAACTCCTCAAGCCTCGCTGCCGCGGCATCAATATCTTCAGCGGAAATATCCAGGGCAAACCGGTACTCGCTCATGCTCTTGCCATAACGCTTGTCATAGTATTCCAACAGGAGAATACGAACGAGTTCCGGTAGCTTGCCTTCCTGCAACAAACCGCACATTTTTTCAACCTGTTCCACACCCATTTTCTGCTTCAAGGAACGCAGGATACTTTCAATCTGCTGCTGCATTTCTTCGTCCGCAACCGGATAATCCTCGATTATTCGTGCAATCCGCGTTTCCAGCGAACAATGTATATTCACCAAAACAGCATGTTTCATGGCCTGCGCCAGGGGCTTCGGGATGAATACCCTCCCGATTTTCCGACTCTCCCCCTCAATGAAATAGGGTTCTTCGCCAAGAGTTGTGATTTTCTCCGCCAATCTGCTTTCAAAGGTTCGTTGATTGCTGGGTAGTCGATCGAGTCCACCAAAGAGGGAACTGCGATGGCCGGCTAAATCCTCAAGGTCGATGGCCGGTTGAAGGCGCTGGAGAATCCGAGTCTTGCCGGTTCCGGTCAGGCCGTGAATGACGATCAATCTCGGTCGAAAGATCTCCAGACGACCAAGGACATTCCGGCGGTATTTTTTATATCCACCCTTCAGCTGACAGGCAGTAAATCCGGCCTGGGTCAACAGATTGACCACCGACAACGAGCGCATTCCGCCCCTGGCACAACAAATTGCCAGGGGTTGACCTTGAAATGACTGAAAAGAGGCAACCAGCACCGCCAATTTTTTCTCGACAAAGTCGAACCCTTGATCGACGGCCTTGGTATGACCGCCTTGGCCGCCTCGGCGATAGATAGTCCCGATAACACCGCGTTCGTCTTCATCAAAAAGGGGAATATTGATTGCGCCCGGGATAGTACCGGTTAAAAACTCCGCGGCAGAACGTACATCGATGATCTTGTGGCCGATTGCAAGCGCCTCATCCAGATCGATAACCCGGTCAGTCTTTTCAAGGATGGTCGAACGAACGGGGGTTCTTGCCATTGTATTCATCCTTCACAGGTTACCGATTAAAAATTGGACAATAGAGACTGCGGTCAGCGTCGCCGTCTCAGCCCGCAGGATGCGCCCGCCAAGACTGACCGTCAACCAACCCACTTGCCGCGCCAAGTCTACTTCCTCCGGGGAAAATCCCCCTTCCGGGCCAAGCAGGAGTGCCACCGATTGAGCCTTCTGAAGATCAGGAATATCCTGCAGACGTACATCCTTTTCCTCCTCCCAGAAAAGCAGCCGCACTGTCACATCGGTGCCACGCAGCAGGTCGGACAGATTCGTCGGAGCGTCGATCTGCATAAGCTTTGGCCGCATACATTGCTTGCAGGCTGCAAGGCCGATGCGCTGCCAGCGCTCGTGTCTTTTGCGGTTCTGTGCCGGATCAGCCTTTCCCTGACACCTCGAACTTTCAAAGGGGCTAAACCGGCTTGCCCCTAATTCTGTGCATTTCTGCACCACCGTGTCCATTTTCTCACCTTTGAGGATGCCCTGGCCAACCCAAAGGGTTTTTCCGGCACCTTCATCTCTGGCAACAACCCCGACAATACGCACCTCCACCCGCCTGCCGGTGGCAACGACAATCGCCCGGTACACCGTCCCTTGCCCGTCAAACAGTTCCATTTCACTCCCGACCGGCAGCCTGAGAACCTTGGCAACATGCCGCGACTCCTCTTCCGCCAGGAAGAGAGTGTCTTCTTTGCGGCTGAGTGGATCAAAAAAAAACCGTCGCATCGAATTCCTTACTCCTTAATTTTCTCCGTGACAGGGTTGGCAAAACGCAGACTTTCAGGTTTTGCACTCTTTCAAATTGACATTATCCCTTACATTCCGTAAGTATTGCCCCAGCAGCTTGTGTTTTACCATCACCCTTAGCGCCAAGGGAGCACTCATGTCCAGCAACAAACGTATCCAGGAACGATTTTCCCTGAACCTGCAGGCCAAAATCTCTTACCGCCACAGCGAAGACCATTTACCGGTAATTGATACAGTTGCAGCCAATATCAGTTCCGGCGGTGCCTTCCTCAGAACTCCCCACCCCTTTCCGATGGCGGCCAAAGTTCGAGTTGAGTTCCTTCTCAGTTTTGACGATGTGAAACGGCTGAAGTTCATCCTTTCCGTGGAGAGCTTAAAAAATCTCACCGGCAAGAGCCTCTGGGTCAGTGCCACTGCCATCGTTATCCGCCAGGAGACTGACGGTGTCGGAATCATCTTCGATACCGATTACCAGTTTACCCCGATGCGCCCGCCCCAACCCGAGAAATAGCTGAGAAGCTATTACAACTCTCCCTTGCGAAAGCGCAGTGCCGCCCACTCCTCACGCTCTTCCTGATCAAGCACCCGGAAGCCTTTACCACCAAAAAACCCTTTTATTCTCGTCACCTGCTCGCCGACGAGAATACCTGAAAGTATTAACACACCGTCTTCAGCGGTCAACCGTGTTAAATCCTCAGCCAGATCGAGGAGAACATCGTGGACAATATTGGCAACAACGATCTGAAACTGATCGGACAGCTCACCAAGCGGCGTCAGGCTGACCTGCATCCGGTCGTCGAAAATATTTCGCCGCACATTGCCATCAGCAGCGGCAACCGCCTCCGGATCGTTATCGATACCGAGAACACTTGCTGCCCCAAAAAGCATTGCCGCCATACCGAGGATGCCGGTGCCGGTGCCGACGTCAAGCACTCGCATAACACTGCCAGCAGTCAGGGTCCGGCGCAGCAGTTCCATGGAAAGACTGGTTGTGGCATGATGGCCAGTACCAAAAGCCATGCCCGGATCCATGGTGATAACCGCCTCCCCAGGGATCGGTCGGTATTCTTCCCAGGTCGGGGCAATCACCAGACCGGGGACAATGGCAAAAGGTTTGAAGTGCTCTTTCCAGGTTGAGCTCCAATCCTCTTCGTCAAAAAGCGAGGCAACAAGTTCTGGTGCTGGCACGTTATATATATCAGCGAGTTCGATCAGATACGAGGTGATCCGAGTAACAATTTCAGCGACCTCCTCCGGGTCGGGATTGGCTTTCTGCAGGTAGCAGGTCAAGATGCCAAAATTCGGCTCATCCGGCGCGCCTGTCTCAACACCCGCCTCAATAACCCCAACGAGGAAGTCACTGATCGGCTCGACCAGCAGCGGATCGGCTTCAATAGTAATTTTCAGCCATTTATTGGCGCTCATCCTCCACCTCTTTTTTGACTTATATACATCCATGCCTGAAGCAGGCACATTGCAAACTCATCGACAATTGTTTTTCATATGACAAACAACCGCGATGACGTTACTATAATTTCCGAAAAACAAAGCTTTGCCGTAAACCTGTCACCGAGGAACAGTATTTTGCATTCACTGCCAAACTCTTTTGACCACTACACCGCCTGCCCTGATTGTGATCTTCTGCTGCACAAAGCAGAAGCCCCGGCAGGCTATTCGGTTGTCTGTCCGCGTTGCGGCAAGACACTGAGCAGAAGCACAGTGGCACCGATCAGTAAAGTGCTGGCACTCAGCATAGCCGGCCTCATCCTTTACCTGCCGGCGATGCTGCTCCCCCTCATGACCTTCACATCGTTTGGTTTCAGCGGCTCCGCCAATATACTCGAATCGATTCTAAACTTTTACCGAAATGATTATTATTTCGTGTCGCTTATGGTTCTGCTCTCGGCGGTCGTCTTCCCTTTGATCCTGCTGACCACTATCTTCTATATTACCTGCCAGCTCCAGAGAAAAAGAAATCCCTCCTCCCTCAGACCCCTCTTCCGACTGCATCTTTATCTTGAGGAATGGGCGATGATCGAGGTCTATCTACTTGGTATTCTGGTTACCATAATCAAGATGTCGGGTACCTCAAACATAGATTATCACTCTGGAATATTATGCTTTTCTTGCCTTGTGCTGATCACTCTGGCAATTTCCACCATAGTCGATCGCGACCTTTTCTGGCAGGAAATTGAGGATCAAGGCCTTGGAAACAACGCAGAATTTCCGCCTGTTCAGGAGCACCTGCAAACACCTCGGACCGCCGCCGAAAAAGGGCTGATCCACTGCCACACCTGTCACAAACTGTCCCCGGCCTCACTTGCCGGCACCGGCTGTCCACGCTGTGGGGCGATTCTCCATCAGCGAAAACCTTACAGCGTCATCCGCACCTGGGCCTTGGTAATCACCTCGGCTATTTTTCTTGCCCCGGCCAACTTGCTGCCGATAATGGAAGTCGATTTCCTGGGTATTCCCGACCGGTCAACAATCGTCGATGGAATAATCCATTTTTTCCAAAGTGGCTCCTATTTCATCGGCCTGATCATCTTCACCGCCTCTATTCTCGTACCGGTCTTTAAAATCGTCGGCCTCGTCATCCTGCTTCGCTCCACTCGGCCAGACCACACCCATTTTCTTGTGCAAAAAGCCAAACTCTATCGCTTTATCGCTTTTATCGGCAGATGGTCAATGCTCGATATCTTTGTCATTGCCCTGCTCAGTGTCCTTGTTGATTATGGGTTTTTCACCTCCATTCATACCGCTCCGGCGGCCACCTACTTTTCCTTTGTCGTCGCCGCTACCATGTTCGCCGCCATGACCTTTGATCCGCGCGTCATCTGGGATACCTGCTATCCACGAGACTATTCAGAAGACAAAAAACAAGCAGCAACACTTCTCGAGAAAGCGCCATGACTACAGCTCAAGTCAGGAAAAATCGCGGCATTTCCGCAATCTGGACCCTGCCCCTTATCGCCTTGTGCATCTGCGTCTGGCTGGTCTATTCCAGCTATAAGAATGCCGGGGTCGAGATCACCATTTTTTTTGCCGATGCCACCGGCATTGTCCCCGGCAAAACCCAGGTCATGGCCAGAGGCATTCCCATCGGCCTGGTCACAAAAATTCTTCCCGATCTCGACAATAGACAAATCCAGGCGAAAGTTAAAATGGAAAAGTCGGTGGTTGAACATCTGGTTGAAGACACCCTTTTCTGGATAGTCCGGCCAGAACTGTCGGCAAGTTCCATCCATGGCCTCGAGACCATTCTCTCCGGTAGTTATATCGGCATTCAGGTCGGCACCTCGACCAATCCCCTGCGAGAATTTGCCGGCCTTGCCTCTGCACCTCCGGTGTCGCGCGATACCCCCGGACTGCACGTAAAAATCCGGGCCAAAGTTCTCGGCTCCATCCAGGTTGGCACCGGAATCTATTACCGGAATATCCAAATAGGTGCAGTACAGAGGTACGAGCTTGAAGGGGACAAAAACATCCTCATCGATGTCTTCATCAAACCCGAATTCACTCATCTGGTACGAGAGGGAAGCCGCTTCAGCAACGCCAGCGGCATACAGATAAGCGGCAAACTGCCGTCTCTGAAAATCCAGGTTGAATCCCTCGCCTCGCTGCTCAGAGGTGGAATCCTCCTGCATACGCCGGAACCACTGGCAACCACACCCTATGTGCAAAACGGCCATATGTTTACCCTGTATCCCGATTCCCAGTCGGCCAACTACGGTATTCCAATGACCCTGACCCTGACCTCCAGTGAAGACATCATTGAAGGGTCAACCAAGGTCATTTACCGCGGCCTTGAGGCCGGTTTTGTCAAAGAGATCCAGATAAATAATGACGCAAAAAGGTCGGTTACCGCCCATATCCTGCTCGATCCGCGGACCGAGCTGATCCTCCGCGAAAACACCAAATTCTGGCTGGTGAAACCGGAAATCTCAGCCGCCGGCTTCAACAATATACAATTGCTGCTGTCAGGGGCGCATATCACTTTTCAACCCGGCAGCGGGGAATTCAAAGATCACTTTGATATCCTCTCTGAGCCGCCCCCGCAAATCCCGCTGCGACCCGGCAAAACTATGGTGCTCAGCGCCGACGGCCCTGTTGACATCTCGCCAAAGTCGGCGGTTTATTATAAAAATATCCAGGTCGGAGAGGTTGTTGATGTAGGTGTCGACAAGGCGGGGATGAAAATCCGCTCCTCGTTGTTCATTTATCAGGACTATCTCAAGTATCTCAGCAAAAAAAGCGTGTTCTGGGTCGAGTCCGGAGTTGAAGTGCGTGGCAGCCTGGCCGAGGGCGTATCCCTTGCAACAGGCCCCCTGGCGAAAATGCTCCATGGCGGAGTGAGTTTCACTACCCCGGATATTCAGAAAAAACGAAAGCATGTCCAGCCGGAAGAAGGATTCGAATTCCGCCTCCACAACAGCTACCGGGAAGCCGTTGCGGAGGTTTCCGACCTGCAGCCAGGCGGCAAACGTGTCGTGCTCATTGCCCCCGATGCCGAGTCGCTGGCCACAGGTTCCCCCATCCTTCATAAAAACATTAAAATCGGTGAAGTTGAGAGTTTCAGGCTTTCTCACGACCAGAAATCAGTGCTGATCGACTGTCTAGTCTTTGACGAATTCAAAAACATCGTCCGGCCATACACCCGCTTTTACAATACCAGCGGCCTGCAGGTTTCCGGCGGCCTTGACGGGATCAGGTTGCAGACCGGATCACTCCAGTCAGTATTAACCGGAGGTATCGGCTGCCTCAATCCATCTCCGGGACCTATATCCCCTCCACCTGGACCCTATCCGCTGTTCGCCAACCTCCAGGATGCCCTCCATGCCGATGAAATAGAGCTAAAGGTTATGCTTGACAGCATAAAAGGCTTGAAGGAGGGCTCGGAAGTCCGCTATCAAGGCATTGAGATTGGCAAAGTCAGCACGTTGCGCCTCGGTGAAAACAACAAAACCATCATCGCCACGACTCGCATTCAAGAACATGTTGCAGCATTGTTCCGCAGCAACACAAAAATCTGGGTTGAACAGGCCGAATTCAATCTTTCTGGTGTGAAAAATGCCGAAACCCTGATCTTCGGCTCCTTCCTCAACATCTTGCCCGGTGAGGGAAAACCAGTGCGGATACTGAAGGCACTTGCCGAACCACCATTGACGGAGATCGCCGGCCAGGATGGCCTAGGTATTATTCTCGAGGCCGGTCATCTCGGCTCCCTCGGCGTCGGATCTCCTGTTTATTATCGGCAACTGCAGGTAGGAGAAATAACCGGATACGATCTGTCCCCCTCCTTTCAGAAGGTCCGGATCTTTGTTAACATCAGACCACAGTACATGGCCATCATCCGTGCAAACACCCGGTTTTGGCAGGTCAGCGGTGCCAGAATCGAAGGCGGCATCTTCTCCGGGGTGACAGTCTCAGCGGAATCCCTTACCGCCATCATCCGCGGCGGGATTGCCCTCGCCACTCCGGATGGTGAACACACCGGGCCGGCGATCTCGGCCGGACACCTTTTCTCCCTCTACGACCAGCCGGAAAAACAGTGGCTGGACTGGAGCCCCGATGTCGTTCTTCTTGAGCAGGAACCGGCACAAGAACTACCGGCAAAAAACAGCAAGTAATTGTCACAGGCAACCAATCTGATCCTTAAGAGAAAAACGGCAAAAACACAACCATGGTTGCTCGGCTATAGGGTCTATGGTAAAGAACAAACTTAATCGCCTAGCCTTTTTATGCTAACCCTAAAGAACATGAGAAGACCCAAGCAAAAAAATTTCCCGAAGAGCCTGAAATAATTCCTTCGAGGTACTAACCCCAGCAGATTTTTTAAAAGGAGAGCCCATGATAAAGAAAATCGTCTTACGCGATGATGAGATGCCCACCCAATGGTATAATGTCGTTCCAGACCTGCCAGGAGGGCTGCTGCCGCCGCTTGACCCGGAAACAAAACAACCGATGGGACCGGAAAAACTGGCCACAGTGTTTCCCATGGGACTCCTTGAGCAGGAAATGTCCACAACCCGCTTTATCGATATCCCCGAAGAGGTTCAGGAAATCCTCAAGATCTGGCGACCATCACCGCTGGTCCGGGCCTCGAACCTCGAGAAGGCGCTGGGCACCAAGGCCAAGATCTTTTTCAAAAATGAAGGGGTGTCCCCGGTCGGTTCTCACAAACTGAACAGCGCAGTGGCTCAAGCTTATTACAACAAAAAAGAAGGCGTCAAACGACTGACTACGGAAACCGGTGCCGGACAATGGGGCAGCGCCCTTTCCCTCGCCGCCAACAAGTTCGGGCTGGAGTGCAAGGTATACATGGTCAGGGTTTCTTTCGATCAAAAACCCTACCGCAAATCGATAATGCAGACCTTTGGTGCCACTGTCATCGCCAGCCCGAGCACCGAGACCCGAACCGGTCGGATGATCCTTGAGCAAATGCCAGACACCCATGGCTCTCTTGGTATTGCCATCTCCGAGGCACTGGAAGATGCATCCTCACGCGAGGATACCAAGTACGCCCTCGGCTCTGTGCTCAACCACGTCATTCTGCATCAATCGATAATCGGCCTTGAGGCCAAAAAGCAAATGGAAATCGCTGGCGAATATCCGGATGTTATCCTCGGCTGCTGTGGCGGCGGCTCGAACTTCGCCGGTCTGGCAACCCCCTATCTCCCCGATTACCTGGAAGGCAAGAAGATCCGTTTTGTCGGCACCGAACCGGCATCCTGCCCATCTCTCACCTCCGGCAAACTGGCCTATGACTTTGGCGATGTTGCCCAGACCACGCCGCTTCTGTATATGTACACCCTCGGCCATGATTTCATTCCGCCGGGTATCCATGCCGGTGGCCTGCGCTATCACGGAATGTCACCGATAGTCTCAGCCATGGTGCGTGAGAAAATCGTCGAGCCTATGAAGCTGCAGCAATTGGAGTGTTTCGAGGCAGGCGTGTTGTTTGCAAAAACAGAAGGGATTATCCCGGCCCCTGAAACCTGCCATGCAATTCGCGGCGCCATCATTGAAGCAATGAGAAACCCGGAGGAACCCAAGACCATCCTCTTTAATTTCTCCGGCCATGGCCTGATCGACATGGGCTCATACGACAAATATTACGCCGGACAACTGCAAGACTATGATTATCCGGCCGAGGCGATAGCCAAATCAATGGCCAACCTGCCGAAAATCTGAATCCTGCCCCAGAGTATGTGCCTTAGAAATTTATCAAGGTAGATCCCGTTTAACGGGGTAAGGAGATGCGTAAAGGCTCGTCGACCTTCAGGATCGACGAGCCTTTGTTTTTTACTCGAAATATGATATCAGCGCCAAGGCCGACAAAAGTTAGAATGTATACCGCAGAGATACCGATAAAAGGGAAGATGTCTGATCCATTCCAGCACCGTCAGCAAAATAATAGACAACGCCATCATCCCGGAAATGCCACTCCGAATCCCCCTGCATCATATCATATCGCTGGTAACTATAACCCACTTCAATAGTAAATTGTGGGTTGATGAGAAAACTTCCGGACACATCAAAGGCTATCATGTCGCCATCATCGCCTTCATCATAGGTGACAAGATTGCGCAAATAATGATAGTCTGTGGCCTCACCCTGGACGAGCGGTGAGTAGATAAACCGGCTGTTTAGCTCAAAGTTATTGAATTTCGCCGCCATTCCCAAGCCAAAATACAGTGATGTGAAGGTTTGTTCATAACCGATTGTGGCGATACTGTCAGAAATGGCTCCTGTGGTATTGCGAAATCCTCCTTCTGTGTAGATATACTCACCGCCATAAGCCTCCCAGCCGAAGTTGTCGCGTTTATAACCGGTTATGGCCTTCAGTGCCACTACATCCGTCCGAACAAAGGAGAACTCGACATTGAAATCCATTATACTGCCTTCGGTGACATCGGTGTTTTCATGATGCGACCAGTCCGTCCAATCCCCTCCTCGAACCATCCAGTCATAATCATCCATGGTTCCTTCCCCGTCAGTGGCCTTGATCCATCCGTTGAAATTGACCGCCATCCAATCGTGCACCTTCAGCGAAGCCCCAACTCCAACCATGAACAGATTGTCAATCGCCCATGTCAACTCGCTTGCCTTATGGTTCCCCTGCGTCGGCCAGTACACCAATTCCTTTGATTCGCCCGTCAAATATCCAGCGCCCACCTCTACGCTGAAGCGCACCGGTGAAGATTGTTGCCCCATCACCACTTCCCCACCTCTTCCCGGAGCAACAGCCACCGGTCCGGTCGCCGAAGCAACCTGTGTCCAGGAACACACCAACAAAGATGCGGCAACTATACTCGTACTTCGGGCAATCAGTTTTTTTGGTTTCATGCTTCCTCCTACATGGATGGTTTTTTCGAAGCTGCGTTTTTTTTAAAGCGTTTCATTGTACAACACATTTCCTTGCAAAACGACAATCAGTCCTTAAATTCATAGCAAACACACATCCCTTTCTTTCACCACTTTCCTGTAACATTTGCAAGGACAATGCCCATTCCTAAACCCCATCATCTTATTTACGGTACCCTTATCGATTTCCTGAACGGAGAAGAGCTCACCGATACCGACGATGAGCGGATTCGTCAGAGACTGAGCAGAATGATGGTTGAGACCAAGGATTACCCCAGGGAATCGTTGGTTCCAAGATTAAAAATCGAAACACTCTTTTCCCGGTGCTTCGTCACCTCCACCATTGAACTGGCTGCTTCTCTACATGAAAAGAAGTTCATGATCATCCGTTATGGGCCCGGGTCCCTGGTCAGTCGGGAACGGGCGGCAATTGCCGCCGCAAGGGTTCTCTCCCCAAAATATCGTATTCCTCTTGCCGTGGTCACAAACGGTGAAGATGCAGAACTTTTAGACACAAGAACTGGCAAGATTATCGGATATGGGTTACATTCTATCCCTAATTATCCCACCGCCTTGAAAATACTGGACCAACTTGAGTTCCTTCCGCCGCCCGAAGCCATGCGAAGGGAGCGAGAACTTCGAATTCTCAATGCCTTTGATGTCGAGCGGTGTTGTTTTTAATATCAATCCTGGTTCCTCGCATCCACTATTAAAACACTCTTATTTATTGAAGGGAATTTGCCATGCCGACTACGCAGAAAAACTGGAGTAAATCAAGTTGGAAGAATCATTCAGCTCTGCAGCAACCAACCTGGCCGGACCAGCTGGCCGTCGATAAAGTCCTTGCCGATTTGTCCACCCTGCCACCATTGGTTTTTGCCGGTGAAATCCGCTCTCTTAAGCAGCACCTGGCCCAGGCTTCCAGGGGTGAGGCATTCCTTCTTCAGGGTGGCGACTGTTCCGAAAATTTTTCTCAGGTTACTGCCCCCAATATTCGCGAAACCTTGAAAATTCTTCTGCAAATGGCCGTTGTTCTCACCTATGCGGGCGGCAAACCGGTCATCAAGATGGGCAGAATTGCCGGACAATTCGCCAAACCGCGCTCCGCCGATATGGAAACCATAGATGGGGTTGAATTGCCATCTTACCGTGGCGATATGGTCAACAAAGCGAAGTTCACTCCGGAAGCCCGCATGCCCAACCCGAAATACATGCTCAAGGGTTATAACATGGCGGCCTCAACCCTCAACCTCCTTCGTGCCTTTACCCGAGGCGGGTTTGGCTCCCTGCAGCGGGTACAGGCATGGAATCAAGAATTCGTGGCCCAGTCTCCGATGGGCCGGTCTTATGACCGAATGGCCAAGCAGATCAGTCAGGCCATCAAATTCATGGAAACCATCGGTATCTCAGCTGATACTCCGCAGATCAATCAGACCCAGCTCTTCACCTCGCATGAGGCTCTGCTCCTTCAGTATGAAGAGGCCCTCACCCGCGTCGATTCCATTACCGGCGACTGGTACGACTGTTCCGCCCATATGTTGTGGATTGGTGAGAGAACCCGGCAGGTCGACGGTGCCCACGTTGAATTTTTGCGGGGTGTTCACAACCCAATTGGGGTGAAAATTGGCCCAACCTATGACCTCGACGATATCAAACGGCTGATACAGATCCTCAATCCCGATAATGAGGCGGGACGCCTCACCCTCATTACCCGCTTCGGTCTGAAAAAAATCGAAAAGGCCCTGTCGCCGCTTCTTCGGGAAATGAAAAAAGAGGGCTTCAATATCGTCTGGAGTTGCGATCCGATGCATGCCAACACCTATACTGCAACATCAGGCCATAAAACCCGCAACTTCAACGACATTCTTTCAGAAATCACCTGCTTTTTCGAGACCCACTGGTCGGAGGGCACCATTCCCGGCGGAGTTCACTTTGAAATGACCGGCAACAACGTCACCGAATGTACCGGCGGTGCCCATAACATCCTCGATGAAGAGCTGGCCGGCAACTACCTGACCTCCTGCGACCCCCGACTGAATGCCGAACAGAGCCTGGAAGTCGCTTTTCAGATAGCCGACATGATCAGAAGCTGACCCCCCTCCCTCCAATTTTTCCAGTACCGGCGGAGTCCTACTCTCTAAGAGTCGCTCCGCCTTTTTCTTTACCAAGATTACATTTCAGTAATCTTTCTTGACGACCCGTTGTTCCCGCTTACAGTTCTCGTAAAGAAACAAAACGTTACGTTCCAGGAAGAAAACCTGTGGCAGGTTCTTCACCCATTATTCACAGATGCGTAAAATTAGGAGAATTGCAATGAACAACAGAAAAGCCTTTCTTTCAGTACACAGCTTGCTCACCATCCTTGTCTGTCTGACGCTGGTCACAAGCGAGAGCATGGCAAAAACTGATCCCGATGGCGACATCGCCTTTCTAGACAAGTCGTCCAAGGCCTTTGTAAATGTGGTAAAGAGTGCAAAACCGGCCGTGGTGCACATCAAGGTTGAAAAAACCAGCAAAACTGGGAGTCTAGGTGGCGAGATCCCCGAAGAGATGTTCAATCATCCGTTTTTTGAACAGTTTTTTGGCCCTCAGTTCCGCGGGCGGCAGCCCAGGCAGCAGGAATTTAAACAACGCGGCCAAGGCTCCGGTTTCATTATAAGTGAAAAAGGGCATATATTGACAAACAATCATGTCGTTGAAGGGGCCGATGTCGTCAAGGTCATTCTATCTGATAATCGTGAATTTATTGCTAAAATTATTGGAACTGATCCTCAGACAGATGTTGCATTATTGAAAATCGACGATCCGGCCAACCTTCCCGTTCTGCCCCTTGGCGACTCAAGTGCTCTGGAGGTTGGCGAATGGGTCATTGCCATCGGCAACCCCTTTGGCCTCAGCCAAACGGTAACCGTAGGTGTGGTTAGCGCAACCGGTCGCTCAAGCGTTGGAATAAACGAATATGAAAACTTCATCCAGACCGACGCCGCTATCAATCCTGGAAACAGCGGAGGCCCTTTGATCAACGCCCGTGGTGAAGCAGTCGGTATCAATACCGCCCTTTTCTCCCGAACCGGCGGCTATATGGGAATTGGTTTTGCCATCCCGATCAACATGGCCAAGTCGATTGAAAATCAACTGCAGACAAAAGGCAAGGTTACCAGAGGCTGGCTGGGTGTAGTTATTCAAAATATCGATAAGGACCTAGCTGAATCCTTTGGCTTAAAAAAAGCGGAAGGCATCCTGGTCAGCGAGGTGCAGAAGGACTCCCCGGCTAGTGGTGCCGGGCTGCAGAGGGATGACATAATCTTGCGCTTAAATGACTCCCCGTTGACAGACGTTTCCGATTTACGCAACCGAGTTGCTCTGCTGTCATCGGGGAGCAAAGCGACCTTGGATATAATCCGCGACGGACGGGAAAAGAAAGTTCAGATCACCATTGGCGAACAACCCTCTAACTTCAGTGCCACAGGCAAGGTGGTAAAAGAAAAAGAGACACTGGACAAATATGGATTGACCCTGCAAGAGTTGACCCAGGAACTCGCTGAAAAATTTACTTACAAGAGAAAAAGTGGGCTTATCATCAGTGATATTCAGCCGGGCAGTCCTGCGGATTTCGCAGGTCTTAAACCCGGATATCTGGTAGAAGAGGTCAACAAGGTTAAGGTGCAAAATCTTGATGATCTGAATAAGGCTCTGGGACAGGGAGGAAAGTCCGGCAAGATACTGTTGCGGGTTCGCTTCGGTGATTACTCCACCTACGTTGTGCTCATTGCTAAATAAGAGTAACCTTGTGGCCGTATCCTCATCGTTCAGCAACTACTTTCGAGGATACGGCCCGGTTTTCCGATCGATCAGGATTATCGGCAATCTCCCGTCGTCGTGCCATGGCGATACGTTTGACGATTTTAATAATCACCGGGAGCCGTTGAAAGTCTCCAGTGGAAATCTTTCGCAAGACAACATCAGTATTGGCAAGTACGGTAGCAGTACGTCTCTTCTCCCCGCCGAAATAAGCCATCTCGCCAAATATTGTGCCGGCCTCAATGATCGAGAGTAATTTACCTGTGCCATTAACAGTTTTTGCCGTACCGCTGTCCAGATAATAAATGCCGTCAGGCTCGCTATCAATCTGGATAATGGTCTCACCCTTTTTCCGCCACTCCAGCTTGAAGTATTTTTCCCACTCAGTGTCGACCACCAGAGCATGATAGAAATCCGGATTCATGGCACGTAACAACTGCTTTGACAAATGAAAAAGCCGTTCGCCGAGGGAATCTCTTTTTTTATCCAATAACTTCATGCCTGTTATGGTGAAATCCTCGGCAGGAAATGGCGTCTCACGGATATATTCAAGAATTCTTTCAATTCCTAAGTCTTCTCTACCGGATAGTGATCTGAACAGATTTTGCGCCTGCAGTAATTCTTCCCGCACCCGAGGGAAATCCGGCATAAGCCCCAGAAGCTGATTACCACCGAAATATTCCATTGCCTGGTTTTTCAGGCGGATAAATTCCAGCAACTGCTCCTCTTCAATATCTATTGGACAATTGTGAATACCCGGTTTGTAGAGTGTGAAGATATTCATTGGATGCTCGACGCTGGTGAGGCTGACCTTGGCGATATTTACCAGATAACGGTCATAACCTTGTTGGTATTTGGCAACCTCGCGATCCATCAGAAGATGGGTGCCAAAATGGCCGCACAATTCCTCAAGACGATTGGCCACGGCAAAGCTTGAGCCGAATTTAGCCATTCGGGTGCCGAGCGTTGCCTCGATGATACGACCGAGTAAAATCCCCATGCGGGTTGGGGTCAAATCTCCTCTGGTAATGGCTTCAGCCATTCGCAATGTTGCCCGCAGAGCCCTGGTGCAGACCCCGGAACGGTCCTCGTCTGGTCGTTTATCAAAAATTACCAGGCAACCGTCTCCAGCAGAAGGTTCAATCTCAAGAGGAAAGTTCTCCTCCCGATAAAGGATCTCGTGAATTTCGCCGTGATAGTTAATCAGGAAATCTTTGATCTCCTCCGGCTCCATTCCCAAAGATTTTTGTGAATACTGAACCATGTCGGTCATCAGTATCACGACTTCTCTTTCCAATCCGTTTTTCATCTTTTCCCCGCCCTAACAGTGGCGGATTTCGTTGTTATTTGTAGTACCATGAAAATCATTTGCGCCCCACTGCATTGCCTCGACTTCGATCAATTCATTAAACCTATTAAAGTGATGGCGGCAAGAACAGCGATAAAAAAAACAGCAATTTTAACATTGACGGAATTATCTTCATGATGGTGATCGTGTGGTGCGTGAGACATGGTTGTACCTCCTTTTGATTGTTCTTTACAGCAATTCTGAAACAGTACCTACCTTACCTGAAAATTCCTTGCAACACCTGCTGCAGGTTTGCAACCCCGACAAGTTCGATATCCGGCTTCCAGGTCAAGCGCTCCTTGTTGCCGGCCGGAAGGACAAAGCGGGTAAACCCAAGACGCTGGGCTTCACGAATCCGTACATCAACGTGACCTATGGCCCGAACCTCGCCAGCCAGCCCAACCTCCCCGCACACAACAGTGGTTGAAGAAATGGGTTTTTCTAAAAGACTTGAGGCCAGAGCGCTTATCACGCCAAGATCGAGAGCCGGTTCATCGATCCGCATCCCCCCGGCAATATTAAGAAAAATGTCGTGACCATACAAATCGAGTCCACCCTTTTTCTCAAGCACTGCGCAAAGCAGAGAGAGTCGTTGCTGGTCGGCGCCGATGGCCGTCCGCCGTGCCGTCCCAAGATTGGTCGGAGAGACAAGGGCCTGCACCTCTACGAGTATCGGCCGGGTTCCCTCAACACTCGGCAGCACTACCGATCCTGGTTCATTCAAAGGTCGTTCGGCGAGAAATATTTCCGACGGATTGCTGACCTGGACTAAACCTTCTTCCTTCATTTCAAAGACTCCGATCTCGTTGGTCGAGCCGAAGCGGTTCTTGACCGTCCGCAGGATGCGGAAGGCATGACTGCGATCCCCCTCGAAATACAGCACGGTATCGACCATATGTTCGAGGACCTTCGGACCGGCAATGGCCCCATCTTTAGTAACATGGCCGACGAGAATAACCGGAATATTCTCTTTCTTGGCCATACCAAGCAGCCGGTAGGCCGATTCCCGGACCTGACTGACCGATCCTGGGGAGGAGGCCAGTTCCCCGCAAACCAGGGTCTGGATGGAGTCAACCGCCAGGAGGCTGGGGCGCATCGCGCAGGTCATGGCGATAATATGAGCCACCTCGTTTTCGGTGGCAAGAAACTCGTCGGCACGGATGGCATCAAGACGTCTGGCTCGCATTTTGATTTGCCTGGCCGACTCTTCACCGGAAACGTAGAGCACTTTTCTGTTTTGCGATGCAATGGCGGCTAAAAGATGAAGAAGCAGGGTCGATTTTCCAATCCCTGGTTCGCCGCCGATGAGAACCACTGAACCGGGAACGATACCTCCGCCGAGAACCCGATCCAACTCCTCAATGCCGGTGCCGATCCTTTCTTCATCTCCGTCCGGAGCCAAGGCCAGGGGTACCGGCTGCAAGAAGGTACCCTTGGTCGAGTGGTGGATATCGACAATTTCTTCTACCAGGCTTTCCCACTCACCACAACCGGGACAGCGCCCCAACCACTTGCCACTCTGATGGCCGCACTGTTGACAAAGATACACCGGCCGGCGCTGTTTTTTATTCGTACTATTCATATATATTCCGACTACCCGAGAGAAAAACTGCAGAGGCCTTTACACTCTGCGAAAACGGTCTATACTTTGTAAAGCCGTTGTCAAATTGTTGATCACCCAACTCAATTGTTATACCAGCAAATACAATGCAAAAGCAATCGAATGTAACTTCAGCGACCTCCAGCGGATGGATTCCTCTGTCCCGCTCCTTGTTATTAATGATCAGTCGGAAACAGCTTTTTGGCTGGAGCCTTGCGCTTTTTCTTATTACCGGCCTCCTCACATGGCTTGGATATCTGCTCACCGTCGATTTTATGGATAGTCTCACCGGCAGCTTCATGGCAACTGCTCCGGCCACCGACACCATATGGGGGTGGATCAAACATAAGGGCTGGCTGATCGGGAGTTGGTTGTTTCTCATTGTCTCAAGAATTGTCGCCTTTTATTTCGCTTTTCTTTTCGCCTACTCACTGACCACACCAGGCTATGCATTTCTCAGCGCCGCAGCCGAGAAACTGTATGCCGGCGACAATTTCGACGCCGATGCCGGTTTTTCCGTGGCCGGAGTTGTCCGCGATATCCTTGAAGGTATCAAGATCGCCCTTTTTGGTATAGTTGTGACCATCGCCGCCCTCCTGGTGAATTTCATCCCCGGAGCAGGCCAGGTTGCAGTGGTTCTTCTTTATACCTATTACTCCACCCTGATGTTCATTGATTATCCCGCCTCCCGCCGCCGCTGGTCACTGGGGAGAAAGGTTGCCTGGTTGCGTACCCACAATGGCAAAGCATTACGCATCGGCCTGTTACCGGCCGTTATTAGTATGATCCCGGTGGTTAACATTTTTGCTATCGCCTTGCTCTTTCCCCTTCTTACCATCCACGCCACTCTGAATTTTTCTGCAATCGAGCTGACACAAAAAGTTCCCACAGTATCTTCCGGAGGACGACTTTATGGGAAAAGAGATTGAAAAAAAATTTTTAATCGCCGACAATAGTTGGCAAGGACTTGGTGTCGGCAAAGCATATAGCCAAGGATATTTGAATTCGGAAAAAGGCCGGACGGTGCGGGTAAGAATTATCGGCGACAGAGGCTTTCTGACCATCAAGGGGCCGAACGATCACGGCGCAAGACTCGAATATGAGTATGATATTCCGGTAGAAGACGCCAGGGAAATGCTCGATCTTCTGTGCCAAAAACCCTTGATAGAAAAAATCCGCTACTGCATCTCTTTTGCCGGCTTCATCTGGGAAGTCGATGATTTTAAAGGTGAAAATGAAGGCCTGCTGATAGCAGAAATTGAGCTGGAATATGTCGGACAAGAATTTTCTCAACCTTCATGGATCGGCCCGGAGGTCACCGGTGACTCAAGATATTACAACGCGAATCTGGTGAAAAATCCTTATTCCACCTGGAAGGCGTAAGCGAAATATTTGCCCGGAACTTTCGTAATTACATACAAAAAACCATTTTACTATTATCTGCTAAAGTTCTAGTATAGGAACGGTCGTCATCAAGAGCGGTATCCAAGCACATCTTGACGCCATCTTTTTCGTCGGCTGAATGCATAGGCGCGGGTCCATAAAAAGACCTGCATTAATAATTTAATTACAGGAGATCAACGCGATGAGAAAAACGAAGAATCTGATTGCTGCATTCTGTGGTGCAACCTTGCTGATGGCATCGATGCAAGCCATGGCGGCACCAAAGACCCTTGTGTTCTGCTCGGAGGGAAGCCCGGAGGGTTTTAACCCGGCCTTTTATACCGCTGGAACCACCTTTGACGCCTCTTCCCGCACCCTTTTCGACAAACTCTCGGCCTTCAAGAGAGGAACCACTGAGATTGAGCCAGGGCTTGCTGAAAAATGGGATATTTCCGCCGATGGCCTGGAGTACACCTTCCATCTTCGCAAAGGGGTGAAATTTCATACCACCACTAATTTCAAACCAACTCGTGATTTCAACGCCGACGACATCATCTTCACCTTTATGCGGCAGTTTGACAAAGAACACCCCTACCATAAGGTCGGTGGCGGCAAGTATGAATACTTCAACAGTATGTCGATGCCCGACCTCATCAAAGAGATCGTCAAAGTTGATGACTATACCGTCAAGTTCGTCCTCAAGCGTAAGGAAGCACCGTTTATCGCTAACCTGGCGATGGATTTTGCTTCAGTCTTCTCCGCTGAATACGCCGACAACATGATGAAGGCTGGAACCCCGGACAAGGTGGATTTTGAACCGGTCGGCACCGGACCTTTCCAATTCGTTGCTTACCAGAAAGACGCATCAATTCGCTACAAAGCTCACCCCGACTACTGGCGCGGCAAAGCGGCCATAGATAATCTGGTTTTCGCCATCACCCCTGATCCCTCGGTACGCTATCAGAAACTGAAGGCCAACGAGTGCCAGGTCATGTTTAACCCGAATCCCGCCGACCTCGACGCAATGAAAAAGGATCCGGTAGTCAACCTCCTGCAGAAAGAAGGGCTGAATGTCGGATATCTCGCATACAACACCTCGGTCGCCCCCTTTGACAATGTCAAAGTCCGTAAGGCCTTGAATATGGCCATGAATAAAAAGGCAATCCTTGAGGCCGTTTACCAGGGATCGGGCAAAATTGCTAAAAACCCAATTCCGCCAACCATCTGGTCCTATAACGATGCCGTTGTCGACGATCCTTATGATCCGGTTGCCGCCAAGAAAGCCCTCGATGAGGCCGGTGTAAAAGACCTGAAGATGAAAATCTGGGCAATGCCGGTGCAGCGTCCCTACAACCCGAATGCCCGTCGTATGGCCGAGATGCTCCAGGCTGACTTTGCGCAAGTTGGCGTCGGTGTTGAAATAGTCTCCTTTGAGTGGGCTGAGTATCTTAAGCGTTCCAAGGAAAAAAATCGGGATGGCGCAGTGCTCCTCGGCTGGACCGGTGACAACGGTGACCCGGACAACTTCCTTGCCGTGCTCCTCGGCTGTGATGCCGTTGGCAATGCCAACCGCGCTCAGTGGTGTTACAAGCCTTTTGACGACCTGATTCAGAAAGCCAAAGTTACTGCCGATCCTGCAGAGCGCACCAAGCTTTATGGCCAAGCCCAAGTGGTTTTCAAAGAGCAGGCCCCGTGGGCAACCATCGCCCATTCCGTGGTATTCCAACCTGTACGAAAAGAAGTGGTCGATTTCCGTATCGACCCCTTCGGCGGCAACATCTTTTACGGTGTTGACCTGAAGTAAGCGTTATACAGAGAGGCCGGGCAGAAGTTTCTGCCCGGCCTTTTTTGCATGCGGACACTTTCCCTGAGACTCTCATATGTTTGTCTATTTTTTAAGAAAACTGATTGTCATTTTACCGACCTTTTTCGGGGTCACTCTAGTGGCTTTTGTGTTCATTCGTACTCTGCCAGGCGATCCGGTTATGTTGATGGCCGGAGAACGTGGCATGAGTCCGGAACGTCACGCCGAACTGATGGCCGAAATGGGTTTTGATAAACCGATCATCGTCCAATATGGGTTGTATCTGAAACAGTTGGCTGGGGGTGATTTCGGTACATCGATTATCACCAAACAACCGGTGTTGAAGGAATTTGCTACCCTGTTTCCGGCAACAATCGAACTCTCCATTTGCGCCATGATCATTGCCATATTTTTCGGCCTACCGGCCGGGATGATTGCTGCCACGCGCCGTGGTTCAGTCTTCGACCATACCGTCATGACCAGTGCTTTAACCGGCTATTCGATGCCGATTTTCTGGTGGGGCCTTTTACTCATCATTTTCTTTTCCGGGATCCTCGGCTGGACTCCTGTATCCGGGAGGGTATCGCTGCTCTACTACTTCGAAACGGTCACCGGTTTCATGCTCATTGACAGTTTTCTCTCCGGGCAGGAGGGTGCCTTTATCTCCGCCATGTCGCATCTCATTCTGCCCTCGATAGTCCTCGGCACAATACCTTTGGCTGTTATTGCCAGGCAGACCCGCTCCGCAATGCTTGAGGTGCTGAGCGAAGATTATGTCCGCACCGCCAGGGCCAAAGGCCTCGGGCCGATGCGGGTTATCGGTGTCCATGCCCTACGTAACGCCATGATCCCGGTCATAACCGTTATCGGCCTGCAGGTTGGAGTACTCTTTGCCGGGGCGATTCTTACCGAGACCATTTTTTCCTGGCCGGGCATCGGCAAGTGGATGGTCGACTCGATTTTTCGTCGGGATTACCCTGCAGTGCAGGGCGGTCTCCTGCTCATTGCCGCAATTGTAATGATCGTCAATCTGGTGGTTGATCTGCTCTACGGTTTGATCAACCCGCAAATTCGCCACACGGATTAGGGGCCTTTTGCAAGGGCCTTTTATCCATTTGGTTACGGCCCCTTATGCCGGTTAACATCAAATTGTAGAATATTTTTTAACTACGGCTTAATTATGACCGAAATCGCCTTGCAGGAAGTTGTTGATAATCGTCCGACCGGATTTCGCGCAGTTCTTGCCGAATTCTGGTCCTATTTCAGTGAAAACCGCGGCGCTGTCGCAGGCTTGGTGTTTTTCGTGGGCGTTATTCTCGTTGCCGTTTTTGCCGATTTTATTGCTCCCCATGGCCCCAACCATCAGTATCGGGACGCCCTCCTGCAACCGCCGTTCTGGCAGGACGGAGGGAGTATTAAGTTTCCCCTTGGTACTGATGCCATCGGTCGGGACATGCTGTCGCGGCTTATTCATGGCGCGCAATATTCACTTTTTATCGGCTGCATTGTCGTATCAATCTCGCTTGTTGCCGGCATCATTTTCGGGCTTCTTGCCGGGTTTTTCCGGGGCCGGATCGATACCTTCATCATGCGCATCATGGATATCGTTTTGGCCTTTCCCAGCCTGCTGCTGGCCCTCGTCCTCGTCGCCATTCTCGGTCCGAGCCTGATAAATGCGATGATCGCCATCGCCATTGTTCAGCAGCCGCATTATGTCCGCTTGACTCGGGCCGCAGTCATGACGGAAATGACCAAGGACTATGTCACCGCCGCCCGGGTCATCGGCATTCGTTCCCTTCGCTTGATGTTTGTCACCATTCTGCCCAACTGTATGGCCCCGCTCATCGTACAGGCGGCCCTCAGTTTTTCGTCCGCCATCCTCGATGCCGCTGCACTTGGGTTTTTAGGAATGGGGGCCCAGCCGCCGACCCCGGAATGGGGCACCATGTTGGCCGAAGCCAGAGAATTCATTCTTCGCGCCTGGTGGGTCGTGACTTTTCCGGGAGTGGCCATTCTCACCACCGTTCTGGCCATCAACATGATGGGTGACGGGCTGCGGGACGCCCTTGATCCAAAACTCAAACGTTCATAACTGCACCATGCCATTACTTGAAATCGACAATCTCAGCGTAACCTTTCAAACGGCCGGCGGCCTTTTCACCGCTGTCGACCGAATATCTCTGCACATAGAACCAAGTGAAATCGTCTCCATCGTCGGCGAGTCCGGCTCCGGCAAGTCGGTCGCCGTGCTGGCCCTTATGGGTCTTTTGCCATGGACTGCAACCGTCACCGCCGATGTACTGCGCTTTGACGGCCAGGATCTGACGACCATCACCAAGCCAGAACTCCGCAAGATAATCGGCTGTCAAATGGCGATGATCTTTCAGGAACCAATGACCAGTCTCAATCCCTGCTTTACCGTCGGATTCCAGTTAACCGAAACCTTGAAAATCCATCTTGGCATGAATCGTGCCGAGCAGAAACGGCGGGCCATCGAACTCCTCGAGCTGGTCGGCATTCCTGAACCGGAAAAACGCTTGTCAGCCTTTCCGCATCAACTGTCGGGAGGCATGAATCAACGGGTGATGATTGCCATTGCCATCTCCTGCAATCCGAGACTGCTTATCGCCGATGAACCGACCACCGCCCTGGACGTTACCATCCAGGCGCAGATCCTTGATCTGCTCCTGAAACTGCAAAAAGAAAAAGGCATGTCGCTGGTTCTCATTACCCATGACATGGGGGTGGTAGCGGAAACTGCCGAAAGAGTATTTGTGCAATATGCCGGGCAACAGGTTGAACAACAACCGGTCAAGGGGTTGTTCGCAAGGCCGCACCATCCCTACACCCAGGCCCTCTTGAACTCACTGCCCGAGCGGTCGAATTCACGGATTCTCCCGTCCATCGCCGGAATCGTTCCCGGCCAGTTCGACAAACCACAGGGTTGTCTCTTTTCCCCCCGCTGCCACTATGCCACCGATCTTTGCCGGGAAAAACCGCCAACAGCCGGACCAGTTGAATTTGGCAATGCCTTGTGCCACTACCCCCTCGCCGATGGGGTTCCCACCAACTATCCCCAAGAGGTGCGCGCATGAAAGGTGACGTCGTTCTTACGGCCAAAGACCTGACCCGCCATTATCACGTTGATCGCGGTACCTTCCGCAAGCCCGCCGTCCTCAAGGCCCTTGACGGAGCAACCTTTACTCTTGCCAAAGGCAGAACTCTGGCAGTTGTCGGGGAGTCCGGCTGCGGCAAATCGACCCTGGCGCGCCTGGTAACGATGATCGAAAAACCAACCTCAGGTACGCTTAATATCGGGGGCATCGATATCACCAGCGCCGACAAGGGGACGCTCATGGGTCTCCATAAAACCGTGCAGATCGTCTTTCAGGATCCCTATGGCTCCCTCAACCCGAGGCAGAAAATCGGCCATGCCCTTGAAGAGCCCCTCTTGGTCAATACCACCATGGGCAAAAAGGAGCGGAGGGACGCAGCGCTGAAAATCATCAACCTGGTCGGCCTCAGGCCTGAACATTATGATCGCTATCCGCATATGTTTTCCGGTGGCCAGCGGCAACGCATCGCCGTGGCCAGGGCCCTGATGCTCAATCCGAACATCGTCGTCCTCGACGAGCCGGTCTCAGCTCTTGATGTGTCAATTCAGGCCCAGATCCTCAACCTTATAGTCAGCTTGCAGGAACAGTTCGATCTGGCCTATCTCTTTATCAGCCACGACCTCTCGGTTGTTAAACACATCGCCGACGAGGTAATGGTCATGTATCTCGGCAAACCGGTTGAATCGGCAAGCCGTGACACCCTCTTTACCAAACCGCACCATCCTTACACTCGGGCTCTTCTGTCAGCTACCCCGGTTGCCGATCCCTTCAGGGTCAAAGAGCGCATCGTCCTGCACGGCGAACTGCCCTCGCCCATTGCCCCGCCATCCGGCTGCACCTTCCATCCACGCTGCCCTTCAATGACCGATATCTGCAAGGAAAAGGCCCCGGAGACCCGGGAGATTGACGGTTGTCGGGTGGCCTGTTATCATCCGAAAATCTACTCGTCGTAAGATGGGTAAAGAAAGACCGAACTGATATGTGATTTTCTTTAGATGTAGATCTGTTCCCAAGAGTCTCTCTAACCCGACATTCTCAGGCTCTCACCTTCACACTTGGAGGAATTATGAAATACTTATCTGTTGCAGACGGAAATACTATGCCCGCCCTCGGCCTCGGAACCTGGAAATCGAACAAAGGGGAGGTCGCAGCGGCGGTCGGCGAAGCCATTACGATCGGCTACCGGCATATCGATTGCGCCCCGATCTATATGAATGAACAGGAGGTTGGAGGGGCGCTGAACAACGCCTTTAAATCGGGACAGGTGAAACGAGAGGAGTTGTGGATAACCTCTAAGCTTTGGAACAATGCCCATACCAAAAAACATGTTCGGCCGGCGCTGGAAAAGTCCCTACGGGAACTGCAGCTTGACTATCTCGATCTCTTTCTCATCCATTGGCCGGTACATTTTCAAGCGAATGTGATGTTTCCGAGACGGCCGGAAGAATATATTACACCTGAGGCCATCCCGATCGGCGAGACCTGGCAGGCCATGGAAACTCTGGTGGAAAAGGGTTTGTGCCGATTCATCGGGGTGTGCAATTTCAATCTTGGCCGCCTTCAGGAGCTGAAGAGACAGGCAAGCATTCAGCCGCTGATGAATCAAATTGAACTGCACCCTTATCTCCAGCAGCTGCAGATGCTTGAATACTGTAAGGCTAACGGCACACTGCTGACCGCCTATTCGCCGCTCGGCTCAGGGGATCGTCCTGCCGGCATGAAAAAGGCCGACGAACCCTCCCTACTGGCCCATCCAATGGTCATTGAGATAGCAAACAAGAGAGGAATAAGCCCTGGACAAGTTCTTTTAGCCTGGGCCTTGGCAAGAGGAACGGTGGTCATTCCAAAATCGGTCAATCCGGGTCGCCTACAGGAAAATTTTGCCGCCGCCGACCTCTCCCTCGACAACGCCGATATAGAGGCCATTAATGCCCTGGAAAAGGGTTATCGGTATGTCGACGGTTCATTTTTTGAGAGTCCGGGTTCTCCCTACACCGTCGCCGATCTCTGGGGCTAAAATTATCGGCCGCAGATCCGTTCCGCTACTGCCAGAGCCTCCTCAAACATCTTGCCCTTATAGCGGAGGCTTAAGCCGGCAGCAAGCATTTCATAATTGAGCAGGATCCCTTCCCTGGCCACAACGGCCAAGGCCGCCAGGGCCTGCTCCGATGCCCGTATCTTCATCTCGGAAAAATCAATATCAATGACCTTTGCCCGAGTTTCCGGCAGGGAGAGCTTACTGTCTTTGACGACAAGTGCCTCCTCAGGGAGGGTGCTGAACATCTTTTTCCTCCTGGCCACTCCCTCGGCGGCGACACATAACACGACAGCAGGGCTACCGATCCCTGTGTAATCGATAGGCTCTCGATCCAAAACCACCTCAGCGATGGAATGGCCGCGCAGCACGGTGATCGGGTAATCGTTTTTCTGACTGACATGCAAGCCGCCGCTCATCCCGGCGAGGCAAAGTATTTCCCCAACAGTATTGATGAACTGCCCCGCCGATCCAAGAAGCAGAACGTCACTGCGCGCGCCGATGGGGGCATCACATATTTTGGCTGCAACCATGGGCATGGAAGCTGCTGGGGCGCTCCTTGCCAGCCGGTGATAATGGGCCGAATACTCCTCTCGCTCATTGACAGCAACCGGCCCTCCTGCAAGGCCCCTGTTGTGTATTTCTTCTTCCATCTGCGCCAGGCTTATCCGGTTCCTTTTGCTGTAACGTCCCGGACACAACCCCCAAATATCAATCAGAGAAAATCCGGGATAACGAATTGCCTGCACGAGAGAATCAACCAGTGCTTTCCCGGTGGCCATGGTCCGATCGACATAGGGGGCACCAGCTGCAACCGCTACCCGACAGATATCAAGCGGCGCCTCGAGTTCATTGAGAAAGCCGGAGGAGGTCTGCCCGGTCGTCGGGGTGGTTGCCGAGCACTGCCCGCCGGTCATGCCGTAGTTGAAATTATTGAGTATCAGGAGGGTGATATCGAGGTTGCGTCGACAGCTGCTGAGAACGTGGGCGCCACCGATCCCTAAGCCCCCATCGCCCATGATGACGATCACCTTCAGCTCAGGCCTTGCCATTTTAATCCCGGTAGCATAGGTCAAGGCGCGACCGTGCAGGCCATGAAAGGCGTGGGTATTGAAAAAGGTGTCAAAGAGTCCGGAGCAGCCGATATCACTGACAATTGCCACTTGGTTGCCGGATAACTCGAGGGTCTGCAAGGTCTGGTCAAGGCCGCGAACAACAACTTCATGGGCACAGCCCGGACAAAACACCGGCGGTCGTTGCCGGTTTAACAAACTGGTCACGATCGCACCTTCTCAACAATAATTTTCGGGTTAATCAGTTCCCCATTCATCCGGCCGTAAAAACTCACCGGGGTGTCGCCCGCAAGCCGTTCGATCTCGCGCACATATTGCCCGAGGTTCATCTCGATCACCACAACTTTAGTTTTACCCTGCAGGTGTCGCCTGATACATTCTTCCGGTACAGGATAAAGCGTTTTTAAAATCAGTAAAGCTACCTTACTGCCCGATTGGCGAAGCTCCCGTACCGCGGTTTTTGCCGCCCTGGATGTCACCCCGTAAACCAGCAAAAGGATGGAATCATTTGCAGCTCCATCATACTCATAAAAAGTGAAATCACCGACTGCGCTAAGCAGTTTCTCCTGCATCCGTAGAATCCCTGCCTCGATGACCGCTGGATCGGTGGTTATATAGCCATCTTCGCCGTGCGTGGAGGAGGTCTGCCGAGAAAGCCTTTCCCCGCCCAGTGGCAGAAAGAGGGGAACGTTTTCACCGGGTAGAGGTGTAAAAGGACTCCCCGGATGATCCGCCGGACAAAGTTTGCGGTCTTCCAATGCCGGCCCGATCAAGTCATCCAGATCGATGTTCTCGCGGATCATACCGATTTCCTTGTTCGAGGCAATGAATACCGGACAACGATACCGTTCAGCCAGGTTAAAGGCCTGCATGGTCAACAGGTAACAGTCCCTAACATCAACTGGGGCCAGGACAATGACCGGCATCCCGCCGCTGTTGCCCCAGCGAAGAAATTGAATATCCCCATCCGCCCCCTTGGTAGCAGAACCGGTTGAAGGCCCAAGCCGCTGAACGTCAACAACCACCAGGGGAATTTCGCCGCCGATTGCAAAAGAGATCTGCTCACTGTAAAGACTTATCCCCGGCCCCGATGTGGCCGTCATCGCCTTCAAACCGGCCATCGAGGCCCCCAGGCAAAAACCAATGGAAGCTATCTCATCCTCGCCCTGCATGCACACTCCTCCCGATGGCGGGAGAAGTTGCAGCATCTGTTGATATATCGAAGTGGCAGGGGTTATAGGATAGCCGGCAAAAAAACGGCATCCGGCCGCCACCGCCCCCCTGGCTATGGCTTCATTGCCTTCAAGAAAACACTGTGTCATGCTCTTAATTCCCAGTGAGACACCATCAAGGATTGACAGTTTTATATGACTCGAATTCACCTTTATCGTTTATCAAAATTACCACCGCACTTTTTACCGGATCGCCTGCAACATTCATGTCGAGGGTACCGGATACCCCTTCAAAACCCTTGATCGCCGCTATTTTATCTTTTATCGCCGCCCTATTTTCGAGGAGATTGGGTCCTAGGTTCCCCACTGAACTGATGGCGGTGAGCAGGAGATTCATCGCATCATAGCCAAGAGCCGCATATCCTGTCGGCAACTGATTGTGTTTTGCACGATACTGTTCAACAAAGGTCTGGGTTTTGCCCTTGGCACCAACGGCTCCGAAATGCGAGCTGTAGTAAAGCCCTTTACAAAGATCCCCGCAATTGGGCATGAGGTCGGAAGACTCCCAGGCATCACCACCAAGAATAGTCTTGTTCCAGCCTCTGGCTCTTGCCTGGCCAATAATCGACGGAATTTCATGGGAGTATTGGGGAAGGAACAACACATCAGCATCAGAGGCGACAATTCTATCGAGATGGGCAGTCAAGTCTTTTTCACTAGTCAAAAAATTTTCAAAGACGACAACCGAGTTTGCTCCCTGCTTGGCCTCAAAGGCAGCCTTAAAGTATTCCGCCAAACCCTTGGGGTAGGGGCTGGAGATATCATAGAGAACCGCCGCCTTCGTCGCCTTCAGGTCCGTCACCGCAAAACTGGCCATGACTTCCCCTTGAAAAGGATCGAGGAAACAGGCGCGAAACACAAAGGGGCGATTTTCAGTGGTTTTCGGATTGGTTGAAGTAGGGGAAATCATCGGTGTTCTAAAGGATTCAGCAATACCTCCAGCCGGGATGGCGCTGGAACTGGCGTTCGGTCCGATCATCCCCAAGACATTGCCCTTGGTTATCAGCTGCAGGCTTGCCGCAATCGCTTTCTGGGGGCTGGACTCATCGTCGGCATACACGAATTCGACCTCATAGCGGTTATTGCCCACTCTCAGGCCACCGCCACTGTTGATCTGCTCCCTCAGCAGTTCCGCCCCTTCCTTGGTGCTGATCCCCGATGCCTGCCTGTTACCGGACAAGGAAAGGTTCAGTCCGACGGTTATCTTCTCTGCGGCCTGGGCACTGCTGTGATGTGTGAATGGACAGAGCAAGAAAACCAACAGCGCCAGGCTAAAAGCGAATTTCGGATTCATTCTATTCCTCCTTTTTGTTTATAAAAGAGTCCGAACCGGACCCAAGCTACTATCAAATATTCAATAACCGTCACAGTATCTCATTCGGGGCTTCCGTGCAAGTCCGCAGTCCTCTCCAGCCTATCCTTGCGTGGCAGTCCTGTTCCTGCCGTCAAGCACCTCGCGTACGGTCCTGGCCAAATCGATTTGCTCAACCGGCTTCATCAATATAGCCTGAACTGCCAATGCCTCGGGTTTGTTATCATTCAACCGTCGATTATATCCGGTGCAGATTATTACAGGAATGTCCGATCGGATGTTGCGAATCTCCGCAGTCAATCGATCACCGGTTAACTCGGGCATGGTCATATCGGTAATCAGCAGATCAAAGCCTGAAGGATCGCTTTGAAATAGCTGCAAAGCATGGATGCTGCTCTGGGTTGAGGTGACTTTGTAGCCAAGAAGACTCAACATATTGCCGAGCACCTCTATAAGCATAGCCTCGTCATCAACCAAAAGAATGTGCTCAGTGCCCGTAGACATTTGTGGGGTTGTGATTTCCTCACTCGCTGCTTGCAAGTGAATCGCCGGCAAAAAGATATCAAAAACAGTACCCCGTCCCAGCTCACTGTCGACCTCAATAATACCGAGATAACGTTGAATAATCCCATGCACCACCGAAAGACCAAGGCCTGTTCCCTGTCCTTTGGCTTTTGTGGTGAAATACGGATTGAAAATTTTATCGATCATATCGGCGGGTATTCCCCGGCCGGTATCCTCAACTTGCAATTTAAGATAGGTCCCTGAACTGCGACCCGGATGGTGGCGTACTGCCTCCTCGCTGAGCTCAACCTGGAAAAGCGAGACGGTCAACACCCCACCCTCATCTTCCATGGCCTGTGCCGCATTGGCGCAGAGATTCATGAGTATCTGGTGGATTTGTGTGGGGTTGGCCAGAACATTTTCAAAAACACCATCTATCCTGGTCACGATGCGAATGGTGGTCGGCAACGACGACCGGAGCATTTTCAAAGCTTCCTTGATCAGCGGCTTCAGTTGCAGCGGTTTCTGTTCTTCCTCACTCTGCCTGCTGAAAAGAAGAATCTGCTGCACCAGCTCCTTGGCCCTTTTTGCCGCTTCAAGGATCCCAACAAGATTGCGCTGCAGGACAGGTGAGCCGCCGGCTTGAAGAAGCGCCAACTCGGAATAACCAAAAACAGCCGACAGGATATTGTTGAAATCGTGGGCTATCCCGCCGGCCAAGGTGCCGATTGCCTCCATTTTCTGGAGTTGCTGGATACGCCGCTCAGTCATTTTAATCTCCGAAATGTCGGTATAAACGGCCACAGCACCGGCCAAAACACCTTCCATGATGATCGGGGAACCGGAGGCAATAACATGAATGGCCGAACCATCGCGACGTTGACGCACCGTTTCGAACGGTTCGAGCTTTTGGCCGTTCATTAAATTCCTAGTCTTCTCCCCCGCTTCTTGAAGACTCGCGCCCTGGGCTACCAGGCTGTCCAGGTGTCGCCCCGTGGCCTCTGCCGCTTGATAACCAAACATCCGAACTGCCCCTGGATTCCAATCGATGACGTTATGTTTATCGTCAAGAGTGACGATAGCATCCGGTGCCTCCAGCAGCACCGATTCAAGGAACTGACGGCGTCGTTCATTTTCTCGCTCAACCTGCTTAATCTTTGTAATTTCTCGAATATATTCCAGTGCCAGGAGCAATGTGCCCTCCCCGTCAAAAATGGGGAAAGCACGCATTCTCCAGACTCGGCCATCCGGCTGGCTGACGACTTCCAGCTCAACGCTCTGACCAGAGTTAAACACCTCAAGGACAGCGCATTGTTTACACGGCTCTGTCATTTGCCAGAACCGGCTGAAACAGGTTGGACACGCATTCGAATTGTTGATTACATCAAGCCTCTCTAAATTTCTATTATTGCTGAAAATGATATTGAAATTGCGGTTTACGACAAAGAGCTGTTCCGGTACCGCATCCAGGACGCTCTGCAGGAGATTGTGAGCGACCATGATCTCACGGTTGGCGGCTTCAAGTTCCTCCGTCCGTCGCTGCACCTCTTGTTCATGAAAGTCCCTTGTGTTCCGTAGTTGACGGGTCAGAGTCACAACTTTCAGCTGGTTGCCGATCCGGGCGAGAATCTCAGGACTGTGGAAAGGCCTGACTACATAATCGACTCCGCCAACCTCAAATCCTCGGGCTATGTCCTCAGGGTTCGCCAGGGTGGTTATGAAAAAAACCGGAATTGACTTGGTAACCGGGTTGGCTTTCAACTGTCGGCAGGTTTCAAAGCCGTCAATGCTGGACATCATCACATCAAGTATGATGAGATCTGGTTGATTGGCCACCGCATGGGCAATAGCCTTATAACCGTCGCTCACCGCTTCAACCTGGTAGCCGCCATTGGCCATCAGAATTTCGCGCATCAAAAGAAGACTGGTGGCATTATCATCTGCGACCAGCAATGAGTATTGTTCAGGGTGATGGGAATTCAATAATTCGGTCACACCTTCCTCCGGGTGAAAAGCTGTATCTCAAAAGCCAGGTAAATGCTCATAGTAGTAGTAAAATTAATGTGTTCGGGAGCTTTTCTTTATGTCCGAAAAAACCTAGTCTTTTTCTCGTCGACTCACAACAATTTTTTGAATTGTTGGTAATGATTTGAAATATCATTTATATATTGGCCATGAAACTGATAGACACCCATTGTCACATCGATATCACGGCGTTCGAGGAACGCTTTCTCAATCTGTTAAAGAATGCCAGGCTGGCTGGAGTGTCGAAGATGATTCTGCCGGGAGTTGATCGAAACGGATGGGATCGAATCATGACCCTCTGCCACCAAGAGGAGGGCCTCTACGCCGCTCCGGGCTTGCACCCACTGTATCTGGCGCAACATCGTCCACACCATCTTGAAGAACTTTCAGCTTTGGCGTCGAGTGGAAAAATCGTGGCAATCGGTGAAATCGGTCTTGATTACCATGTTCCTGATCTCGACCGGACCATTCAGCAGCAACTCTTCGAGCAGCAATTGCAGATCGCCGCTACAGCCGGGCTGCCAGCCATCCTTCATGTCCGCAAGGCGCATGACCAGGTTCTGGCGACCCTGAGAAGAAAACGATTCCCCCATGGCGGAATCGTCCACGCCTTTAACGGCAGCCTGCAGCAGGCCGGCCAGTTTATTGGCCTTGGATTTGTCATCTCCGTCTGCGGGACGATCACCTATGACAGGGCCAGGCGGATTAGAAAAATTGCCGCTCAGCTTCCTTCAGAGACGCTCGTTGTCGAAACCGATGCCCCCGATATCCCCCTTGCCGGCCACCGAGGTGAAGACAACCTGCCGGAACACCTCCCCGAGGTGCTGGCCGCCCTGGCAACGCTACGCGGCGAAAGAGTCGAGCTTGTTGCCGAGTACACCACCTCCAATGCCAAGCGAGTACTGCACCTTCCAGACTAAGACGACCCGATAACGAACAAAAACTCGCCCTTTGCCTTTCCGGTAAAGGTTGTTATAATCATTCCTACACCGATAATGCGGGATACATCACTTAACAAAAAATCCTGGCAAAAAAGTCAAAATATTTTTTGTGAGTAGCTTACTCGTGGACGCACCGTTGTGCATCCCCTTTACCCACCTTAACAACGATAGAAGAGACTATGTTCAACGCCGAAAAATTACTGGGAACAGTTTTAAGTCAGGTCATGGGATCAGGTTCCTCCCGCAAAAAGAAAGGTAAAAACTCGTTGCTGGGCAGTCTTGCCTCCGGTGGAGGTTTGATGACCGCCATCGGTCTTGGCATTGGCGCCTATGAAATACTAAAGGAGAAAAAGCAGAGTCAACCGGCCCCTCCCGGCTATCCGGCGCAACCTCCATCACCACCTTCCGCCCCAGCCTGGGGCGGGTCAACAATGCCACCGCCACCACCACCGGTTTCGACCTCTCATCCAAATTCGCCCCCGGTCGCTGCAGATCCTGCGCCCCAGATGGATTCCCAGGAGCTGGCCATTCGAATGATTCGAGTCATGATTGCTGCCGCCCACGCCGACGGAAATATCGACGAGGAGGAAGAAAAAGCCATACTCGCACGATTGAGGTCTACCGATTTGTCCCAGGAAGAACGAATGTTTATCCTCGACGAGCTGCATCAGCCGAAGACTATCGCCGAACTTACCGCTGGAATTTCTGATCCTTCGATCGCCAAAACCATGTATATGCTGGCCGTGAGTGCTATAGCCATTGATAGCCCCGGTGAACGTGCCTGGCTTGATAAGCTTGCCGCAAGCCTTGCGATCAGCAAAGCAGTTCAGGCATTTATTGAGGAACAGCGGTGAGAGTCACCATCCCTTCTCCACCAGACTGAAAATGCTATCAAGGTCCGGCCTGTCAGCCGGACCGCTGCCTATATGGTGAAACCGTACCCGGCCATGGGGATCGAGCAAGACATTGCCGCCACGCTGATGGATATCGCCCCTAGACGGTATCAATTGTCTCCCTTTCAGGAGGAGCTGCAGGTAGGCCAGCAGGGTGCGCGGCCCCCAAAGATCCCAAAATCCAGCCCTGAGCATTCCGAAATAGCGGTACAGCTGTCTGTCGCTGTCAGAGTAATAGGAATAATGAGGGGTCGCGTCCGGTCCCGGCGCCTCAAAGGTAATGACCATAACCTTTACTCCAAGCAGCTCCAAGCGCTCTTTTTCTTGCCACAACTGTGACAGGTGCTCCCGGCAGGGCAGTCAGGCAAGGTGGCGATGAAACACCAGCAACAGCCATTCCCCCTTGAATTGCTCAAGGTGAACCTCTCGGCCATTCTGATCTTTGACGGCAAAGGGTGGAACCTCTTGCCCCACCTTGTTATCCGCCAACATTTTCGATTTCATTCTTATCCCTCGGGAGAGGCTGAGGCCGCCTGGGGTTTATTAAATGAGCTATTCATTCGGTTTGCCTGCGATGGCTTGCTCTCCATACCATTTTTCGAAACGTCCGGCAAATGTTCAGGCAACTTCCTTGGAAAGTGCTTGGGAAAATTCTCGGTTGATCTGTATAATTGATCATTGCCACACCAACAGTTTCTCTTGCCTTCCTTGTCCTCCGACTGGGTTTCCACCTTTACAGTGCTGTCGCCTGGACAAACTCCATGACAACAACTACCATTTTGGTATAATACGTCCGTCTCGACAGCCAGACGCTGCCTCCCCAGAGAATCCATCACTTTCACGGAACCTGATGGATTTTCAAGGACATACGCAGATTGACAAGGATTGAAAAACACTGGCAAAAAGCACTTACTCTCTCCTCTATTTTTACAACATGACCAGACCAAACATCATCCTGACCGGGTTTATGGGTTCCGGAAAAACCACCGTGGGTAAATTGCTGGCCAGGCAGCTCGGCTACGATTTCATCGACACCGATCACTTGATCGAACAGCGTTGCGGAATGACCGTCCAGGAACTCTTCCAGACCAAAGGCGAAAAAATATTCCGCATCATGGAGGCGGACATCGCACGAGAACTGGGTGCCGGACAAGGCATGGTCGTTTCCACCGGCGGCAAGTTAATGCTCGAACCGGAAAATGCCCAGGCCTTGAGTGCAAGTGGCAGCGTCTTTTGCCTGGTCGCCTCGCCCGAAGAAACCCTCAGACGGGTCTCAGTCGATAAAGGCGCCAAACGGCCCCTCCTCGACACGGCCAATCCGATGGACCGCATAGTTGGACTCCTTCAGGAACGGCAGGTATACTACAACAGCTTTTGCCAAATTGTCACCACAGGCAAATTCCCAGAGGAGGTAACAGAGAATGTGCTCGAAATTTTCCGGGCACAACCTGATCTCAACACCCCCGGCGTCACTCAAGATCTGTAGTTTTTGTTTTGGCTTTTAAGTCCTCGACTAAAAAGCCATCTGGCCGTTTCTTAGAAGAAGTTCAAACTAATTGCCTATGAAAACCCTACCAGCGCAACTGTTTTTTTTCTTCCAGAACAAGAACACCAGACGCAATTCCGCCATGCTCTGGAAATTTCTGGTTCTCCTGGGCCTTATCATCCTTCTGTATTCAGTGCTGTTTCATGTCCTTATGCTCTACGAAGGACGTGACTTCAGCTGGATAACCGGGTTTTACTGGACAATGACCGTTATGTCCACCCTCGGTTTCGGCGATATTACTTTCCATAGTGACCTGGGCCGAACCTTTACCATGCTGGTCCTGATTTCCGGCGTCCTGTTCCTGCTCATCATCCTGCCTTTCATCTTTATTCAATTTTTTTATGCACCATGGCTTGAAGCTCAGGAAAAGGCCAGAACCTCGCGGGAATTACCGGAGGATATCCGTAATCATGTCATCATCACCAACGTCGACCCAATTACCCTCCGCCTCATTGAAAGGCTCGTCAAACAGAATATTCCCTACTCCATTATTCTTGCCGATCAAGAGCAGGCCAATAAACTCCTCGACCAGGGCTACAGAGTTGTCGTCGGCGAACCCGACATGCCGATTACCTATCAGCGGCTCAGGATAGATACCGCCGCTCTTGTGGTGGTTACCAACGATGACCTGGTCAGTACCAATATCTGTTTCACCATCAGAGAGGTCAATGAGGAGGTCCCGATAATCACCAATGCCGACCAGGAACACTCCATTGATATTCTTGAGTTTTCCGGCAACACCAGTGTTTTTCAGTTCACGAAAATGCTCGGTGAATCTTTAGCTGGAAGGGCTTTGGGTATTGGGAAAACTACCAATGTCATCGGTCGCTTCGACGACCTTGTTATTTCAGAAATGCTTGCCAAAGACACTGAACTGGAGGGCAAGACCCTCGCAGAATCGGGCATCAGGCCGTTAACCGGGGTAACTGTTATCGGCATGCTGGAAAAAGGAAAATTCAAGGCATCAACACCCAAGACGATTATCACTGCCCATACGGTCCTTATGCTTGTCGGATCGAAGCAACAGCTCAAAGCCTTCGACGCACAGTTTCCGGTCAATTTGTACCAGGACACGGGTGAAGTACAGGTGCTTATCCTCGGTGGCGGTCGAGTGGGTCTAGCCGCAGCCAACACCCTCGACAAACATGGAATCAGCTACCGTATCATTGAAAAAAGGCCGCTAAAAATCGGAGATGTGGAGAGTCTGCATGTCACTTCCGGGGATGCCGCCGACATAAACACCCTGAAAGCTGCCGGAATTGAGTCTGCCAGGTCGGTAATAGTAACGACGCATAGTGATGAAATGAATATCTACCTCACCTTCTACTGCCGAAAGTTGCGCCCCGACATTCAAATAGTCAGCCGATCAATACTTGAACGTAACGTAACTAAACTGCATATGGCCGGTGCCGACCTGGTGATGTCGTATACGTCACTCGCGGCCGGGGTTATTTTTCAGCTGCTTAAACCGGATGAATTCTCACTGTTCACCGAGGGTCTCTCGGTATTCAATAGAACAGCCGGGCATCGTTTCTCCGGCAAGACCATCATCAACAGCACCATCCGCGAAAAGACCGGATTCAGCATTATTGCCATCAGAAGAAATGAACGCCTGCAGGTCAGCCCCGCACCAAACACAGAGCTGGAAGCAAACGATGAACTCTACGTTATCGGCCCCCCTGAGAATGCACAACTCTTCCTGAACCTTTAGCACCTTAGAAATAATCAGGAAATGTCATGATCAGAACAACCCCGATCCTCAGCATGGCTCCGTAGGATATTCGACTGTCAAGGTTGGAAAAGCAAAGCCATCCCGGTACGCAGGGCGTCGATTTGCATCTGCCCTGGGGCTGAAGCCTGACTGCCGCTGGCAAAGGTGATATCGGAACCGAAGAGCCCTCCCGCCATACGACTGATTCTCCCCTCCCAGCCCATGGACATGGTCACCAAAGGAATCGCCACTACCCCGTTTCTCGCATTGTTAGTTGCAGTAAGCAGAGTCAAAACATCAGTGTAATCTTTTGGCATAACGGCAAGTTTGGCGATATCTGCCCCTGCTGTCTGAGCCTCTAGAAGCTTGCCGACAATAAAGGTTTCACCCGGTGTTTCTTGAAAATTATGGTGGGAAAGGATGAGCTTGCAATTATACGCAGTGGCATTCCTTCGGACTGAGGCGACAAACTCCCCTTCATTGCACAGTTCGATATCGACAAGATCGATATTCCCGGAGGCAATTGCGACCTCAATCAGTGCAAGCCGGACCTCCTGAGAGATATGCCTCACGCCCCCTTCCCTGTCAATGCGACAGGTAAAGATCAATGGAATGCCGCCGATGGCCTGCCGCAAGTCACCGAGGGCCGAAAGAATCTCCTCGACATCCAAGACCCTGCTGTAGGCGTCGGCCCGCCACTCAAGCAGATCCGGTTGCATCGCCGCCAGTTCCTTAGCCTGCTTACTCAGTTCGATCCTGCTCTCGGCCATCATCGGCAAACATATCAATGGCCTAGGTCCGCCTATTTCCACACCTCTTACCGTTACCTGAATTCGACTTTGCTGCCTCATGACCTCTGCTTTCGTTATTGGTTTTTTTCTTATGTTTCACTGTCTGACGCCTGCCAAGTCGAATAGTTTACGGTATTTCCGAGAACAGCACAATAAAGCAAATGCTTGATGGAGTGTAGGAATATTCTCTTGACTTCTCTTGACTGTCCAAGCATATCTCCTAAAAAACAGTAAGAAAAGATCAAAAAACCAACTGACAAATGCGCCATGGAAGTAATCGTCACCATTATTCCTATCTTCGTCATTATCATCCTCGGATGGGTGGCGCGAAAACGAGGCTTTATCACCCCGGAATTTCTTGAGCCGGCCAACCGCCTGGTGTATTATCTCTCCCTTCCGGCACTGATCTTCAATTCCATTGCCAAGACCAAGTTTCACGAGCAGTTCGACGGCCTCGTGCTCTGCCTCACCCTTGTTGCCGCCGCTGCAATCTATCTAACTGCGAATGTTTCGGCCAGAATCATAAAAATGAACCCTTCTAGGATCGGGGCCTTTGTGCAAAGTTCGGGCCATGGCAATCTCGGCTACATCGGCCTGCCCATAGCACTCTACTATCTTGGCGAAACTGGTCTTGCCAAGGCCGGTATTATCTGCGGTTTTCTCATGATCCTGCAAAATCTGCTGTCGGTTGTCGCCCTGCAAATGCACGATGCATCTGCTCAAAAACTGCCGGGATGGAAAACTCTGGCAAGCAAATTACTGGGCAACCCGGTCATCATCGGGGCCATGGCGGGAATAGTCGTCTCTGCCCTGGCCATTCCCATACCTAAGGTGATCCTGAGATGTCTCGATATCCTCGGGGGACTGGCCCCACCGACGGCCTTGTTGCTCATCGGCGCCTCGCTGTCACTGCAACTCATCCGCACCTATCAGCGCCCGACAATCAGCGCAGTCATTTTCAAACTAGTGCTGTTGCCTGCAATCGGACTACTCCTCTTTAACCTCTTTAACCTGAGCGCCGATGACTACCTGCCAGCCGTGATTCTCCTCTGCTCACCAACCGCCACCGTGGCCTATGTCATGGCCCGCGAGATGCACGGGGATGCTGATTTTGCTGTCGCAACCATCTCGGCGAGCACCCTTCTTTCGTCGATAACCTTCATGCTCTGGCTGGCATTTGTCGCAAGCTTTGGACGTTGAGAATAAACACCCCAGCCCCTACAAAAGGGACTCTTTTCAGCCAACCCTTGCGGGTGGATCACTGCAAGTCATTCAGCAACCGCTGGTACTTGTTTATTCCATCAGCCTTCCTCTCATAACTGCAGGTAATATTTCTGCGTTTTCTTTTTCACTTCATTCTCAAATGATCACGGAATAATGCTATCTTTTTTTCCTCTCCAATTTCTCCGGAAATCAAGTTAATGAGTGTGCTCAAATCGTTTTGGTTTTTGAGGCTTGCCGCAGCATCGCAATAAATCATATTACCAACCGGCCCCATAACCCAATTGAGGGAATTTTTTATCCTGTCCACGCTCAAATGAGCGACGTCCAAATCTTTGAGCTCACTTTTCGTCTGAACATCTATCAATCCGGAATCCTCTAAAATGGCCTGCAGCACTCCTTTCACATTCGAGGCAGAGAAGAGCTTTTTAATCCCCAAGACATTGATACTCCGCATAACCTCATCATTTTTTTCATCAACGACAACTATTATTTGGGGGCAGGTAAGAGTTTTTACGATATATGAAAGGAACAGATAGCCATCACTTATTCGGGGTATTTTCAGTGCTGTAACTATTCTATCATACATGCCTTTTTGCAATTCCAACATGGCCTCTTTACGCCCGGCAACAAAGGAAAAACTTAGGTCGTTGTTATAACTGGTGATTAACGTATTGAGTGTCGATACGAACTCTTGTTCTGCTTTTACCACGAGTATCTTGTACGCCATGCCCTTCCTCCTCAATCTGACCCAAGCAATTCATTCAGGATCGATATCATATTCTTCGCCCCACACCGCCAGAGTCATTCCACTGCAAGCAGCATGTGACAATGTGGCGCGATTCCTTTCTTTCATAAACAATTCCTTAAGCAGTTAACCTTTCTGCCCTTTCTCAAGTTTCTGCATGATGAATTTGACACCGGTTCGCATTCTCTCAAAGGCCTCAGCAAGGTCCTGAAGCTCATCATTACTCTTGATTATCTCAATCTCGTTGTCGGTTTTCCCCATACTCACCTCACCGATTGCATGTGTTAGTTTGACAATTTGTCTCGATATTCTCGTTATCCCAAACCATACGCAGGCGGCGAAAACAATGAGACCTACCATCATAGTACCCATATGCACCAGACCTATCCCAGCTATCTGATCGCTGATTTCACTTTTCACCGTTTTGACAGGGGCAAGAAATTCATCGAGATAGGTCGTAGCCGAGATGGCAAAAGGGGTATTGACGATAGGAACACAGGCCATGAATTTGTCTCGTTCAATGCCTTTTTCATCTTTCCAAGGATAGTATCCAGTTGATTCCATGCCGGTCTGGGGCCCTTTATAAATTTTGAACCAATCTTGATATCTGTCGCCAAGGCGCTTTTGCACGATTGGTGGTGTGTCTTTACCGATAAGCTCCTTAGCCGGATGCACCAATGTGAGAAAAGCCTGATTAGTTTTATCCGGCACGGAGTACAACACGGTATAACCGGTCAAACCGACTTTCTGAGTAGCCAGCATTTTGATGATCGGATGGTTATTAAATTCTTTTCGATCAAGGTCGGGATTCATCTGCAACACCAAATCAACCTGCTTTGCTACTGATCTGGCCTTTTCCAAGATTGCCGCTTCTGCCAGTTGCGTAACAATAGTCGTGGCCTCCACTCCAATCTTTTCGCCAAAAACATTCATGCTTGTCCTAGAATAGACCGCGATAATGACAAAGGTCACCATCACCGGAAGCAATACCATTAAAAGAAATTTCTCCTTCAATCCAAAGACACGTTTATTCTGTTGCATGATGCTTCTCCTAATTTTGGCCAAGAAAGCGGTTTGGAAAAGACCAATTTCTTTCTTGAGTCATTTTGACCCCTTCCTAATATCTACGATATCCTATTGCCACATTGTTAAATTGACAAATTGCCTCAATGATTTGTTTCCTATTCCCTGCTTAGCATAACGCATACAGCACCAATACGGAATCCCGACAGGTGGTTCTCTCTTTTTGCAGAGGCCACTCACGCCGATATATTTAATATATTTATCTGTGTCATTCCATGTGTTTTTTTTATTTATTGAAGTTTCCCAAACTGTTGCATCAGGCGGAACAGATTGGGATATTTGTGCTGTAAAGCGCCAATGAATTCCTCCTCTGACCTGACCGAACGATGTCCAGCAAAATGAGGTATTCAAGGCCGACTCTTGGTTTTTCTGAACAGATATGGCCGTATGCTGAGCAATCATTCCTATAACACAACAAGAAAAAACCGTTTGACATTAGCCGATATTTTGTATAATGAATTTTGTATTCAAAATACAGTTTTTCGAACTCCTTACCTCAACCACACGGAAAATGATGATGAATCTTGGAATTGACTATGAAAATCTCGACCAGAAGGTCTACCAGGTCGTCAAACAACTTATTGAAGAGCGCAAACTCCTGCCGGGAGAAAAGATCCCCCAGGAAAAACTCGCGAAGGAGCTTGGCATAAGCCGTACCCCCCTTATCAGCGCCCTGAAATTCCTGGAACATGAAAAACTCGTCGAGGTCAGACCTCGCCGCGGTTTCTTTGTTCGCCTTTTCACCATCGATGAAATGATCTCAATTTTTGAAATCCGTGAATTGCTAGAAGGTCTCTCCGCCCGCAGGGCGGCAAAGTGCATAACCGCCAACGAAGTGTCAGCTATGCGGCAAATCTTCAAGGATTTTGAAGGGCTCGACAACATAACCGACCTGCAGGCCTACTCCAAGGCAGACAAGCAGTTTCACACTTTTATTGCCGAAATCGGCTCAAAGGAGTTTTTGACCACCATTCTGCAAACCTTGAACATCATCACCCTTGCCTATCAAAATGTACCCAGCGAGGGTCTCATCAGGGAACCCAATGAGACAATCAAGGATCATCTGAAAATTGTGGATGCGATCTGCAATCATGATTCGGAAATGGCGGAACAACTCATGCGGGATCACTTGAAAACGACCATCGCCCAATTAAAAAGTACAGTCGGAAAAGAACAAAATAAACCAGGAGGTGAACACAAAAAGAAATAGGTCGATGACAGTGGGATCTCGGATCTTCTACCGGGTTCCTGTAAAAACGTACTCAACCCGTTACCAGTGGAGATAACCAACTATGAAAAGATTTGCGCTACTCAGTTTTGTCGTATTTTTTGCCTTCGCTACCGGGGCTCTCGCAGAAAAGCCCTTCCCTAACAGAAATATCACCGATGTCGTGGTCTGGAGTGCCGGCGGTGGAACGGATGTCTGTAATCGCATTGTTACCGCTGAAATGGCCACAATCCTCGGCACCAACATCAATGTCATCAACAAAACAGGTGGCGTTGCCGGCTCCGTCGGTATGAGCCACGCATTCGGGATGCCCCATGACGGCTATACCCTCTGCGGCCTCTCCGAGTCCAATGTCACCGCCGGCGTCCAGGGCGGCTGGGACAAAAAGTTTGATGTCTGGGATGCCTTTATTGTCGGCGGATCCCCGGATGTTATTTCTGTGACCCCTGATACTCCCTATAAAACCCTAAAGGACCTCATCGAAGCAGCCAAGGCCAATCCGAAAAGCATTAAGGCCTCCGCCAGTGGCGCTGGTTCCATTCATCACCTGAACCTGTTGGCGGTTGAAAACGGATCAGGTGCCAAATTCAATTTTATTCCCTATAAAGGCTCAAACGATGCCCAAAATGCAGCAATGACCGGTGAGGTCAGCGTCGTCGTCACCTCTCTTGCCGAACAGCAGCAACTCCTTCGCGGCGGAAAACTGCGGGCCCTCGGCATGCTGATCCCCGAATCCTTTGACGTTCAAGATCTCGGCTCTATCCCTTCAGCCTTCACCGCCTATCCCGGCCTTTCAAAATATCTGCCGATCTCCCAGGCCATAGGATTCGCTGTTCCCGCCGACACCCCGGCGGACGCCAAGAAAGTCCTCGTGGATGCCTTCAATAAAGCCATGGCCACCGACAAGGTAAAAACCTGGGCCAAGGAAAACTACTATCTGCTCTCCGGTAAGACCGGAGCCGAGTCAAAGAAAGTTTTTGATGCCCTGGAGTCCAATTTCGCATGGACCCTCTGGGAGCTGGGTGCAGCAACAGTAAATCCGGAAACCCTGAAGATTGCCAAGCCATGATGCGGACACAGAGAAATGAAAAAGCGGCTGGTATCTGAAAAAGATACCAGCCTTTTGCAAACCGGGCGCTTGGTCCACGCGAATGTACTGGCGTCCGGTTTTTCGACGATAAACCAAAGGCAAGGATTAATCAACCATGATGGACAAGGATAAACTCCGCAAAGCGGATCTCTTCTCGGGCGTGCTCATTGTTTTGCTCGGACTGTTTATCATCAGTCAGGCAGTAAAAATGCCGATGAAAGACTCCTGGGGCGGGGTGATGAATGTCTGGTATGTCTCTCCAGCACTTTTCCCGCTGTTTGTTGGTGCCATGCTTGCCTTTCTCGGCGGCTCGCTAGTGCTCATTGCCTTCGGCAATGTTGGTAAACAGGGGTTTCGCGAGGTAATAGGATTTCTGACGGGTGAGAAATGCATCAGTTTTTTGCGTCAACCGGAGAGCCTGCGCTTTTACGCAATTGTTTTTAACCTCCTGGTCTTTGTCTTTGTTATGATTCCCCACATCGATTTTTTCCTCGCAGCAATACTCTTTCTTCTCGTGCTCTTTTGCATGTTCTATTTCGGGGACCACGCCCACATGAAAAGAGTTTTTCGCTTCTCAGTTTTTACCGGGCTGCTGCTTTCCCTCTTTCAATTTTCCCCGTTGGGCAGCACAATCTCCAAATTTTCCAATTCTGCCGGTGACTGGCTGGTGGTTGTCATTATCTGCATTTTCGTTCTTTTCATAAGAAAAGAGGGCATGGCCCAACCGGAACAGAAAAAAAAGTTCCATTTATGCATCATTATTGCTGTCGTGGCTCCGCTCCTCATCGGGATAATATTCAAATATTTCCTGCTTGTCCCACTTCCCCATGAGGGGCTGATCATCCGGCTGCTGGACAGTATTTTCTACAGTGACCTATGGTCGTAAAGGATTAATATTCCATGCAACTTTTTGAACGAATGGGCAGTTTTTTTGAAATTGTAGGAAGTATGGTCATCGATCCGATGTCGCTGGCCGTTCTCTTTGGCTCGGTGCTTCTCGGCATTCTCTTTGGCGCCATGCCGGGGCTCACCTCGACCCTTGGGGTTGCCCTGCTGACTGCCCTGACCTACAGTATGAACACCGAGATGGCTATGATCTGCCTGATGTCCATCTATGTCGGCGGCACCTACGGCGGTTCCTATGCCTCGATCCTCATCAATATCCCGGGTACCGCCGCCTCGGCGGCCACCGCTCTCGACGGCTATCCTCTCGCCTGCAAGGGCGAAGGAGGACGGGCTATCGGCCTTACCACCACTGCTTCTACTATCGGGACGATAATCAGCATGCTGTTTGTGGTCTGCATCTCGCCGATAATCTCAAAATTTGCCCTGCAGTTCACCTCCTTTGAATTCTTTCTTCTGGCCTTTTTCGGCATCATTATCTCCGGTACCCTTACCGCCCCGGATCTGGTCATCAAGGGATGGATTGCTGGTTTTCTCGGGCTCTTTCTTGCCTGTATCGGTCGTGACCAGCTGCAGTTCTTCCCGCGCTTTACCTTTGGCATCCCGGAGCTCGACAGCGGCATTGAGGTCGTTCCTGTCCTTATCGGCGCCTTTGGGATTCCGCAGATTATTGAAGTCCTGCGCAGCAAGACTGCTATGGCAAAGGCCAAGGAATTACAGAAGATCCTCCCAGAAATTGGCACAGTGTTGCGCAACCTCCCGGCAATCATCAGGTCATCGCTGATCGGGGTGGGGATCGGCGCCGTCCCCGGCATCGGTGAGGATATCGCCGGCTGGGTTTCCTATGGCACCGCGAAAAACACCTCCAAACACCCGGAAACCTTTGGCAAGGGTGAAGTCCAGGGAGTAATCGCCAGCGAGACCGCCAACAACGCCTGCGTCGGCGGAGCAATGATTCCCCTTCTTAACCTCGGAATTCCCGGCAGTCCACCGGCCGCTATGCTCCTTGGTGCCCTGATGTTGCACGGGGTAACCCCGGGACCGATGATTACCTTCGAGCATCCGACCTTTATCATGGAAATCGCCGCCATCCTGCTGCTTGCCTCAATAGCCATGTGGATTACCGGCATGATGCTGGCCAAACAGGTGGTCAAAGTCCTGCGCATCCCGACCGAACTGTTCATGCCGATCATCGGCGTGCTCTGTATTATCGGCTCCTATTCCCTTGGCCTGAATATCTTTAATCTCTATCTGATGTTGCCGGTGGGTATCATCTGCTACTTCCTGACCAACATGGGCTACCCCATCGCCCCGCTGGTCATCGGCGTCATCCTCGGCCCCATGGCCGATGAAAACCTGAGGCGGGCCCTGATGGTCTCCCAGGGAAGTTTTCTGCCGGTCTTTCAAAGGCCGGTCTCTCTCATCCTCTTTATCATCATTGTCTGGACGATCTGCAGCCAGTTCGGGTGGTACAAGCGAGGAATAGGCAAACTAAAGGATATTCTTGGATTCAAACGAGCAAATTCCTGAACATAATAAGCTTGTCGCTGTCCCAGCGATTATCACTTTTTGGAGAACACAAGCAATGCTCAAACTGGCAATTATTACTGGCTTTTTATCGCAAACCAAAGATCGTTTTCATAACTACAACGCCCCACTCAGCGTAGACGAGAAGTTTAAACTGATGACGGAAATAGAAGGATATCGAGGAGTCGAGATAGTCTTTCCCTACGAGGTCGAGAACGCCGCCGAGACCCGTGCGGTGCTTGACCGTTACAATCTGGAAGTAGCAGCGGTCAATGTCAATGTCAAGGCCGAACCGGAGTTTCGTAACGGCGGACTCACCTCGACCGATCCGGCTATTCGCGACAAGGCCGTGCAGTTTATCAAGAACGCCAAGGATTTCGCCGTGGCGGTCGGGGCCGACAAGGTCACTTGCTGCCCCTTGGGCGACGGTTATGAATTTTCCTTCCAGTACGATTATGCAGCGGCCTGGCGACACCTGATCCAGACCTTTTCCGAGGCAGGCAGCTACCGACCGGAGATTCCGCTCTTTATCGAATATAAACCGAGTGAGACCCGTGGCCGCTGCTTTATCGACACCGCGGCAAAAGCGCTTTGTCTGTTAAACGACATGAAGATCCCGGCCATGGGAGTAACCCTTGATTTTGGCCATTCCATGTACGGCAACGAGAATCCGGCTGAAGCGGTGGCCCTGCTCGAAGCCAGCCCCTACAAGTATTACGTCCATATCAACGACAACGACGGCAAATGGGATTGGGATTATTTCTGCGGAACCAAACACTTTCTCGAGTATGTCGAATTCCTTTATTACCTGAAAAAGTATAGCTATAACGATTACTTCACCTCGGATACCTCGCCAACCCGCTGGGATATCCGCGGCACCTTCGAGGCTAACAGTCGACTGACCTTGAAAATCTGGCAGATGCTCCACAGAATCGATACCACCAAGCTGGAGGCCCTGATGCACAAAGGCGATTATCTCGAGACCTGGAAGTTTATCGAACAGAACATCTTCTCGATGCACTGAGGAACAATCTGCCATGCGGTCAACAACAGTTTCGGCCATGAGCCATCTCAACTCCCTGCCTCCGGAATGGTCCACCGACCTCCTACCGGCAATCCGGGAGGAAATAGGATCTTCACGTTATAAAATCATTATTCTCGACGATGACCCGACCGGTACCCAGACCGCCCGCGACCTCCCTGTTCTGACCAAATGGTCGGAACAGGATCTGCGGGAGGAGCTGGTCCGGGAATATCCTGCATTTTTTATCCTTACCAACAGCAGAAGTCTACCCGAGGATCAGGCCTGTTCTCTGGCCAGGGATATCGGAACCAATCTGCGCAGGGCATCAGAGGCAACCGGAGTTCGGGTCGTCCTTATCAGCCGCAGCGACTCCACTCTGCGCGGACATTTTCCGGCGGAAGTGGATGCCATGGCTGAGGCCATGGGCAAAGAGAGCCTTCCCTATCTCATCCTGCCCTTTTTTCTCGAAGGCGGGCGATATACCATTAATGATATCCATTACGTACGCGATCAGGACCAACTCATTCCGGCGAGCCAGACGCCTTTTGCCAAAGACGCAGCCTTCGGGTTCAGCCACTCGAACCTGAAGGAATGGGTGGAAGAAAAAACTTGCGGAAAAATCCCTGCCAGCGCAGTTACTTCCGTCACTATCGATGACATCCGGCGAGGTGGTCCGCACAAAGTGGCGGAAATTCTCAGCAGTGTAAATCCGGGTTGCGCCTGCATCGTTAACGCTGCAAGCTACCGTGATATCGAGGTAATCGTCACTGCTCTGCTTATGGTCGAACACGACGGCAAGGAGTTTCTTTATCGCACCGCTGCCTCCTTTGTTCGCACAAGAACCGGCCTTGACCACCGAGCCGAATTGCTTTCCCGGTCCGAGTTGGCAGGTGATAGTTATCATGGCGGTCTCTTCGTTATCGGTTCCTACGTCGAAAAAACCAGCCTTCAGCTGGAGGCCCTTCTGGCAAAAACGAGAGTCAAGTCTATTGAGGTTGAGGTCGAGGCCCTCCTTGATCCAGCGTTGAGGCAAAAAGAAATCGCCAGAGCGGCAGTCGAGGTCTCAGAATTTCTTGCAGCCGGCCAAGATACAGTCCTTTTTACCAGCAGAAAATTGATTACCGGTAAGGATCCTGCGGCAAGCCTTACAATCGGTCAGACGGTGAGCGACAGTCTTATTGCCATCACCTGGGCTATCTCCGTCCAGCCGCGTTATCTGGTGGCAAAGGGCGGTATCACCTCAAGCGACATTGCCACCAAAGGCCTTGGGGTCTGCCGGGCAATGGTCATCGGCCAGGCCCAGCCTGGGGTGCCGGTCTGGCGACTGGGGCCCGAGACCCGCTATCCGGGTATGTCCTATATCATTTTTCCCGGCAACGTCGGGGAAGAAAATGCTCTGGCCTGCCTGCAAAAAAACCTCGAGGCACCGCCCACAGAGGAGAATAGAGATGCTTGCTGATACCAGCATTCTGTTGCAGCAGGCCAGCCAGTATGGCTATGCGGTAGGGGCCTTTAACATCTACAATCTCGAAGGGGCGCTCGCTGTCGTTCAGGCCGCCGAAGAAATGCGCAGCCCGGTCATCCTGCAATTGTTGCCGAAGGCTCTTGAACAGGGCGGCAGAACGCTGATCGCCATGTGTCTCGCTCTCGGACAGGAAAGTACAGTCGAAGTCGCGGTCCACCTCGATCATTGCAGTTCGCCTGAAGGTATAGAATTTGCCCTTGCGGCAGGTCTCACCTCGATAATGGCAGATGGCTCGAACCTGGAGTATCCCGAGAATATTCGTTTCACCCGCGACATGGTAAAAAAGGCCGGTGAGCTTGGCGGTACCGTTGAGGCGGAACTGGGCAGACTGAGCGGTGAAGAAGACGGTTTGCCTGTCGCCCAGCGAGAGGCACAGATGACCAACCCTGACCAGGCTGAAGACTTTGTCGCAAAGACCGGGATCAGTGCCCTTGCCGTATGTATCGGCAATGTACATGGTCGTTATCTGCACCCGCCACAGCTCGACTTCAATCTCCTTGCCGCAATTACTAACCGGGTCGCCATCCCACTGGTACTGCACGGCACCTCGGGACTTCCCGATGAGATGATTCAGGAGGCGATCCGCCTTGGAGTCTGCAAATTCAACGTCAACACCGAAATTCGTTCTGCCTACATCAGAGCGCTTACGGAGAGTTTCGCAACCTCTTCGTCGGTTGAATTGGTACCACTCATGCAGGCTGCCATTGCTGCGATGAAACAACCAGTGCAATCGAAAATAACTCTGTTTTGTTCCGCCGACAAAACATCAACCAGAAAACACTAAAAAACAACCAGGAGAAACCCGTGAAACATACCGTAAAAACCATCCAGAAAATGAAGGATGAAAAACAACCCATCACCATGCTCACCGCCTATGACTTTCCCACTGCCAAGAAGGTCAACGATGCCGGGATCGACATGATTCTTGTCGGAGATTCCTGCGCGATGGTGGTGCATGGCCATCCCAATACCCTGACCGCCACCATGGATATGATGGTCCTCCATTGCGGCTCTGTTGCCCGCGCCTGCGACCGAACCATGGTCATTGCCGACATGCCATTCGGCTCCTTCCAGTACGGGGTTGAGGAGACCATGCGTAACGCCGCCCGTTTCGTAACCGAGGCTAAAGTCGACGGTGTTAAATTCGAGGCAACCCATAACCATATCGCAAAAACCAAGGCCATCGTCGAAATGGGCATCGCCGTGGTCGGCCACGTCGGCCTTCATCCCCAGGCGGTTGGCGCACTCGGCGGCTTGAAGGTACAAGGCAAGGATATCGAAACCGCCCGGAAGGTGGTTTCCGAGGCCATTTCCCTTCAGGAAGCCGGGGTATTTGCCATCATCTTTGAAGCGGTACCTGCCAAACTTTCAGCCTATGTCACTCGTAAATTGAAGGTACCGACCATCAGCATCGGCGGCGGACCCGGCTGTTCAGGCCAACTTCTGGTGACCCCGGATGTTCTTGGCATGTACGACAATTTCACCCCGTCTTTTGCCAAGAAATATACGGATGTCGGGGGATTGATGCTCGACACCTTTAAGCAATACAAGGAGGAAGTACTTACCGGGGTATTCCCAGCTGAACATAATTGTTACAAAATGTCTGACGATGTCCTGATGGAGATAGAAAAGGAATTCGGTAAGGCATAAGGCACGATGGCGGGGAGCGAGCAGAAATATTTCCGCCCCCGCCGCGTTAAGAGTCGTTCCGGGAATACCTCTCAGTGACATACTGCAAAGTGCATCACAGCTCGCCTCTAATCCCGCACCTTTGGGATGCCAATCATTTCCAACCATTCTCAGTAGTGGAATCAAGCTGTTTTTCCTCTGCATCCCAAATTATTCCTTGCAAAACCCGGGTGAATCGACAGATAAAGGTCAGTCTTTCGTGCTTGGTTTAGCAAATTTTTATTGGCTTAACCTGGAACTGCTCTGGATAGCCTGGTACAAGCGTTCCACCAGAGCCTGATTGTAACCGTGAGAAGTCATATTGGCGGTAATGCGACCTCTGATGGGAAAACCGAGCAGATAAAGGTCTCCGATCAGGTCCAGTATCTTGTGGCGCACGAATTCATCCGGGTACCTGAGTTCCGTATTGATGACCTTGCCTTCGTACATGATGATATGGGAATTGAGATATCCACCACCGACCTTTCCAAGCCTCTGAGCCATTTCGATATTTTCAAAGGTATTAAAGGATCGAGCAGGGGCTATCTCCTCTGCAAAAGACCCCTGTTCTGGATTGAAAGTGAAAATCTGTTCACCTATGGGTGCAGGATAATCAACTCTCATTACTATTTCAAATCCGTCAAAAGGCTCCGCGTAGAGATGCTTTTCATGCCTCTCATCACTTCCCACTCCGATCTTCTTGCGGACGACAGCAACCTTTGTGAGGGCTGACTGTTCCTCTATCCCTGCCTGTTCAATGAGGTCGCAGAAGTCCTTTGCGGAACCGTCTATGTTCGGTACCTCGTCGTCAACCTTTATGAGCACGTTGGTTATGCCGTATATGGAAAAAATCGCCATCAAGTGTTCGACAGTGCGTACCTGTTGCCTGCCGTTATACAGCGTGGTGGAGTTGGCGGAGAAAGTTTTCGATGAGACCGTCTGGGCAAAATTTTCTAAGGAGGTGATATGTCCACGAATGGTTTGACCGTCGAGGGTCTGAAAAACGATACCTTCATTGATCCCCAGAGGGCTGAGGATAATACCTGTTTTCCTGCCGCTCAGAAGCCCAACCCCGTTAAGGACAACATTCTCTCTGAGGGTGCGTTGAGGTAGAGGGGAGTCTTCTAACTCGACCATGCCGGGGGGCATCAAAATGTCGGCATTGACGATCTCAAGTTCCGTATCCGAAGGAAGGATCAAGTCTCTTCTTGAAGGTCGATGCTTAATGGCGGATTTCACCTTGTCGAGTAAAACATCCAGATGCAGCGGTTTTTCCATAAAGTCGTAGGCACCGGCCTTTATGGCGGAAACCGCCGTCTCGATACCGGCATGTCCACTCATCATGATGATGGGGAGTGCCGGAAATCGACCTTGCAAACGTTTCAAAAGTTGCAAGCCATCTAAGCCTGGGAGCCAGATATCCAGCATAACGAGAGAGGGCTCCAGAGTATCAAGCCTCTGCCAAAAGCTCTCTGCATCAGGAAAGACGATGGTCTGATACCCCTCGTCTTTCAGAATGTTCGAAACTGTGGAACAGATGTAAGGTTGATCATCTACTATACATATAGGATTCATGTCACTCTTTCCTAAAATACGTTTTAAAAATTAGTGCCTTAGACATTCATTTCGTGGTTTTTTTAAGAATGAATTTCATGAAGACACTTATGCCCCCTTTAGGGGGTTAGACACTTAAAGTGTCTATGATACGCGATTACACGAAAGTGAGCCATGATGAACTTCATCATGGCCAACATCTTTCCAAATTATACGTAACCTGAAACATGCCTTCCCTATGCCTTAAACAATAAATTCTGCAATTCCGCCAGAAACTGCCTCGCCGTCCGGTCTTTTAAGAGAAAACGTTCCACCCCACTTCACTCCATCATTATTCAGGACGATGTTGACGGTCACCGAGTCCCCCGGACGGATGGCTCCCTTGAATTTAATTTTATGGTGCAGACTTGGCTGGGTAGATTGTCCCAACGACCAATCCGCAAGAAATCTCACCGTCATCAGCTGAACTATCGCCGGAAGGATCGGGTTACCAGGGAAATGTCCCTGAAAACCGGCAAAGTCTGCCGGAAACCGAAAATCCGCAGAGGCTTCCAGTCGCACATCCTCCTTGCTGGTAAGCCTCAGCTCAAGGCAGCATCCGGGCAAGACTTCATAGAGAGAATCGTTATACATATCCATCAATTACCAATTAGAAAAAATTAACGACTGTCAGATTAGAAAAACTGCTTCTGCCTGCGCTTAGCTTTGCGTATCCTTACCAAGATCCTCCCAGACCTTAATGTCACCGACGGCGAGCAGTGCTTTACCGGCGTACACCTCACCATGGATCACCTTCATCGCCCCGAAGGAAAATGCTATGTCGGTTTCGATATGCACAGGAGTGCCGGGTTGCGGCTGCCCCGGCCAGGAAAAGGAGTCAACGCCCACCAGCATGCCATTGCGGGTGGCATTTCCGGCCGTGACCGCGTCAAAGCAATTTCCTAGCGCTGCGGTCTGGGCGATCAATTCGATGAAGTATTCAGGCAGAATATGCCCCGTGGCGGTGATAAACAGCCCGACAGCTGGAAGGGTCGCCATGGCAACGGCGCAGGCCCCCTCTCGTTCTACCAGAGCCTCAACGAGAAGCATCGGTGGCTTGTGTGGCAGCAGCGTATTCGCGGCTCGAGGCAGGGATATTTTTGTCGGCGGTTGTGTGATTTCTTTATCCATTTTTTTTGGCCTCCCTGCCACTCGAATTCCTTTGCAGCTTACACTTAAATACTGGTAACGGGTCATAAAATATTGAACGATCACTTTTCCATCGGAGTCATGCGGCTTTTCCTCTTAGGAGATCTACCGGATATCAACTCTTATGGTCAAGAGTTGTCTGCATTAAGCAACCGGCTAAAATAAGTACGGCAACTGCAATTCTCTTGTGCTAAGCTGCTGTTTTGGTTTTTATTGTCCTGGTGAAGTTGGTAGAAATCTATTCAAAAACGAATGCCGTCGCTTCGGAGGTTTATGGAACTGAAGAGGGTTGTAGTAACCGGACTAGGCACCGTCAATGCGGCGGCTTGCAGCGCTGCTGAATTCCACCACGCCCTTCGCGCAGGCCATTGCGGTATTGGCCCGGTTAGCGTCTTCGATCCCACCGATTTTCGGACACAAACCGGTGGCGAAGTCCGTGATTTCAAGCCTCGCCTGATGCTTCCCAGGTCCATCAGCCTCAAACGCCTCTCCCGCTCCGACGCGATGGCCATGGTCGCTGCCATTGAGGCCTTGCGCGATGCCGGACTCTTCCCTCTGCCGGATCACTTGCTGCCGGAGATCGGCGTGGTCATCGGTGGCGGGGCCGGCGGCATGCTAGAATGCGAGGCAGTTTACCGCGACTATCTTCTCATTGCCGGTAAAAGCCCGGCCTATTCATCCTTTGCTTTTTTCGGATGCGCCTCCTCGGCCGATCAGATCGCCATTCAACTTCGCCTCATGGGACCCAAAACCACCTTTATGACCGCCTGCTCATCAGGTGCAACGGCCATCGGCTATGCCCGCGACCTGGTGCAAACCGGAGCGGCGACTGCGATCATCTGCGGCGGCACTGAACCACTTTGCCGAATTACTTACTCCGCCTTTAACTCCCTGCAGGCCGTTGATCCGCAGTACTGCAAACCTTTCGACAAAAATCGCCAGGGAATGTCTCTCGGCGAGGGCGCCGGGGTCATGATCCTCGAAGAGCTGGGCCACGCTCTACAACGGGGTGCGCTTATTTACGGCGAGGTTCTTGGCTATGGGGTCAGTTGCGATGCCCACCATATGACCTCACCCGACCCTGAAGGGGGCGGAGCCGTGCTGGCCATGGCGCGAGCCCTTGAAGACGCAGGCATCGGCCCGGAAGCCGTCGACTATATCAACGCCCACGGTACCGGCACCCCAGCCAACGATAAGATCGAAACCAAGGCCATCAAACACCTCTTCGGCCGGCGGGCGTATGAGATTCCGGTCAGCTCCAGCAAATCGTTGACCGGACATACCCTGGGTGCCGCCGGCGCCATTGAGGGGGTCGTCAGCCTGCTGGCCATTCATCACAAGTTCATTCCACCGACGATCCATTGCACCACCCCCGACCCCGACTGCGATCTCGATTATGTGACGGAAGGTGCAAGGGACGCGGCCCTCAAGATCGTCCTCTCCAACTCCTTTGCCTTCGGCGGCAACAACACTGCCCTGGTCTTCGGCAAATTCTGCGAGGGGGGATTCGATAATGAATAGGCGTGTGGTTATTACCGGTGTGGGTCTTGTCACGCCTCTCGGGATCGGCAAAACCGCTTTCATGGAACACCTTTTCAGCGGCGGCTGCGGAATTCGTCCCATCAGCCTCTTTGATACCAAAGGCTTTGCAAGCAAAGCAGGTGCCGAGGTCTTGGGCTTCACCGCCAAAGATTTTATTCGACCCGCCAGCATACGTCGCATGGACCGGTTGTCGCAAATGATCGCTGCGGCGGCACGCATGGCCCTTGACGACGCAGGGCTAGCCATCGACGAGCATAACCGCGATCAGGTGGGGGTGATGCTTGGCACCTGTTTTGGCGGCACCGATGTCGCCGCCCAATTCGGCAAGGTGCTCTTTAGCGAAGGCCCGAGGCGGGTTAACCCGATTCTCGTACCCAACACGGTGATGAACGCCCCGGCAGGCCATGTGGCCATTGAACTCGGGGTACGTGGTGTCAATACTACCGTCAATCATCATGAGGTAGGGGCAGAAACTGCGCTGACCTATGCGGCGGCACAAATCATGCGGGGACGAGTCGATGCGGTGCTCACCGGCGGCGGCGATATACTCTCCGAATTCTTCTTCAATGTTTTGTCGCACTTTAGAACCCTGTCGCCGCAGAACGGCGAAGCCGAGGGGCTGCGACCTTTCGATGTTCGCGGCAACGGCACGGTCGTCGGCGAGGGCGCTGGAATCGTTTGCCTTGAATCGTTGGAAGGGGCATTGGCCCGGGGAGTCACACCCTATTGCGAAATCGTCGGATGGGGCCTCAGTTCCGCGCCCTCCTTGCCGATCGGCTGGCCTACGGACCCTGCCGGCCCGTGTCTTGCCATAACCCGCGCCCTGGCGGTTGCCGATATTACTCCAGGCGATATCGATTATATCTGCTCTTCGGCCAACGGAGGGCCGCGTCTCGACCGCTTGGAGGCCGATGCGTTGCAACAGGTATTCAGAATGGCCGGTCAAGGGCCGCGGATCACCGCCTTAAAGGGCGCCCTGGGTGAAAGCCTTTCTTCCGGCGGCATGCGCACGGCAGCAATGGCGCTCTCCCTCAGGCATCAGAAGGCAGCCCCCATCACCGGATTACATGAGCCGATCGCCGATCTGAACTTTGTCCGCGTCCCCGAAACACAGGGATCCATCCGCTATGGCCTCATCAACGGCATCTCCTCAGGCGGTACCTTTGTCGCCGTCATTTTTAAGAAGATTGAGTAGGGACAGGAAATGGGGCGATGAATATCGGTGAGTGGAGTTCCAAGCGGGCGCACCTTTTTCCCAACCGGCTCTTTCTAAAACAGGAAGATCTCAGCTGCACCAATAAGCAATTTGATCAGCGGGTCAACCGCGTGGCCCAGGCTTTTCTTGGTCTCTCTGTCGGCAAAGGTGACCGAGTTGCCGTTCTCCTGGTCAATGGCAGCGCATTTCTCGAGATCTTTTTTGCCTGCGCCAAGATCGGCGCCGTTCTGGTACCGCTCAACCATCAGCTGGCGACACCGGAATTGAGACGCATCATCATTAATTGCGGCCCGAAGATTCTGATTTATTCGACCGCTTTTTCAGCAGTTGCCGACCAGCTGAAGGCCACTGACACGCCGGTTTTCTTTTACCTGCCGCACCCTGAAGGCACGTTTGCAGCAGTCGAAGCCTTCGGCGAGCCTCCGTCTAAAGAAGAAAGCGGGGAACCGACATTTCCCTGGGAAGTGGCTCTGACCGACCCGATCGTGATCATGTTCACCTCCGGCACCACCGGCAGTCTCAAGGGCGCGGTGCTGACCCATCAAAATTTTCTCTTCGGCGCCGTTCACGGACTGCTCAGTTACGGCATTAACCCCGGCACAATCTCTCTGGTAGTGGCGCCCCTCTTTCATATCGGTGCCCTGGCGGCTTCTGCGTTGCCTGTTATCTATGCCGGCGGCCTCCTGATCATAAGGCCGTTCGATAATCCGTCGGAGATCCTGCACCTTATCGGGGGGGAAAGAATCAACTTCGTCTTCGCCGTGCCGGTGATGTTCAAGATGCTGACCAAGGCCCCGGCCTGGACTTACGCTGACTTCTCCCATGTACACTTCTTTCTTGCCGGCGGTGCACCCATGCCCGTGGACCTGATTCGTAAGTACCAGGAGGAAAAGGCGGTCCGCTTCGCCCAGGGCTATGGGATGACCGAAACACAGCGCATCACCGCCCTGGAACTGAGTGATGCCGAACGTAAAGCCGGCTCCATCGGCAAGGAGGTCTTCCACACCAAGGTGCGCATTATTGATGACGGCGGCCTGGATGTGGCAGAAGGTGCCGCCGGGGAGCTCATTGTCAAGGGGCCAACCGTTTTTGACGGCTACTGGAACAATCCGGCGGCAACAACCGAGGCCTTGCGCGACGGCTGGTTCCATACCGGCGATCTGGGCAGACGTGACGAGGAAGGGTTTCTCTACATCGTCGGACGCAAAACTGATCTGATTATCTCTTCCGGTGAAAATATCTACGCCGCCGAGGTGGAGAATGCCATAGAGGCTCTGCCACAGGTGGCCGAAGCGGCGGTGGTTGGCATGCCGGACACCAATCGCGGCGAGATTGCCGTCGCCTTTGTGGTGTTGAGAAAATACCATACGCTGAGCGCAGAGGCGCTGATCGGCGCGCTGAAGGGCCGACTGGCATCCTACAAGGTTCCGAAGCGAGTGTTTTTCACAGAGACCCTGCCCAAAACCGGTAGCGGCAAGGTGCATAAACAGGAGATCAAAGCGTCCATATCTTCTAAGATGAAGACGTCAAATACGTGAGGTATTTATGAACAGCAAAGAAAAGGGCAGCATCCCGAGATCACCTGTGCCGGTAGTTGTCGGTGACGGTGAAATGACCTTGGATGATTTGCTGGCGGTGGCCTTTGAGGCACGACCTGTGCGGCTTTCAGAGGATCCGTTGTGGCTGGCCAAATTACAGGAGGGCCGTGCGGTCATCGAACGTTCCCTTTCTGCCGGACATAAGATATACGGTGTTTCAACCGGCGTCGGCTACAGTTCCGGGCATAGCATCGATCCAAACCACACCCATGAATTCGCCTATCAGATCATACGCCAGCATGGTTGTGGCCTGGGTGAGATGTTGACCGTCGAACAGGGGCGCGCTGTGGTTTTTGCCCGTCTTGTGAGTCTCGCCAAGGGGTATTCGGCGGTTCGCGTGGAACTTTTACAAGCGCTTTGCGGCCTCCTTAACCGGGGTGTGATCCCGGTCATTCCGTCGCTTGGCTCGGTGGGTGCCTCCGGCGATCTCACCCCGCTTTCCTACCTGGCTTCGGTACTGACGGGTGAACGGGAGGCCTATTACC
>JAHJLI010000182.1 GCA_018821785.1 Pseudomonadota bacterium
GCATGGTGGAAACGACACCTTAAAGTCTATCACCTTTTTGCTAGAAGCAAGAATGGCCTGATGGTTCAAATCCTCTCTGGACTTATCACCTACCTTCTTTTAGCAATCTACTGCCAAGAGCAGCACGGTGAACCTGTTTCTATTCATCGTGTACGTCAGCTCCGCAATCAAATCCGCAATGAAGTGACACAACAAGCTGCAGAGAAATCAGCGATGCAAATCCGAAAACAAAGAAAGCACCTTAAGCGGTTAAAGAAACCCCATGCAATTTTCTAACCGGATACTACTGATTGGCAGTAAAAATTAGTGAACAGGCAAAAAGACAAAGTATAAATTTAATTGCGATTTTGGATTTCATAAATATTCCTTAATTTATTTCGTAATATAACGCCGGGGTGCCTGCCAATGATATACCATCGTATCACAGCGTTTACTCTGGCCTGCTCTAACTTTTTGTTGTGCTATTTTTTTTGCCACAAGTTGTGCTTTTTTTCATTGTTGATTTTTCTCTTTGGCGGCGTATCCAAGGCGCTTCAAATGTAATTCCACTCCCTAAGTAACGACTCTTCGGATTACTTGGGGATCGAATTCCAATTCTGTCCTCGATTAGAAACAAAACTTTTCTAAAGAGAAAGAACATCAATACATTCAGAGGCACAAGGAATAACATCTTATGTCTGATTCCCCAATACATACCAAACAACGGCAGTGCGAGAATGGCAAAGCCTATTACATTTAACAAAAAAAGATATATAGTTTTTTTGTTGACTTTATTCACAAAACCTCTTTTTTGCTTTAGCCCAACGCTGGGTTGCGCGATAACCAGCCCGGCAAGCTTTTCGCCGGATCTGCGGTTATTGGATTGTTAGCGACTCCGTAATTTTGCTAATTTGGTTCATGCACTCAATTGGGAACAACTTAAAATTGATTTTTAATTTATTATTTTGGCCTTTGAACTCATAAACATAGGGCCCGTAGATCTTATCTTTCGGGAAGCCATAATCTACCATTCTAACTATGTTCGTGATTTCCTTCCACCTAATCGATTGAGTGGAGAAGAAACCAGTACTTCGTAGCTGATATTCATCGAAAGATACCTTAAAACGGATGCGGATAATCATTAATATCAGAAATAGTGCTATCCCAATGAACACCATGATAATTTCACTAAATACAATTCCAGTGTATAGCGTAATGAAAGTCAGGAATAAAATAATGACTGTAAGTCCTAGCATACTTTTAAATGTCGCCTTAAACTCCATCGTTTCTTTCAATTCCTTGCGCTAATCGCGGAGCTGACCGGCGCAGTGTGCCGCGCAAGCAAGCTCTGCTTGATTGTGTGGTGCGCGGTGTCCGGTCAAGTACCTTGTGTGCGCCCGGCATGGGAGTGAACTAATGGGGTTAAAGTCCCCTGTATGTGATCCTGTGTTAAGTCATTTGCTTAACACAAAATACTAACCGAAGGCAAGAGTATTATCGTGAGGTAGTGTTTGGAGGAAGCCGGAGTGTAAAGATGTGGGCTGACGTACAAAAATGTCATATAAGGCCGAGTCTCTGGGTAAGGCAGCACAACATGTTTAAGCCCAGGATCAGGAGATACGGTAAATGATACGGTCGCTCATTGGAAGTTCACGCAATTACCCGGGGAGGCCTGTCTCACGAGCATCTGGCAACAGAGGCGCAACTGATGGCAACATTGGCTGTGATGAGACAGGAGTCAGCAGAGGCCATAGTAGGTGCAGGACGTCGCCAAAGGTAGATAGGCGTCTGGAAACGAGCTCGGTGAATAGAAAATCCGGGAGGATCACCCCACTGAAGGGCCGAACATGAAGAACGAAGGAAAAGTACTGGTGTGCTACAGGGCTGTGTCGACCCCGTCCGGGGGAGCAGCATCTGTGCGCGGCGCTGGAAAACTGCCTTCATATCCCATTTCACTTGAGCGTATCGTAGCAACTGAAAACATTGCGGTGGCATGGCAGAAGGTAAAGTCCAACAAGGGTGCTCCAGGTCTCGA